>CAYTGS010000110.1:0-7014 GCA_964437435.1 uncultured Roseburia sp.
AGCCTGTCATTTTTCCCTCTATAAATGAAAGTGTGTCATCTGACTCATTTAAGCCCTTGAAAAGCGCAAGATACTTGTCAACGCTTTCCTTATTATATCCGTCCTCGATAAGTTCTTTCTCTACGCCCTCTATACCTATCTTGTCCATCTTGTCAAGCGTAATAAATATATTATCATAATCTTCCTCGGAAAATCCGCTGTAAGCCGCCATTGCCTTTAAAATTCTTCTATCATTAATCCTAATCTCAAAATTTTTGAAGCCCAAGCGACCTAGAGTTGTAGTCGTAGCTAAGATTAATTCTATCTCCGCAAGGTTAGATGCCTCTCCAAGGATATCAATATCGCACTGCATAAACTGGCGATATCTGCCCTTTTGAGGTCTGTCAGCCCTCCATACATTACCCATTTGGAGTGCCTTAAAAGGTGACGGCAAATCATTAGCGTGATTTGAATAATATCTTACAAGGGGCACCGTCAAATCATAACGCATACCAAAGTCAACCACGTCAGCCTCGGTCTGTGCCGTCTCAAGCTTTAACTTTTCCCCTCTTTTTAATACCTTAAATATAAGCTTTTCATTCTCTCCGCCCTGCTTACTGCTCAAATTTTCAATATTTTCCATACATGGGGTTTCCATAGGTGTAAATCCAAACTTACCATATGTCTCCTTTATTACGCCCATAACATAATCCCTTATCTGCATTTCATCCGGCATAATATCCTTCATGCCGTTTACAGGCTTTTTATTTAATGCCATATCGTACCTCATTTCTATATAGATTAAGAACTTGCTCTAAAATAACCAAAGTAGATTTTACACTTTTTATGTTATATTTTCAAGTATTTATATAAATCTGATTAATCACACCCGAAATTTCTTACAGTTCCCTTAGCCCAAGGGCTTCCAACGTCACATCTGCCATGATGGTACTGGGTTGTGACTGTCCCCTCCTGCTGGCTTTCAGACACATTAACCTTAATACGGCTTACACCACTCTGTGTCTTTGAATCAAGCATATTTATAATATCCTCAATCTCCTGTTTCTCTTGGCTCTTTTTCCTTGCCTCAAGCTCATCCATATCCTCTAATCCGCTAAAAACCGCCATAGTCTGTTCCTCCTTTAACTTAACTTTCCATATAACTCCTGCAAAATATAATATGACTTTCTAGGTCTTTCAAAATACGGATAATAATCCCAATTTTCCCATTGAAACTCATTCATTTCAATATAACTGTCATCACCCGTGGAAATCCCTATCCATATACTGTCAATATTTAATCCCTTAAATCCATTTTCCCAAAAATCATCATCAATCTCTTTTGTTGATGGATCCCTAAAATTCAACATAAGCCACGGAATACGAATTTCCAATATATCTCCGTCATAATAATAATCCGACAACGAATTATAGTCAGGCGAGTTATAATCAGTAGTTCCAAATACAAGCTTACCTATCTCAAATCTATTAAGAGGAATTACCTCGTCCCTATCCGGAAGAATTAACTCCCTCTCCATAAACATATAAATAGGCTGAAACAAACTGTTGTCAGCAGATTGCATTTCATCAGTTACAGGAATGTCCTCATCATATTCACCATATTCATAACGATATCGGTCATAGTAGCTCTGAACCAATATTTGAGAATTATCTTTTCCGTCTATTGTCACCACAAAATCAACAGCCCTGTCAAAATTCGTTCCATTATATGACATACTGCCGGATTTTGGAGTTATGTCAAATGAAATAAGTGTAGGATTTGATGAATAATCGGCATTGTTTTTCTTAACCATCAGATAAAGGTATGCACAGTCATATCTTACATAAAGTGATGTTTGGTTCGACTGCTTAAGCAAATCGCCCTCACTCCACTCGCTATCATCCCCGTCCAATACCACTATCTTGCTTTCATCCTCTCCCGGTACAAATTCCAACAATCCGTAATGCTGCTCACAGGTCATTTCATCATCCCAATATGCCCTTCTGTCAGAGTCCGTGGAATTCTCCGTACTCCATATTCTCTTAAACCATTCATCCTGCCATGAAAATACCATTCCACCCGCATATCCCGTATCATAAATATCCTGCATCATGGAAGCAAGCATTTCACCCTGCTGTTGTTGCGTTATATTCCCCTGATTAAATCCTGTATATATGTTGGCATGGCTTATTCCCTTAGCTGCCGGTACGCCAAACTCACTTACCAATACAGGCAAATCATGCTGTGCAATCAAATCTTCAAGATAAGCCTTGTAAGTGTTAATATTACCATCCTCATCCTTGTATTCAATATAATCTTTCTGAGTATACATAAAATTCGGATAATAGGGATATATATGGTAATTTGCGAATAATCCGCTTGGGAAAGCAGCCGTAGCCGTTAAGTTTTCAACATTCAAATCAACTGAATCCTCTTTATCCATTGTCTCGCTTGGATGTGTGAGCATATCTGCCGTTAACCAGTTTGTGAAGCTTACCGGTCTCTGCATACCATATTTATCCATTTCATATGAAACTATATAATCCCCTGTCTGTGCCCAAAATACCTCAAAAGGCTCAACATTATCCGCTGATATATATTTACCCTCATACGACACAATATCAGGGTGTGCCTCATTTGTGGTGGTCACAAACAACGCATCCGACTCAATTCCCAATATCCACCCTATTACATATTTTGAAATATCATATGTATATGTGCCTGATGCCCTTCCCGCTTCCGGTTCAATAACACAGTCTCCATGAATTATATCAACAAGATTACTCATATCCTTGTATAAATAATCCAAAAGCTGTGAATCAAAAGCATCCTCTGTCTCATATAACCTAGTCTCATCATACCATGTTCCCTGAATAAGATATAATGGACTTTCTGCCGTCTGGTTATAATTGTAAAGGGCTTCATAAAATCCAGGTGGCTGCACTGTATATACCCTGATACAGTTTGAATTCATCTCTCCAATCAGCTCAAACCACCTTGCATATTCCTCCTCGGTAATTGCCGCTTCTCCGGGAAAATATCCGGGTTTTCCCAAACCCATATTAACCCCCTTAATATAAATGCTCTCAAATGATTTTCCATTATAAAATTTCAAGCTCTTATCCGAAGCCTTAAAATAATATTTTGTATCATCTTCCGAGTATAAAACAGGATATTTTATACTTTCATGTACCACATCCTCTTGTTTTCCAACCTCATAGTTTATATTCTCATGTACCACATTCTCCTGTACTTCGTTTTTAACGGCAATTTTCATTAACAATATGATTGCAAATGTAATCATTATTAAAATAAAAACAGCCAAAAATAAATTTATTTTGTTTCTTCTCCCCATAATACACCTTAATCTTAACTAACTAACACACTTCCGGTCTTATAGACCATTTCATGCTTCCAATATTACCATAATCAACCCGGATAGTCAACGAATGGGAAATGACGCTTATCCCAGCAGCTCCCGCTTTCTCCCAATCATCTCGTCAATCCTCTCGATATATAGCCCTACATCCTTTACATTGTCACATCTCTCAATCCTGCCATCCTCAAAGACACGCTTTGTAATGCTTCCTGCGCCGAGGGCTACTATCGTCTGAACCTCCTCCATTATAAGAATATTATAAATTCCATATTTTCCCTCCCTTGCATAGCCCACGTTTTCAAAATTTCCGGACATATTTTTCTGCCTGTATAAATAATATGGCTCCATACCAAGCTCTTTTGCTCCCTTTTGGGCAATCTCCATTGTTGCATCAGTATTTTTAAGTGTTGAAATGCCATTTTCCTCTATCCATTGGCTAAGCCTTGAGGCACGCTTGATAGCCAGTGAATGTACTGTAAGACTATCAGGATTAAGCTTTATAATCTCATCGATTGTGTGCTGTACATCCTCCTTAGTTTCGCTTGGGAGTCCGAGAATTATATCCATGTTTATATTATCAAATCCAACCTCCCTCGCTAAGGTAAATGCTGTTTTTACCTGCTCTACTGAATGTTGTCTTCCAATTAATTTTAACGTTTCATCCTTCATTGTCTGAGGATTTACGGAAATACGTGTCACACCATATTTTTTGAGGGTCTCAAGCTTTTCCTTTGTTATACTGTCGGCTCGTCCCGCCTCCACAGTAAATTCCTTAACCTGACTAAAATCCAGCTTTTCACGGATTAGTTTCAAGAGACTGTCAAGCTCCTCCGCCTCCAAAGTCGTCGGTGTTCCACCGCCTATATATACAGTATCTAATATCTTATCCCTGTATTCATCTGCAATGAAATCAATCTCCTTAAATAATGCTTCCAAATATTCCTGTATCCGCTTTTTCCATACCGATATCGGATAAGATGTAAATGAACAGTAAAGACATGTTGTAGGACAAAAAGGTATACCAATATAAATACTATATCCGTCCTTATAATGAATACTGTCTAATATTTTTTTCTCACGCTTTGCAATATCAAGGCTTAACCTTGCTTTCTCGTCACTTACCATGTGAGTGTCCTGCAAAACCTTTATAATCTCACTGTCTGCCATATTTTCATCCAACATTCCCATAGGAATCTTTGTAGGTCTTATTCCCGTTAGATTTCCCCACGGAAGCGTCTTATTTGTGTAATCGCAAAGATTTTTATATAACGATAGCTTATATTCATTTTTGGAAACCTGCTTTTCATTTTCATATTTGTCACTATAGCTTTTAACATTCCCGTCAATTTCAAAAACTGTTTCCATTTTACTATCCAAAAAACGCACTGTGATTGAGTTATCGCTATTATCCTTCTTTAACAGCTCATCATATACTTTCACCTCATGTTCGGGATAAAAAGCTTTTATCAGTGAATGAAGGTCATATTGAAAATTTTCTTTGTTTGTATATACCTTAATCATTTTGAAAACCTTTCATAAATTCAAAGCATGTAAAATCCATGCCTATCCTAGAGCATGTAAAATCCATGTTTGGTTAACCCAAACATGGATTATATTTTCTTTCATATCCAACTGTAGTCGCATCCCCATGTCCCGAATAGAGCTTCACCTCATCAGGGAGTGTCATTATTTTCTCCCTTATTGAATCTCCAAGCGCCTTAACCGAACCAGAATAAAAATCTGTCCTTCCTACAGAGCAGTTAAAAATTGTATCACCACAAAACATGGTCTTATCCTCGTCATCATAATAACAGCAGCCTCCCTTTGTATGTCCGGGTGTATGCAATACCTTAAAATTAACACCAGCCATTGTAAAGGTTTGGTTATCCGTAAAATACTCGTCAGCCTCGAAACCATATGCCTTTCCAAACCAGCCTGATAAGTTTTTTTCAGGGTCCTTTAATATCTCCGCCTCGTCCTCATAGGCATATATCTTTGCTCCGCTAAGCTCTTTCAATTTCAAGGCACCGCCTGTATGATCCCCATGCCCGTGAGTTAGGAGTATTCCTGCCACCTTTGTAAAGCCAAGGCTTTTTACATCCTCATAAACTATTTCGCCATTATCTCCTGGGTCAATCACCGCTATTTCGTCAGCACCTTCCCGAAAAACATAATAGCAATTTGTCTGGCAGGCGCTTAACACCCTTCTTTTAACCTTTAAATCTG
Organism: uncultured Roseburia sp.; assembly: GCA_964437435.1. GTDB lineage: Bacteria > Bacillota > Clostridia > Lachnospirales > Lachnospiraceae > COE1. Next base: position 5,586 of record CAYTGS010000110.1, read on the forward strand.
CCATATCAGCCTGTCGTCCTTTCAATATCTATAACACTGTCTATAGTTTTTAGCTTATCTACAACAGCCCGAAGTTCATCTCTGCCGCCTATTTCAAAGCTGATAACCATAGTTGCAATTCCCTGTTTGCTTGTTCTTGTATTCACTGAACGTATATCAATATTTTTCTCAGTGAGGGCTTTTGATACATCTACAAGAAGTCCGTTTCTGTTATGTGCATATACTGCTATCTCTGCAAGATACTTCTCACCTGCATCATCATTTTCCTCCTGTTCCCACTCGGCATCTATAAGCCTCTGACGTTCAAACTGTGAAAGATTGATAATATTAATACAGTCAGTCCTATGGATAGAAATTCCACGCCCCCTAGTTATAAAGCCAATGATTTCATCCCCGGGAACAGGTGCACAGCAGCGTGAAAACCTTACGGAAACATCATGTATTCCCTTTACGGTAATACCTGTTTTGCTCTTTGGCCTCATATGTCTGTTCGCATTATTTTCTTTGATTGATGTAATAAGCTCATCATCCGTTGCCTGTACTTTATGGTCTCTTGAATAAAGTTCCAGCATACGGTTAATGACCTGACCCTCTTTCAAGGCTCCATGACCTATTGCTGCAAGAACTGCATCCCAATCCTTAAAACCATATTTCCGCATTATTGCCTTTTCATATTCCAACGTCAGGATATCAGACAAATTAATATTTTTCGATTTACAGTAATTTTGGATAAATTCACGACCTTTTATTATGTTATCATCCTTAAGCTCGTTCTTAAACCACTGCAAAATTTTATTCTTTGCCTGTGCCGACTTCACTATATTAAGCCAGTCACGGCTTGGTCCCTTAGCGTTTTGGGAAGTTATAATCTCAATACAGTCGCCATTGTTTATCTGGTAATCGATTGTCACAAGCTTTCCGTTTACCCTTGCACCAATCATTCGGTTTCCTACTGCACTGTGTATACTGTATGCAAAATCAATTGGTGTTGAACCTGCCGGAAGATTTTTGACATCTCCTGACGGTGTAAAACAATACACATGGTCTGAAAAAAGGTCTAAATCGCTCTTTAAAAGCTTCATAAACTCCCTATTATCAGACATATCCTTTTGCCATTCAAGTATCTGGCTAAGCCATGCAAGCTTTTCCTCCTCACCGCCTGTAGAAATCTTTCCGTCGCTTGCTTCCTTATATTTCCAATGTGCAGCAATACCATACTCCGCCACCCTATGCATCTCATATGTTCTTATCTGAATTTCAAAAGGAGTACCGGTTGAACCGATAAGGGTTGTATGGAGCGACTGATACATATTTGCTTTTGGCATAGCAATATAATCCTTGAAGCGTCCCGGCATTGGCTTATACATTTCATGAATAACACCAAGCGCCGCATAACAGTCCTTCACCGATTCGACAATAATACGGACTG
>CAYTGS010000111.1:0-6964 GCA_964437435.1 uncultured Roseburia sp.
ATAATGTTTTTCATTACACATAGATAAATTTTTTCATAATAGCCTCGGCATATTTTATATATGTCGGGGCACTCCTCATTTTTAGGGGACTTGTAACTATTCAGTACCTCATAGTTACGAGATATTTTACAATATATAATATACGGAGGATTTTCCATGTTCAGACTATGGGCGAAAATATTTAAAAACAATCATATGTTAAAGGATTCACTTATATGCGACGATACAGGCGAAACCCGCACACACAAGGTTTTTAATTCAATAGAGAAAATCTGCTATGAATTTGATTTGGAAAAGCCAATATGGCTCGACCAAAACATAGCTGATTTTAAAAGGCATAATAAAACACGCTTTACGCATGACAATTTTATCGAAAACATTGATTTTGACTATCTTGAAATAGAGGTTATTGAAGAAGACTGATTATTTCAGTCTTTTTTTGTGCATATTGTTCATTGACTTTGCATACTTTAAGTAGTAGTATTGCTATATTATATGATATAGTTTTGAATACTATATCATATAATATTTAATTCTATAATATTAAGGGAGGAATTTATATGCAATTAACAATAAGGGAACCGGGAAGTGCAATAACCCATTTTATAGGCTGGATTTTGGCAGCAATCGCTGCGGTACCGCTCATATTAAAGGCTGACAGCACAATGTCAACAGTGGCAGTCACAGTATTTGCGGCAAGCATGATACTTTTATACGGCGCAAGCACCTTATATCACAGTGTAAACGTCACCGGAAAAGTCCTTTCATATTTCCGAAAGGCAGACCATATGATGATTTTTGTCTTGATAGCTGGTTCATATACGCCTGTCTGCCTTATGGTTTTGGGTAAAGGCATAGGTTACAGGCTTTTAGTGCTGGTATGGGGTGTTGCCATTGTCGGTATGTTCATCAAGGCTTTTTGGATTACGTGCCCTAAATGGTTTTCATCAATCATATATATTTCTATGGGGTGGCTTTGTATGCTTGCGGGGAAGGAGCTTTTGTCTTCACTAACCCCTGCTGCCTGGGGATGGCTTCTTTCCGGAGGAATTATTTATACAATTGGTGGTGTAATTTACGCCTTGAAGCTTCCTGTATTTAATTCAATTCATAAAAATTTCGGTTCACACGAAATCTTCCATTTGTTTGTAATGATTGGAAGCGTGTGCCACTTTATATTTATGTACTTTTATGTGGTATAAAAGCAAAAAACTGTAATATTTCCAAAAATAGGCAGACATTTTTACGTCTGCCTCCTTTACTTTTGTATAAAATATTGCTAAAATTAATATAATACTAAATTTCTGCGACTTAAACGTTTCAAGGAATTCATCACTATAGCTATATTATGGTATGAGCCATATGTTTTAGGAGGGTTTATTGTGACTGAGAGAAATTTTACCCAGAGGTTTGATGTAGATTATCCTGCTGGACGTTTTGACCTGTCTTTGAATTTAATTGACGGAAATCCACTCATCTACCGTTTTTTTGACACCAAGGTTTATTTTTCCATATATAGACTGCTTGAGCCGGAGGAACAGGAAAAATTATCCGCCATTGCCAAGGCATGTTTGGACTCACCCGGCAAGAGAATTGATGAATGTGTACATATTTTAAATGGCGATATCACCGATTGTTATGTTATTTCAATACAAAAAACCGACGGTGAGGAATCGTATGATGTGGAATTTCTCAATATTACTCAAAACAAAAATATTTTAAACGACTTGAATGACCGTATAACCATTGCAAGGGATTATCTCACGCTTAATGGTCAGGCTGTATTTACATACACACATGACAACAATAATTTTCATTTATTCATTATAAACGGAAATCAGAATATTGACCTTTTTGATATGAATTTTGACGAGTGGGCACGCAAAATGATGTCCGACAGCATTATTGCACATGAGGATTTTGAGGCTTTTGAGGCTTTTTGCGATATCGTAAAGGGCGAAACAGTTGACCATGTTTGTTCATTTCGTGGAAACGTACTTAATGAGGGTAGTGCCATGGAAAAATACAAAATTACCCTCAAGTCAAAGCAATATGATAATAACAGAACCGTAGTTCTCGGCACATGGTCTGTAATAAACGAATTTACCGATGATGTGGAAAATACCGCAATTGAAGCCTCCTATATAGATGCCCTTACTGGACTTCTCAACAAAAAGGCAATTATGCAGTATGCCGAAAAAGCCGTTGAAAATGCCGCCACAGCCGGAAATCAGGTTGCTTTGGCAATTATGGATGTAGATAATTTTAAGAGCGTTAATGATAATTATGGTCATCTTTTCGGCGACCATGTAATTAAGGCTGTCGGCGAAGTTATCAAAGAGGCAGTCGGTACGGATGCGACCGCCGGACGTATGGGCGGAGATGAATTTCTCATCGTGTTTGAGAAATTTACAGATGAACTTGAATACCGGAATGTACTAAGATGTATTAAGACAAAAGTCGGTTTTGTATATCAAAATAAATTTGGCGCTGACAATAAGCTTACATGTTCCATAGGTCTTGGCAGATACGGATATGGCTCATGCTCCACAACCTACCATGATTTATTTAAGATTGCAGACAGAGCTCTTTATCTGGCTAAGCAAAAAGGCAAAAACCGATATATAATTTATAAACCGGAAATTCACGGCGATTTTAATTCTCCAGATGATAACGGCGATATTGTAAATATAACTACGAAATATTACTCAGAAAATGACATAGATAAATTAAATATACTTTTATCAGATACAATAATATATGGTTCAGAAATCATTAACGACCTGCTCGAACAGCTTGCCTCGATATTAATGACCGACCAGATTAATATTTTCATACTGCCAAAAACTTCACCAGATTTTATGTACAGCGCTTCAAATGACATCAAATATGTGGATTGTGCAGTATTAAACAATAAACATTATCTGTCGCTTTTCACAAGAGACAGGTTAGTTATAAGCAACATACACGGAATAGAATATACGCTTCCTGATATTTACAAGAGCTTTTCCGACTCTAATATAAGCAGCCTTATGCAGTATCTTATCAGGGATAAAAAAGGTCATATTTCAGGATTAATTTCAGCGGAAATATCAGACCGTTTCACTGCGTTCCCCAAAATTGCAGTTCAACTTTTTGAAAATGCATCAAGGACGATAAACAGCGTTCTTATCCGTGAAGAAAGGATATAATAGGAGCCATAGGGCCGTTGCCTTTTCCAAGGTTAAGATTAGTCCTGATAGCTTCCGTAATATATCGTTTTGCCTCACTTACAGATTTTTCAAGGGGCATATCCTTTGCAAGGTTTGAGGCTATGGCACTTGATAGGGTACAGCCTGTTCCGTGTGTATTCGTATTGTCTATGTGTTCGGATTGATACCATGTATATTCTTTAGTTTTATTATTATATAAAACATCATCGGCACTGCTTAAGCTGTGACCTCCCTTACAGAGGACGTTGCAATTATAGGCGGTGCCTATTATTTTTGCAGCTTTTTCCATGTCGGGTTTAGCTTTTATTTCAATACCGGATAAGATTTGCGTCTCTGGAATATTTGGTGTTAAAAGCGTTGCCAACGGAAAGAGCATTGTTTTAGCAATATTTAGTGCATTTTCATCCAAAAGGCTTGTACCGCTTGATGAGACAAAAACCGTATCTATAACTATGTTATTTGGATTATATTGTTCAAGCTTTTCTGATATGACTTTTATTAGCTTACCGTTTGAGAGCATTCCTATTTTCACTGCGTCAGGAAATATATCAGTAAAAACTGCGTCAAGCTGGCAAGACAAAAACTCCGGCGTATTTTCAAGTACCCCTAATATTCCTGTTGTATTCTGGGCTGTGAGGGCTGTAACTGCGCTCATTGCATAAACACCATTACACGTCATTGTCTTAATATCAGCCTCTATTCCCGCACCACCGCTACAATCACTTCCCGCTATTGTCAATGCTGTTTTCATTCTAATTTTTCCCTCCTGCAAACGTGCGCATAAATCCGCTCATCATACATACACCTGTTGCACCGGCACTTATTGTAAGCCCCATGTTCTCACCGTTAATTCCGCCTATTGCATAGACCGGAATATCAACACTATCGCATACGTTTTTTAGGAAGCCAAGCCCTCTTGGTGGCAGGTCTTTTTTGCAGTCCGTTTGGAACACATGACCTGCGACAATATATGTACAGCCTAAATTTAATGCCTTTACTGCCTCCTCTACAGAATGGCATGAAGCACCTAAATATCTGAATTTATTACGTATTACTTTATTTTCTTCATGTGTCATTTTTTCAAGAACGTGCAACGGAAGATGAAGTCCATTGGCATTTAATTCAATGGCTGTTTTATAAAAATTGTGAAGTATACAGGTTATGTTATTATCATCACAAATTCTCATTACCTCTATTGCCAAGGTTTTATATTCTTCTTCACCTAAATCCTTTTCACGCAGTATTATTTTGGAAGCTCTTTTTTCATATGCTATCGTCTTTATTTTATCTAAAAAGTCACCGTCACATAAATGACGGTTTGTGACACATATTATCTCACACATAAAGATAATCGTTCAAAACAGGCTGAAGCCCTTCGTCCGAGATATCATTGTACATTGCCTCAAAGCTTCTTCCGTCATTTATCTCAAACTGCTCGTCTCCCTGTTCAGACTCGTTCTCCTTTCCGGTATACTTACTTTCATGATCACCTATTCCAGTGGAAACCCCCGCCGAAACCTTTGTAGCTGCAATCCTTACGATACCATTTCTAAACTCTGCACTTTCCCTTGATGAAACTGTTATTCCTGCAAATGGAAGAAATATTCTGTAGGCGCATATTATCTGACAGAGCTGTTTTTCATGCACATCCAATGGATTTATTTTATCATTATTTACTATAGGTCTTAACCTCGGACATGATATTGAAATCTCTGCCTGTGGATATTTTCTCTGTAGGAAATATGCATGTAGTGCCGTTGCCAGTGCATCCTTTCTAAAATCTGATAGCCCTAAAAGTGCCGAAAAGCCAACACCCCTCATGCCACCCATAAGCGCCCTTTCCTGCGCCTCAAAGCGGTAAGGCCACACACGCTTATGTCCTGCAAGGTGCAGCGTTTCATATTTATCAGCGTCATAAGTCTCCTGAAACACGGTCACATAATCTGCACCGCACTCGTGAAGATATTTATATTCATCACTGTTTACCGGATATATTTCAAGCCCCACATTCTTAAAATATTTTCTTGCGAGCTTACAAGCTTCACCGATGTATTTGACATCACTCATTCCACGGCTCTCTCCCGTAAGGATAAGTATCTCCTCCATTCCTGAATCAGCGATTATTTTCATTTCATGCTCTATCTGCCCATAATCAAGCTTCATACGTTTAATATCGTTATAACAGTTAAATCCACAGTAAACGCAATAATTCTCACAGTAATTTGCAATATATAGCGGTGTGAAAATATATACAGTGTTTCCAAAGTGCTTCTTCGTCTCCACACATGCTTTTTGGGCTATCTGTTCAAGATACGGTTCTGCCGCAGGAGATAAAAGCGCCTTCAAATCCTCTATTGTACAGTTCTCATGGTCAAGTGCCGCAAACACGTCTCCTGACGTATATTTATCGTAATCAAAGCTTCCGACCTCATTCATAACCCTTGTAATCACGTCGGACTTAATCTGCTCCATATCCTTCATATATTCCATATGGTTCGTCCTACATGAAGGGTCTGTCTCTAACTTATGTTTTCTTTCGAGTGCCGCCTTGGAAAGCTTATTTGAGTCTACATAAAATTGATTTTCCATTTTATTGAATTAGTCCTTTCGTATTAATTCCGTAAAAATCCTGTAAGGGGATCTGAAGCTGCCGCCCCTCTTGTAAGCACACGTCCCAATCCGGAAAGGTACGCTTTTCTTCCTGCCTCTATTGCCTGTTTAAAGGCAGATGCCATAAGAGGCAAATCACCCGCTGTTGCAAGTGCCGTATTAGCCATAATTGCGGCTGCACCCATTTCCATTGCCTCACACGCCTGAGACGGTCTTCCAATTCCGGCATCCACAATAATCGGCAAGTCTATCTCATTTATAAGTATTTGGATAAAGTCCTTTGTAGCAAGCCCCTTGTTTGAACCTATAGGTGATGCAAGCGGCATTACTGCCGCCGCTCCTGCATTTACAAGGTCCCTTGCAACATTCAAATCAGGATACATATATGGCAATACGACAAACCCCTCATTTGCCAAAGTTTCCGTTGCCTTTATTGTCTCATAATTGTCAGGGAGCAGATATTTTGAATCACGCATAATCTCTATTTTAATAAAATCTCCACAGCCAAGCTCCCTTGCAAGCCTTGCAATCCTCACTGCCTCCTTTGCATCCCTTGCTCCCGAAGTATTCGGAAGAAGCGTCACGTTTTTGGGGATATAATCAATTATATTTTCCTGCTCCTTTGTATTTGCACGTCTTACGGCAAGGGTTATAATCTCGGCTCCTGCATCCCTTACAGCCGCCTCTATCAAATTCATTGAGTACTTTCCCGAACCCAATATAAATCTTGAATTAAATTCGTGTCCGCCTATTACTAATTTGTCATCGTTCATTTTCATTTATCCTTTCCTACGCAAAAATTTAAGAATGACATCTACTGCCACCCCCCATAAATGCCACTATTTCTATCGTATCATTGTCTTGCAGCTTCGTATCTGCATACTCACTTTTGGGTACTATCTCCTCGTTCCGCTCTACAACCACAACACGTATGTCATACTGCGCCTTATCAAGGTATTCGGTGATAGTCATGCCAGCCGCATCAATATTTTCTCCATTTATAATTACCATGCGCCACTCTCCTTTAGACCAGTTCTGAATATTATGGTATCGCATTTAGGAAAGATATTCAAGTATGAGTATATGTGAAAATCCCCACAACCGTTTTGTCAGTTGCGGGGATTTTATTATAACCTGAAATG
>CAYTGS010000112.1:0-6878 GCA_964437435.1 uncultured Roseburia sp.
CGGCTTAGCTTTCAGCTCGTCGCTTTGATTTGTTCTGCTTCTTCTTGCCATTTTACATTCTCCTCTCCGATTTCATTCAAATACTGTTTCAGTTCTGCCAACTGATTTTCAAAACTGAAGATAATCTCTATCCTTTTATCCTCATATACCTCAACTCGTTCTATCATTGTGGCAACTGCCTCATGGGTTAAATGCTCGATTCCCTGAAATTTCATATAATGACCAATCCACGAAGTCGCTTCCTTCCCATTTTCAACAAGCTGTTTCTTCTTTTCTTCCAGTTCCCGGATAGTCTTTTCCTGTGTCTTAATCCTGACGATGTATTTCTCCTTCATGAACAGATACTCCTCACGGGTAATCAATTCTTCCGTATAGGAATCATACAGACGCATCGCAGCATTCTGATTTTTTTCCATTTCCTGCTCTTTGGCTGTAATTTGCAAATCCAAATACTTTACTTTCTTATTCACAATATCATTTTCGCCAATCCTTTTCACCAGTTCACTGACTTCCACTAATAATTCCAACTGTGATGTCACTGCGTTTAATACTGCATTTTCCACCATTCTTTGCGAAATATTGTGTACACTGCAGCCCTGTTTTCTTTTATATCCACCACACAGATAATAATAAAAATACTTATTTCCCCTTTTTACTCTCCGTCGGCACATTGCCTTTCCACAATCGCCACAAAAAATGAATCCTCCAAGAGGCTGTACCTTATTGTCTGTAGTAGATACACGAATATCTCTTTGCAGCAGTTTCTGTGCCACTTCAAAAAGTCCACCGGAAATAATTGCTTCATGGGCATCTTCCACAACTGCCCACTCCCCACGGTCAAGAACCTGTACCTTCTTTACCTTAAACGATGGTGTTGTGGTCTTTCCCTGACACAATTCTCCCGTATAAACAGAATTAGTAAGAATTCTTCGTATCGTAGTATGATTCCAAATACTTTCCCCCGGTCCTTTAAAACCTGACTTGTACTGCGATGTACTTTGCTTATAGTCATAAGGTGACATAATATCGTGTTCATTCAGATAAGTCGCTATCCTTGCGGGACTGTATCCCGAAACAAATAACTCATATATCCCCTTTACCACCTGCGATGTTGATTCATCTACCAGAAGATGATGCTTATCCTGTGGATCTCTCATATATCCATATGGGGCAAAGTTGTTGATGAACTCACCATTCTCTCTCTGAATTTTAAACTGCTTTCTTAATTTCAGACTAAGTTCCCTGCAATAATTTTCATTCAGAAGATTTTTCATCGGAATCAACAAATCATCACTGGATTTATGGTTATTCGTATCGACAGAATCATTGATGGCTATAAATCTGACATTCATCTGTGGAAACATCATTTCTATATAACGCCCTGTTTCAATGTATTCTCTGCCCAATCGACTTAAATCTTTGACTATGACGGTATCTGCCTTTCCTGACTTCAAGCATTCAAGAACATACTGAAAACCGGGGCGGTCAAAATTGGTCCCGGTATATCCGTCATCAATCGCTTCATCAACGATTTCAATATTTCCTTCTTTCCGCACATAATCTTCCACGAGTTTTCTCTGGTTCTCAATGCTGTCTGATACGGAAAAATTTGATTTGTTACTATCTTCTTTGGAAAGTCTGTAATAGGTAATTGCTTTATAGAACTGTTCAGTAAACGTAGGATACGAACTCTGCATCTTAAAACCTCCTTTTCTTAACACAAGGAAGTTTCGATGTTCTGTTCCAGATGCGGTGACAAGCCGCCATTGACATCTATATTATCGAATCAATGACGCCAAATGTCAACCACTTTCTGAACATTTCCTAAAACTTCCTATCCCAATGTCCTCGCATACATGGCAAGTTTCTCTGTCAATGTCACATCCGTATCTGTGTAACCAAATGCAACAACCATATCTCCGTCTGCATAACAGTATCTTCCGCCAAGCTGTTCCAAAAAATTCTTTGCCCTCTCCTGACAGGGAAGATTCTTATCAATCGTGATATCTGACAACTGTGGCAGACTTTCTCTGTCTATCGTGCGAACATCAAACTCTTGTCCTCTTTCCGCCATTTTTGCACCTCCATAATACTAAGTTTTCCCTTTTCTTCCATTTTTATAATTGAAAAGGACACTGCCGCCGGAAACCAGTCGGCTATGTATACCGGAATCCCCGTCCGGGAAACTCCGGCTGAAAATGCTAATTGTAATCCTCGTAAACACCAACCTGCACTTGAACACCTTTGGTAATCTGTTCCATTGTGTCATCGTCTATATGTCCGATTACCTCGATGATTCTGCTGTAATCTGCCGCTGTCACCTGCTCACACAAAGCAATGCTGTGTGTACGCAGTCCTTCTGAACGGTAAGCAGATACAAAAACATGGGTTGGTAAATGTCTTTTCTTGGCAATCTTGGTTGTCAACGGCACAACCGTTATGACCGGAGAGTAGCGGTTCGCCTTATTATTGCTGATTACAACATAAGGTCGAATGCCTCTCTGAATGCTGCAGTTCTCGGCAACACCAAGATCCGCCAGTATGATATTCCCTCTGACAATCCCCATCAGCACTCCTCCCTGTTGTTGCAAAGAAAGGTCTGCGTTTCCAGACAGTAGATGCGGACTCCCATCTCCGTCACAATGTCGATAAAGCGTTCCCAATGTTCCTCGATGGAACAGATTTCGTCCATGCTGCGGACAAGCAACACGCCAAACTGACCGGTTTCTAACAATCCGAGCAAAGAGGAAATGCTTTTGCGGTCTATCTCATATCTTCTCTGAGGCTGGGTGTCAATAACGGTTTCTTCAATTACAAACCCCTTCTGATACATCTTCTGTTCCTGCCGGTGAATCAGTTCGTCCACGTCCTCCTGCGGCATAAAGGTACTGATAAAAAAACAGGCTGTCTGCAGCATTCTTCCTGCAAATGTTGTTCTTCTCATGGCTCATTCTCTCCTATTCTTTATTTGTAATAGCGGAAAGAATAACGATACTGCGTCCAGTATCCATGCCGGCTGTTATCCTCCCATATAAGCACTCTTTCAACGCAAAAGCAGATTTGGTCATAAAATGTTTGAAGCTTTCATCGAAAAAGTGCTTATATCAGAGGACAACCGGTGTCAAACACCAGTCATCCGCTAATAAAGACAATTCGCTGTTCTTACAGCTCCCCGAACCGGGTAACATACATGGGACCGAGCTGTCCCCACCGCACTTCCATCCGTCCCAATAGGATTTCATGTGCCGGCAGCCACTCCCACGAAAGGATTTACCTCTGCAATCGTGATGTCTGGATAATCCATTGTCTCCGAACGCTGCTTCGGTAGGTCAAAACCTCTGCTCATCTCCTTCCGGAAGGGGCGATAAAGGAAATCCCTTTACAGGAGCCTTATGGCACGAGATGGGTTCTGACCACTCCTGCCTTTGCAGAAGCGGAAATATCTCAGAAATGTATGCGTGTCTCATGAAATTGTAATGGTCTTTTGTTACGACCTGATACCATTCTACGGCACAGACGGTTTTCATGTTGAACTCACAGTTCCAATCTTTTGAACTATCCGTACAAATTGTAGAATCCGTCCCCTGTCATCATTTTTCATGGTTCAGAAACGCATCCATTCCTTTTTTTAGAAAATCCCGCACCGTCAATGGCAGCTTCATCCATTTTTCTGCATACTCCATTGCCTCTGCTCTTTCATCCTCATCGCCCATAAGATATAAGAGCGAAACCTCCAGCCCCTCTGCCAGAATCTTCAAATATCCGCTGCAACAACTGCTTTCGCCAGATTCATATTTGGAAATCATTTTTGCCGAAACATTGAGCATAGCGGCAAGGTCTGTCTGCGACCAGCCTTTTTTCTCCCTGCACTCCCGGATTCTCATTCCAATCTCCATATCAAACTGCTTTGCATACTCCTTTGGTTCCATTTCCTTGTAATCATACATTTTCTTGTCCTCCAATCGTCTTTTGCGGTTTTGACATTTCCGCCCCTTGAAACGATTGAGGTCTTGCAAAAACTCTGATTTTTCCATTTTTTTCACAAAAAAAAGACGAAGCACAGGAAAAGAGAGAATACTGTCATTCTCTGATTTCCCATGCTCCGTCTTATCTCTATGCATCTGCAAGGACAGATCCGTCAAACACGTCACACTATTCTGTTCACTGCGAATGTATCCCCGCTGAACTGCTCGTCCATGCGGCAGTCCTAGTCAAAAAGACACATCATTTATGGGTTACACAAATCCAGCTTACAGCACTACCGTGCTGCTTTTTGATACGAGAATACACCGGTACTCTTTGCCATATAAAGAGTCCACGCAATCCCGCAAACCAAACAAATCCTCTTTCGTTCCATGATGTACCCGCATCATGGGTTTTCCCTGATACACTGTTTTATCCGCCACACGGATGCCCAGCGTTCTAGTCCTGATACACTTTTCACTTTTCAACCGCAAGTTCCTCCTTTCCCTTCTTTTCAGAAGTTTTGAAATTTATCAGAAGTTTTTTCTTAAAAGCTATTGACCTTTCTAAACTTCCGAATTATAATTAACAAGAAGTTTGAACAAATCCGATTATATCAGATATTAGAAGTTTGTCAATAGGTAATCGGAAGTTACGATAGAATAATTTCAGATATGTCCTCCTGATGGTGTGGGGAGGGTGTATAAAAGAAAGAAGGGAATCGCCATGACATTTGGAGAGAAAGTAAAGAACGCCAGAATTACATTAAATCTGTCTCAGGCAGAACTGGCAGAAATCACGGGAATATCAGAACGTTCACTGTATACTTACGAACAGCTCAACACGCTTCCCAGAAAGAGCAACTTAAAGAAACTGGCAGAGGCACTCCATGTATCGGTATCTTATCTCACGGATGATAACGAACAGGATACCCAGAAAAACATCAATGATGAGAAATTCATTGACGAGGCAAAGGCAAAGTACGGATACCGGGGGGCAAAAGAGGCAAAGGAAGTATTAGATCGTGCCGGTGCCCTGTTTGCTGGAGGAGAACTGGATGACGAAGCAAAAGAAGTATTCATGCAGTCACTGATGCAGGTGTATCTTTCTTCCAAGAAAGAAGCATCCGAGAAATTCTCCCGCAAAAAAACGACGAAAGATGCCATACTGTAGCCGCCAAAGTCCGTCTATTGGGACTTCTTATTTGCTATCATGTTATTTGGAGAATGCATAAAATAGTATCATAATCGGCGTATCATCCGATTTACGGAGAGGTGGTTTATTGAGTAAGATTCTTTATATCGCAGAGCAGGTGGACTGTCTGGTGAAAAAAGCAGGCACCAGAAATCCACTGGATATCTGTGCATACAAAAAATGTACGGTGCATTACATGAATTTACAACAGCGTTTGAAAGCCTATTATTTCTATCACTCACGAATCAACAACATTGTCATAGACGAAAATGTGAGCGAGGAATTTCAATCCATACTGATTGCCCATGAACTGGGGCATATGACATTACATAAAGAGCAGATTGCCCTGATGAAGTGTATGCATGAACTGGAAATTTTGGACAAGTCCTCCGATTCTACGGAATACGAAGCCAATCTTTTTGCGGCGGAGCTGCTGTTGGAGGACAAGCCAGTGCTGGAACTGTTGAATGAATATACCTTTTTCGAGACAGCTCATTTTCTAAATGTGCCAGCTGCCCTGCTGGATTTCAAGTTTTCCATTCTTCAGGCAAAGGGCTACGGTATCAGTTCCATGCAGTACGCACAGGCAGATTTTTTGAAAGACAATAACATTGGGGCATATATGGAAAAATCAGAAATATAGCAAAAGACCGGCACAGCCACGATTCCGAGTGGTTACGCCGGTCTTTATGAAGTAAGTAAATGCTCGTACAGTGTTGGTACGTCTCCGCAGTTCCTCTGTCAGATTTTTATTTGCAGTCAAAATATAAAAGCACAAGAAATAAACTGATGCAATCCCTCGATTTCCTGTGCTTTCCATAGCGTTTATTATATATTCAGTATAGACTATTACTTTCACCTATCCCCAAAAATTGTACCTATTATTTGAATACGCAGAATAGTTCTTCCCAGCCGAACTGTACTGACTTGACATACTCTCCAGATAAGATTCGGCATTACTTGACACATGCTCTGCAAGGAAACCTGCCTTTAAAGAAAATGCAGAGTCTTTACCCAGCACTTTCTCCAGAGTGTCAACATCTGTCTCGTCAAACTTGCTCTCATCAAGACTTAAATACCCACGCTTATCCGCAGAAATTCCGATGCTGTTCAAACTCTCCTTGTCATTGCTATACACTTCTCCCAACATCTGCTTATAATAGATATTTAGCGTGGAATTGGATTTTCCCAGTTTTTTAAGCATATCGTTATAATTAGAAAGCAGCTCTTTCGTCTGTTTCTTCAGTTCCTCAGTATTTTCATTCTCCCTTGCCTGTGCAAAAATATTATCGTCTTTCTCTGAAACCAAAACAGAAGCGGCATCTTCCAATGCATCCGCTGACTTCTCTAACTGTTCATAAGAACTTTTCAGTGTGGCATTCGTCGTTGACTTTTTGCTTAATGCACTCAAAAGGTTATTTTCTGTTGTACTGCTGTCCTTATTGACATAACTAAGCAGGGATGTCCGGGTTGGCAATCCTGCCTTTCTTGATAATTCATTTAACATCTGCGTTGTGACTCTCATAACTACTCCTTTCCACAGCTATTCTGATATTCACCATGTATCTGTATACCAACTGACTTCAATTCATCGAGTTCCTATACTTTACATAACTACTCTTATTTTATCGGTACAATGACTTGTTTTATGAAGTACATCAAATCTGGATATCCAATCCTCTTTTAAATGTCTCTCCATACTGTCCGTTTGTCTTTACAAG
>CAYTGS010000113.1:0-6824 GCA_964437435.1 uncultured Roseburia sp.
CAATGCAGACAGAGCTTGACCTTGTAGAAGGTATGCAGTTTGACCGTGGATATATTTCAGCTTACATGGCTACAGATATGGATAAAATGGAAGCTAACATGGAAGAGCCATACATTTTGATTACAGATAAGAAGATTTCAAATATTCAGGATATTTTGCCACTCTTAGAGCAGGTAGTTCAGTCAGGTGCTAAATTACTTATTATTGCAGAGGATGTTGAGGGCGAGGCTCTTACAACATTAATTGTTAACAAGCTCCGTGGTACATTCAACGTAGTAGCTGTAAAGGCTCCGGGATATGGCGATAGAAGAAAGGCTATGCTTGAGGATATCGCAATACTTACAGGCGGTCAGGTAATCAGTGATGAACTTGGTCTTGACCTTAAGGAGGCTACATTAGAGCAGTGCGGACGTGCTAAGTCAGTTAAGGTTCAGAAGGAGAATACAATCATCGTTGACGGTGAGGGTGACAAGTCAGCTATAAATGCTAGAATTTCCCAGATTAAGAAACAGGTTGAGGAGACAACATCTGATTTCGATAAGGAGAAGTTACAGGAGAGACTTGCTAAGCTTGCAGGCGGTGTTGCAGTTATCCGTGTGGGCGCAGCTACAGAGACAGAAATGAAGGAAGCAAAGCTTCGTATGGAGGATGCTTTAAATGCGACAAGGGCAGCCGTAGAAGAAGGAATTATCGCAGGCGGCGGTTCTGCTTATATTCATGCTTCAAAGAAGGTTGCAGAGCTTGTTGAGTCACTTGATGGTGATGAGAAGACAGGTGCCAAGATTGTCCTTAAGGCTCTTGAGGCTCCGCTGTTCAGAATTTCAGTTAACGCTGGTCTTGAGGGAAGCGTTATTGTAAACAAGGTAAGGGAGTCAGAGGTTGGATATGGCTTCGATGCTTACAAGGAGGAGTATGTTAACATGGTAGAGGCTGGAATTCTTGACCCTGCAAAGGTTACAAGAAGCGCACTCCAGAATGCATGCTCAGTAGCAAGCACACTCCTTACTACAGAGTCAGTTGTCGCAAACATTAAAGAGGACACTCCGGCAATGCCAGCAGGTGCAGGTGGAATGGGCGGCATGATGTAATTACATTATGAGATAATAAAAGCGTATGGCTTAAAAACCATACGCTTTTTGCGTTGTATGTAATTATTTGGCATTAGCTAATGCACTAAATTCTGCAAGGAGCTTTGGAAGCTCTGTATCCATGTTTTCGTCAGTGAACTGACAGGTGCCGACCTTCTTATGACCACCACCGCCGTATTTAAGCATAAGGCTTCCGACATCAACATTGGAGGTTTTGTTTAAAATGCTGTATCCGCAAGCAGCACTGCAGCCTTTTCCACCTCGTCCGCTTACAATCCATGCCGATATGTTCTGTTCAGGGTACATACTGTATATGAGGAAACGGTTTCCTGAATAGATTGGGTCAACCCCTCTTAAATCGGATATGATTAAATTCCCGTCAACGACAGTGTGGGCTTTGACCATTTCCATAAACTTTTCGTTTTGTTCAAAATAAACAGAGATACGCTCCTTGACATCAGGCATTGCAAGTATTTCGTCGGTAGTCATTGTACGGCACGCATCAATCAGCTTCTCCATAAGCTGATAATTTGAAATTGTAAAGTTGCGCCAACGTCCTAAGCCTGTACGTGGGTCCATGAGAAAACCTACAAGAATCCAACCCTTTGGATTTTGAATTTCATCAATTGTAAGATTTCCGGAATCAACTTTGTCTACCGCTTCCATCATGTCATCAAACTGTGGAAAACGTTCCCTGCCACCATAATATTCATATATAATACGGGCGCAGGAAGGTGTGATACGGCTTTCACCTTTGTATTTACCCTTTAGCTGGATACGTTCATGTTCGCTTGAATGGTGGTCAAACCACAATCCGCAGCCTTCAACAAAAGGAACATTTGCGAGGCAGTCATTTTCATTGACTTCCACAAGACCATCCTGTAAATCTTTTGGATGGGCAAATTTCCAATTATCAATAACGCCTGCCTCTTTTAATAGTGCACCACAGGCAAGTCCGTCAAAATCTGAACGTGTAATTAATCTCATGATGTCCTCCTTAAATATATTTAGTATAGCAATGAATACTATATGATTAAATATTATAGCCTTAACAGTATAGTTTTTCAACTATTTTACATAAAAGTTTAAAATAATCAAAAAACTTGAAAATTAAAATTATTGCATAGAGGAATTAAATAAGTTATTATTGATGATATGGAGATTTTGGGAGATATTGTTATGCAGGAAAAAACAAAAAAATACAATACGAGAAGCAAGGAAGCCATAATGGCATATTTGGAACAGAATAAGGAGCACAGCTTTAGCGCATATGATGTAAATGAATATATGCAGAGCAATGGGATTAATGTAAATCTAACCACCATTTACAGAAATCTTGATAAATTTACGGAAAGCGGTCTTGTGATGAAATATAAAACCGCAGAGGATGAATGTTGCAGATACCAAATGGTTAAGCCTAATTCAAAATGCCAGAGCCATATACATATGCAGTGCAAGGAATGTGGGAAGGTGCTGCATATGGAATGTCAGTTTATGGAGCAGCTTACAAATCATCTTTACGAGCATCACGGATTTTGGCTGGAATGCCAAGGCTCGGTTCTCATGGGAATGTGCCGTGAATGTAGATTAAATAAAACATCTGAAAGGTAATACAGCTATGGAAATGTGGGATATTTATGACAGTGAAAAAAATTTAACAGGACGTACAATGAAAAAAAACGACTGGATACTTAAGGACGGAGAATACCACCTTACTGTTCTTGGTGTCGTGGCAAATAAAAACGGAAAGATACTTATTACCAAGCGTGTAATGACAAAACCATGGGCGCCCGGCTGGTGGGAGGTGTCGGGAGGAGCTGCACAGGCAGGCGAAAGCTCAAGGGAGGCAGTTCTTCGGGAAGTGCGTGAGGAAACAGGATTGGACGTGTCTAATTGGGACGGGGGATATCTTTTTAGCTATAAACGTGAAAATCCCGGAGAGGGAGATAATTATTTTGTGGATATATACCGTTTTATTGCTGATTTTGATGAGAAGGATATACATTTGCAGAAAGAGGAAACAGACGGATATATGCTTGCAACCCCAGAGGAGATAAAAAATCTTGGGGAGCAGGGAATATTTCTCCATTATGACAGTATTAAAAAAGCATTTGAATTATAATTAATTGCAATATGCTTCAAGTGAATCAGGGGAATCCCCACTTTCGTATGCGCTAAGTACAGCTTGAATACGTGACTGTACAATAGAGGCAATCTCGGTAGTTGACATTTTCTTATATTCTTCATGCAGTAGAGGCTTCAGATAATATACATAAGTCTGTAACGGCTTTAAGCCCTTCTCGCCAAAGACCTTGTAAGAATCAATTAAGACAACTGGGACTATGGGAGATTTAGACCATGTGGCACTTTTAAAGGCACCAGGCTTAAAGCTTGTGGTGGTATTACCATTGTTTTCGTACCCGCCCTCAGGGAAAATTATAAATTTCCGTCCGGATTTTGCTTCGTCCGACATCTCACGGATTATTTTAATGGATTGCTTTGAATCATTGCGGTCCATGCGCTTTCCACGAACGAGATTTATGAATTGCCTTACAAGGGGAGTGTTTGATTTTTCTATATCAATTACAACGGAACAGGGAGAACCATGCGTCATCATTATTCCAAGTGCATCATATTTTCCTTGATGGTTTGGAAACATGATATACCCTCCGCTGTCAGGGAGATTGTAGTTACCATAGCTTTTGGTTGATATATGTCCGGCTTTTGTCATACGGTATATAGCCTTCAAATCCAAATCAAACATCTGGCTTTCAGTGTACTTTTCCGGATGACGTGATACATATTCCATTTGAGGAATCATATATATATGATGTAAATTTTTAAAAATAACATAGAAAAATCTTGAAAACATATATTAACCCCTGCTTTCTTAGCGTGTACATATGTACACCTTCAACTATGGTGTATTATATAAGATAAACATAAAATAGTCAATAAATCAAAAAATCATAAAAAAAGTATAAAGTTAGTATTGTCTTGAATACATAATAGGTTTATAATCAAGTATACTTAAAATATAATACTTGAATTGGAGGGGTAAGTAAATGAAGAAAATATCAAATTTTGCAGTATGTCTGATTATAGGATTGGTCATGCTGATGACGGCACCGTGCCAAAGGGTTGAGGCGGCTGGATATACGGTTACTGAGGCAAAAGCAGTGCTGTATACAAACAGTAATACAATAATATTTGCGGATGCGGATGAAAATACTGTTGTACTTAGTCAGGTGGCTTCGGATTTACCTATACAGGTTACAGGGATAACGAGTAATGGATATTTCCAGATAAGTTTGGGAGGACAGACATTCTATATACAGGGAGCGGGATTAAGCCAGCAGGCTTCCCTTGACAGTGTATATACATATGTTTATAATACAATGATTGCTCAAAAGGCAGTATTTCCTGAGGGGCTTCATTGGACAAATGACAATTATTATGAATGGCACGGCGGAGTTTTTAAAGGCGGATACGGATGTGCAGGCTTTGCTTTTTATTTGAGCGATGCGGCATTTGGAAATGCAAAGGCTAAGGTTCACAAGGATTATAGCAATATACGTGTGGGTGATATTTTGAGGGTTTATAATGATACCCATTCAGTCATTGTACTAGAGGTAAGGCAGAACTCTGTTATAGTTGCAGAGGGAAATTACAATTCGTCAATTCATTGGGGTAGGGAAATGACGATGTCAGAGATAGTAGATGAAAGCAGCTATATAATGACTAGATATTAATATATTAGAGTACCAAAGAGAAAGAAGGAATAAAATTGACACACAAGGACAAGGCAAAAGAATTTTTAAACAAGGATTATCATTGCGCTCAGGCTTTAGTGGGAGCTTTCGCAGATGAGTTTGGCTTTAACACCCAAAATATTCTAAAGTTAAGTACATGCTTTGGGGCTGGTATGCGTCACGGCGGGCTTTGCGGTTGCGTTGCGTCGGCTGTAATGGTTTGCGGAATGGCATATGGAATAAGCAATCCCAATGATAAGGAGCTTGAGGTAGTGGGCGATAAAATGGCGGAGGAATTTTATCGGCGTTTTTATGAGAGAATGGATGGTAAGGTATCATGCCGTGATATTTTGGGGGCTGATATTTCGACCCCGGAGGGAATGGCGATAATACATAGGGACGGACTTAAGAAAAAGATTTGCCCAAAGGTAATGGAAACGGCAATTGAGGTTTTGGATGAGGTATTGGAGGAAAACCAAAAGAATTCGCCGTATGTGCGTCTTGGAGCGAACAGTGTCGAAAACCCGACAGTCCTTATGCACAAGGATAACCTGCATAAATTCAGGGAAGACGTAAATCAGTTGCTATTGACCTCAAAAAAGGAGATAGCGTTTATCCAGTTTGATATTAAGAGGTTTAAGATTATAAATGACCTTTATGGTGAATTATTTGGTGATGAGGTCTTATATTTTATCAGGGAAAAATTGAAAGAGCTTTGCGGTGATGACAAGTTTTATGTTAATGCTCGGAGTGATGTCTTTATAGTGGTTATGGAATATGAAGAAAAAGACGAAATATTCAATTTTATCCAGAAAATAGAAAAAGAGATACATTCGATAAAAAATGTGAGAATTCAGCTAACATTTGGTGTGTATTTTGTCGAGGACAGGGCATTGGAAGTACGCCAAATGGAGGATAGGGCATCAATGGCGAGAAAATCCGCCAAGACAAATGTCCTTACCAATGTATTGGTTTATCAGCAGCAGTTTAAGGATATCCTCTATACCCGTAAATTTATAGAGGAGAATATGCAGTCTGCGCTTGGTGAGAAGCAGTTTAAAATGTATCTCCAACCCAAATACAGTATAGATGATAACAGGATAGTGGGTGCGGAAGCCCTTGTAAGATGGGTTCATCCGGACAAGGGAATGATATACCCTAATGAATTTATTCCGGTTATAGAGGAAAACGGATTTATAAAGTCTGTGGATTATTATATTTGGGATAAGGCGTGCCATTTTGTCAGAAAGTGTGAGGATTTGGGGATAGATGACTGTCCCATATCGGTTAATGTATCAAGGCTTCATCTAAAGGATACAGAATTTATATCTGTTTTGTCGGAAGATATAAAGGACAATAATATAGAAAAGTCACTTATAGAGCTTGAAATTACCGAGACGGTGAATGAGCAGCTTGTAAGCCAAATGGCTGGAAAGCTGAAGGAGGACGATTTTACGCTTCTAATGGATGATTTTGGAAGCGGATATTCGTCACTTAATATACTTTTGGAGACACCTTTTGACATAATAAAGCTGGATAAGCGTTTTATGGATAACATGATGACATCTGAAAAGGGAAAGACGATACTTGAGTATGTTGTGGCGATGTCTGAAAAGATGGGGCTTGGTCTCATAGCAGAGGGTGTTGAGAACAAGGAACAGGTAGACTTGCTCCAAAAGATAGGCTGTGATGTAGTACAGGGATATTACTATGCAAAGCCTATGCCGGAGGAAGATTTCTTTGAAATGTTAAAACAAGACAGGCAAAGCGCATAGAGAGAAAATGCAAAAAAGCCTCCAACACCAGCATTTAAGCAGGGTTTGGAGGCTTTTAAAATTGTTTTGCAAAAAAATAAAAAAAGTGCTTGCTTTTTTTTAAAAGCTGTAGTAATATCTTATATGTGCCACGCAAGCGGACAGCTAATAATGATTATGGCTCGTTGGTCAAGCGGTTAAGACGTCGCCCTCTCACGGCGAAAACAGGG
>CAYTGS010000114.1:0-6780 GCA_964437435.1 uncultured Roseburia sp.
ATTGTCCGATGGGATTTTTGTTGTTTCAATTTATTTACTTGGTATCTGCCGTCCTTCATGATTCATGCTGAAATTTTCCTTATAAATTAACTGTGACAATGGTACAAACTCATAGCCTTGTGCTTTTAATGTCGTTATCATAGTGTCAAGTGCCTCGGCGGTATATTTTGCGCCATTGTGGCAGAGGATAATAGAGCCATTACCTAAGTGCTTATGCTGGGTTACGGTTTTTATTATGGAATCAACACCGTAATCTTTCCAATCCAAACTGTCTACATCCCATTGTATAGTATAATATCCGCATTTTTTAGCAGTCTTGACAACTGCATTATCATAATCTCCATAAGGCGGTCTAAACAGAAACATTTCATATCCTGTTAACTCTTTTACCTTATCATGGACTGTCATAAGCTCTTTTTCTTTTTCGGTGTCGGATAACTGGCTCATGTTTTTGTGGTTCTGGCTATGGTTTCCAAGGTCGTGTCCTTCTGAAAGTATCATTTTTACGTCGTCAGGATATTTATCAACCCATCCACCTGTCATGAAAAAAGTCACTTTGACGTTATGTTTTCTAAGAATTTCCATGATTTCTGATGTATCCTCATTCCCCCAGGCTGCATCAAACGTCAATGCAATTTGCGGCTTATCAGTCTGCACACAATATATTGGCAGCTCCCTTGATGAGGCTGTGCCTGATGTTAAAATTGCCATTGTATTGTTTTGTTTATTAATATACCCTGTGGCTAAAAGTCCTCCAAGAGCCAATATTCCCACACCAAGTATTAGTTTTTTGTTGGGAAATTTTATCTTGTCTCTATATCGTTTCAAAGTATCTCTGTTTATAAATTCCATAATATTGCTCCAGTTTATCGGCTCAATTTCTTATTTATATATATTTCAGTTTGCTTAATTGTATGACTTTTGTTTTAGTGCTATAATATAATAATATTGTATGATTGGAGAAAATTATGAAGCAAAAAACTATTAAGACTTTAAATTACATTTTATTTTCAATATGTATATTTATGTCATCAAACTTTTACGTCATAAAGGAAATAACAGGGCTTTTCTGGATATTTATAGCTGCATATGTATTGATAAATATTTTTCCAGCATTTATTCTGCCAAGAGCGAAACGCCTTAAAAACTGTGCTAAGGGAAACGCACTTTTAATAGAATTTCTAGGTTCAACTGCCCTTTGCATTATATTATTTATTCTAAGCTTTACAACTTTGCTTCCCTTTGACAATATATTTGGGAACATAAAGCTTTGGGTTGTAAATACGCTTTTTGTAATATTGTTCGAGACCACAGTATTTTGGAATGGAATGTTAAGGGTATTCTTTTCATCAGAACATATTGGCACAAAAATAGGTGTAAAAGCTCTTATATGCGGGCTTATTCCTATCGTCCAAATTTTTGTGTTAAATATTATTATTAAAACCATAGATGATGAAATTAAGACTGAAAATAATAATGTATTTTAAAAGAGCGTGTCTTTTTGAAACACGCTCTTTTCATAATCAGTTTTTTGAATTATAGCTTGAACACAACCCATCAAGCACCTCAAAGTACTCCTCAAAAGTCTTCCTACAGCATTTATAATCCTCTATCTCTATTCCATTTACTCTAAGACCAATCAGTGAAAAGCCCATTGCCATTCTATGATCATCATAGGTATGGACTAATCCAGAATGTGGAATACCAGGGTGGATTGTCACGGCATCTGACTCCTCGTCACAGCTAACGCCCAGGTTAGACAGCTCTGTTGCTATAGCATGTATTCTATCTGATTCCTGAAGCCTTATGTGACCAATATTTTCTATCCTGACATCGCTATCCGCAAACGGCGCTATTGCCGCAAGGGTTATAGCCTGGTCGGAAAAATCTTTCATATCGACTGTTATACCCTTTAGCTTTCCATCCTTTGCCCCAACTACTTCTATTCCATAGGAGGTGTCATTTACCTCACATCCCATGTCACCTAAAAGGCTTATAAATTTCAAATCGCCCTGCATACAATCCCATGTAACATTCCTGACAACCGTCCTACCACCTGTAATGGCCGCTGCCCCATAAAAATAACAGGCTGCCGACACATCAGGCTCTATCTGGTATGTCCCAGCCACGTATGAAGAATTTTTTTCAAGGGTGTAATTTACACCGTCAAATTCCACACTTACCCCAAGCCGTTCCATCATTTTCCTTGTAATGCGTATATATGAGCCGTCCTTTCGTTCACTCGTGATTTCAATATTCATTCCCTGTTTTAACATGGGTGAAATAAGTAACAGTGCGCTTAAAAACTGTGTACTCTTGCTTATATCAAGCTTTACATAACACTTATCCTCTTTGCTTATACCGTCCCCTATTCCCTTGATTTTAATGGGAAGGAAGCCGGCATTTCCAAGATAGGTAATCTCCGCCCCCATTTCTGTCAAAACATCAAACAATGGTTTCATGGGACGTTTTTTCATCTGTTCTGAACAGTTTATTACATATGTACCTGATGCAAGTGCAAGCATTGCCGTCAGAAACCTTGCGGCTGTTCCAGCGCTTCCCACGTATATTTCGCCCTCAGAAACAGGTATTTTCCCGTTAAGTCCCACGACCTCAACCGTTTTACCTAGTTCGTCTATACTAACATCAAACCCTAGGCTTTTAAGCGAGCCGAGGAAATTTCTGGAATCATCGCTAAAAAGCACTCCCTTTAATGTAGTCTTCCCGTCGGCAAGAGCAGCCATTAAAAGCGCCCTGTTTGTCATGCTTTTAGAACCGGGAACATCCACAACCCAGTCTACAGGTCTATTAAGGGTGCACACCCTGTATATATTTTCATCCATTTATGCTTAATCCTTTCAGACTATGTCTGTTACACATTTCTGTGCTTTAAAAATTCCAAATACTGCTTTTCCTCAACAGGCTTTGAGAAATAATATCCCTGTATATAATCTATTCCCAGCCTTTCGAGTTCCCTAAGCTGTTCCGCCGTCTCAACTCCCTCTGCAACAACCTTTAGCTCTAGTCCCTGTATCATGTCAGTAGCCGCCTGCAATACATATTTTGCCTTTTCGTTTTCAAAATATGCCTGTGTCATATCCTTATCAAACTTAACAATATGGATTGGCAGGTCAACAATATAATTTAAGTTTGACTCACCGTTTCCAAAGTCATCAAGAGAAAAAGAAACTCCATAGTCAATCAATGTTTTCATGTTGTCAAGAAGTGTTTTACGCTTTATTATGGAAGCTGATTCCGTTATCTCAAGATTTATAAAGGACGGATTAAGATTATATTTTTCAATTATATCAATATACATTTGGGCAAGCTCCCTGTTCTCGCACTGTACGACTGACAAATTGACTTCAATATATTCGACCCCAAACTGCTCAATTTTTTTGTCCTTGATAAACTGGCAGGTCTTCTCAAAAACACGTTCACCGAGCTTTGCAATAAGCCCTGTTTCCTCGGCTATTGGAATAAACATTCCGGGAGGTATTATTGTACCATCTGCTTTCCTTATTCGCACAAGCGCCTCCGCTGATACAAAACGCTTCGCACGGGTTGAATATATAGGCTGGTAAAACACCTCCACCCTGTCATCAATAAGTGCATATTTTATGGTGTCAATCATTTCCTCTCGAACACGCTTCGCTGCCACAGTCTTCTCATCCACTACAATAAAATGGTCCTCTGTGTTATCCATAACGTGCCTTCTGAAATATTTCAAAAGCCCAATCATTTCCTCGGCGCTCTTGACAAACTTTGACGACGGAACAATTACAAAATATGGATGTAATCTCACCTGTTCCTCACTGCCCTTGGTTTCAAGCCAGCTTAGTGAAAAACGGTTTTTGATAAGGTTATAAGCCCTATCCATTTCCTCTTTATCGTTAAACAGTAGAACAAATTCCCGCTCATCAGTTTTAAAAATCTTTTTTTCCGGAATACGCCTCATAAATCCACTTATTTCATATAATAAGTCATCCATTTTTTCGATAAGCGTATCGTCAGAGCGTGTATCCTCCAACGAAATGCATATACCACAACAGTCCATCTCCTGTGCATATCTCTGTTTGATATATTCCCCAAACGCCCTTGAGTTGAAAAATCCCGTCTTACGGTCTATATTTGACTCAGGATTTTCAAGTTCAAAGAACAAAATGACCATTCCCATTGAGCTGGCAAATCCAACCAACAGTAAACGGCTGTTGAAAAACTGTATTAAAGCTGCAGCAATCCACATAAGCATCCACATTTTAATGGATTTTCTACGCCTTGGATTCATGCGTTCGCCGTCCCTTATAACGCTTCCAAGTGTAAGCATTATCAGGGAAACCGCACCAACATATGTTGCCATACATGATGCCCCATACGTATATACCACATTACCCTCGTGGAACATTTCAATAGGCAGTATAAAAATAGCAATTGCATCTATGGCAGTTGCCAATCCGCACAGCTTTACATAATTATTGGCTTTTGTAAGCCTGTAAACATCAACACTTGCATAATATAAAGCCATATATCCGGTCAATACCAAGAATACAAGGTATGCTTTACATTCGACTTCCACAAGCAGTCTGGGAAGACTATCCATATTTACTATCAATACAATCGACAGAATATCTAGCACAAGGCATGCTATGTTTACATATAATGCCCTTAGAAACATTTTTTCTGTATATAAACCTACTATATCATGGCGTTTATAAAAATATAATAAGAGCAACAAAATAATCAATCCGCCAAACTGCATCTGAATATTCATTTTCTCTCTCCTTTTACAACGGTTATCCTGCAAGTGATAAGCAAAGCTGCAATACGCTAATCATCAGTACAGTATAACTAACTAATAAAACTCCTTATACCATTTTGCAAATGCTTTTAGTCCTTCCCTTAAGCTTGTAGACGGTTTAAATCCAAAATCCCTTTCAAGCTCGCTCACGTCGGCATATGTGATTTCCACATCTCCAGGCTGCATACCTACAAGCTCCTTATGAGCCTCAAAATCATAATCTTGTGGCAATACACCCGACTCCTTCAGCTCATCCTGAAGTATATCGACAAAATCAAGAAGATTTTCAGGCTGGTTATTCCCAATATTATAAATCTTATATTTAACTCCGTCTTCATTTGGGAGTGGTGCACATTTCATGACAGCCTCGACACCTGTAACTATATCATCTATATATGTGAAGTCCCTCTTACAGTTTCCATAATTAAATATCTTGATTGTTTCATTGTTTACGAGCTTGTTTGTAAATCCAAAATAAGCCATATCCGGACGACCTGCCGGTCCGTAAACCGTAAAGAACCTTAAGCCTGTTGACGGTATTTTGTATAATTTGGAATATGCATGGGCTAAAAGCTCATTTGACTTTTTAGTTGCCGCATATAACGAAACGGGATTATCCACCTTATCCTCGGTAGAATATGGAATTTTCTTGTTGCTTCCATATACTGAAGATGAACTTGCGTATACCAGATGTGAAACTCCTCTTTCGCCGTTGTCATAACTGTGGCGACATGCCTCCAAAATATTGTAAAAGCCTATAAGATTCGACTCAACATATGCGTCAGGATTTTCAATACTGTAACGCACTCCTGCCTGTGCTGCAAGATTTACAACCACGTCCGGCTTATATTTATCAAAAATATCTTTAATAAGCGCCTTATCCGCTATGTTTCCCTTTACAAATATAAAATCGCCTGTATACCTATCCGCAGCTTCATCTATAAGCTTCAGTCTGTAATCCTTAAGTGATACGTCATAGTAGTCATTCATATTGTCAATACCCACTATATGAACATTATCCACGGCTTTGAGCAATGAAAGTGTCAGGTTAGCGCCTATAAAACCCGCTGCCCCTGTCACAAGTATTGTCTTTTGTTTTAAATCTATATTTTGTTCCAACATTTTAATTTTTCTCCTTTGAATACAATTTCCCATATAATAGTATAACTTTATTGAAAGCCTTTATCAAGCTTATATTCAGAAAATTTTAAAAGTTGGCACAAAAAGAGGGCAGACAATACATTTTAATATCATCTGCCCTTTGCTGTCAACTAACAAGAATTAGTCAAAATCAAACTTTGTAAATCTCTTTTTTCTATCAAGATAACGAAATCTTACCATCTCGTTCTTCTCTAAAACGTCTGCCTCCGTGCCTCTGTACTGGCAACGGATACAACTGTAAATCCCTGTATCCTTGTTATAGAACATATCAATATCAAGATCTCGCATAAAGCAAGACGGACATCTGTAGTTTAATTTGCCTTTTCCAAGTTGAGCCATGTCGCAAATACCTCCTTATCAGAAATAGTTTTCTTGTAACCAAGCTTGAACATCGGTGAGAATGCGTAGCCTTCCTCAATATAGCCAAGCGCCTTTGCAGACGGTGTGAGTGATACCTTTGTCTGTATAGCAGGAATCACAGCGCTTACCGCCGTTGCTCCGTCAAGCTTAGCGTCACGGCACTTGTACTCATAGTTGATTGTCTCGCCGTTTTCGCCCTCGCAGGCAAGAGTTATACCCGTCATATCCTCTGGGTATTCAGTAGTACCATAACAAGCCGTGATGTACTCGTCAAGGGTAATCTCTGCATTAGGGTCACTGATTTCAAGAATATTTCTCTCAATCTTGATATTAGAAGCGCCCTCCTCAAAATATTCCTTTGTCTGGAGCTTGACTGTCACGCCGTTAAATACTATTTCAACAGGGTCAAGAGTTATAATACGTGTCTTCTTGCCACTGATAACCTCCTCTGAAAAATGGCA
>CAYTGS010000115.1:0-6614 GCA_964437435.1 uncultured Roseburia sp.
GGAAAACGTAATCAGATATTTGTGCGTTAGACAGGACGAGGAATAGAATACGTACCTGCTTGAAAACGCAGGGCGTTTAGTGGGGGAAACTTATATGAATAAAGCAATTTTAATGGGACGTTTGACAAGGGATCCTGAGGTAAGATATACACAGGGCGAGAACCAGATGGCAATTGCAAGATATACACTTGCGGTTGATAGGAGATTCAACCGTAACGGCGATGAGAACACAGCAGACTTTATTCCGTGCGTTGCATTCGGCAAATCAGCAGAGTTTGCAGAGAGGTATTTCCGCAAGGGAACAAAACTTGTTGTGACAGGCCGCATCCAGACAGGAAGCTATAATAATAAGGATGGTGTCAAAGTTTATACCACTGAAGTTGTTGTTGAAGACCAGGAATTTGCTGAGAGCAAGAATTCAAATTCTAACAGCAGTTCCGATAATGGAAACTATCAGTCATCCGCTGCACCTATGGCGGCAGGTGACGGCTTCATGAATATTCCGGACGGAATTGATGAGGAGTTGCCATTTAACTAATTTTAAACAGGAAAGATTGAAAGAATAGGAGGCTTTATCATGGCTTTTAATAAAACAGAAAAAGCTGATTCTCCATTAAAGAGAAGAAGCGGAATTCGTAGAAGAAAAAAAGTTTGCGTATTTTGCGGCAAGGATAATGTAATTGATTATAAGGATACAGCAAAATTAAAAAGATACGTGTCTGAGAGAGGCAAAATTCTTCCTAGAAGAATTACAGGAAACTGTGCAAAGCATCAGAGAGCGCTTACGGTTGCTGTTAAGAGAGCACGTCATTTAGCACTTATGCCTTATACAATTGACTAATTGTTGGCTGTTAAGAAGTAAAACCAACCGCTTTAAAAAGCGGTTGGTTTTTTTGACACGGAAATTTTCAAAATATTTCTGCTGTCTCGAATAATTATGACAAAATATGCTATGGAAGTTTGTAAAAATAAATGTTATACTTAAATTACGTTATTATGCATGAAATTTTTGGATATGGTTATTTTTGATAGTCACATGCATTTACGGGAGGTATACTACATGAAACAAAAGCTTAAGTTAAAGGGACATCTGAGGATATATCTGCAAACAGCTTTGGTGTTGGGGGTATTGCTTGCAGTCATTAACATCGGAATATATTTCCTTGATATCAGGTCGGGAATCTGTATATCATGTTTCCTTGTGTTATATCTTGCCGTTATGAGTTCACTGTTGTATAAAAATAAACCGATTATAATGAATGAATTCATAAACTTCGCAACCCAGTACGGACAGATACAGCGAAAACTTTTAAGGGATTTGGAGCTGGCTCATGTGCTGATGGACGAGTCCGGCAAAATTATATGGACAAACAAAGCATTTGAAAAGATTGTACATAAGGAAAAAGGATATAGAAAGTCAATAACCACGTTATTTCCGAATGTGACAAAGGATAAATTTGAATTTGACAAGGAGACAGCGATAGACGTTTCTTTTGAGGAGGGAGAATATGTCCTAAAAATGAAGCGAATATCAATTAATGATGTTCTCGACAACAGTGATGTGATAGAGAGCGAGGGCGGTGAGGCATGTCTGATAGCAGGTTATCTGTTTGATGAGACAGAGTTAAAACGTGCAATCCGTGAAATTGACGACCAAAGCGTTGCTGTCGGCATGATATATATTGATAATTATGATGAGGCGCTGGAAAGCGTCGAAGATGTAAGGCGTTCACTGCTTATGGCGCTCATAGACAGGAAGATAAACAAATATATTTCCTCTATAGACGGAATAGCCAGAAAAACGGAGAAGGACAAGTATCTTGTAATTATGTCTAAAAAGGCACTTGTGGAGCTGAAAGAGGCAAAATTTGACCTATTGGAGGATGTTAAGACCGTAAATATTGGAAACGAAATGGCGGTTACGGTGAGTGTTGGTATCGGATATGGTGCTAAAACATACAGCCAAAACAGTGAATATGCACGTACTGCAATAGACCTTGCGTTAGGACGAGGCGGAGACCAGGCTGTTATAAAGTCCCCTGACTCAATAGTTTATTATGGCGGAAAGAGCCAGCAGATTGAGAAGAATACAAGGGTAAAGGCAAGGGTGAAGGCAAATGCCTTGCAGGAAATCATTACAAGCAAGGACCGTGTTCTCATAATGGGGCACAGGCTTAGCGATGCGGATGCCTTTGGCTCAGCGGTCGGCATAAGCTGTATCGCAAGAGCGCTTGGACGTAAATCCCATATAGTTATAAATGACATAACGAGCTCGGTCAAGCCGTTGGTGGAGCTTTTCAATGACAGAAACGTATATGATGATGATTTTATAATAGGCAGTGGTGAGGCGCTTGATTTGGCTGACAGCAACACGGTATTGGTTGTGGTTGATGTAAATAAGCCGAGTATTACCGAGTGCCCCGAGCTTATAAAAAATTGTAAGACTGTGGTTGTATTAGACCACCACAGACAAAGCTCTGAGGTCATAGACAATGCCACTCTTTCATACGTGGAGCCGTATGCTTCCAGTGCGTGTGAAATGGTAGCCGAAGTATTGCAGTATATAGCAGGAACTGTTAAAGTGCGCAGCAACGAGGCAGACTGTATGTATTCGGGTATTATGATAGATACTAATAATTTTACTGCAAAGACAGGCGTAAGGACGTTTGAAGCTGCGGCATATTTAAGACGTTATGGTGCAGATGTGACAAGGGTTAGAAAAATGTTCAGGGACGGTGCCAAGGAGTACAAGGCAAAGGCAGAGGCGGTAAGTAATGCGGAAATATATAGGAATGCATATGCAATTGGAATATGCCCTGCGGAAGGTCTTGAAAGCCCTACGGAGATTGGTGCACAGGCGGCGAATGAGCTTCTTGGCATAAATGGAATTAAGGCGAGCTTTGTAATGACTGCATATAATGGAAAGACGTATATATCGGCGCGTTCAATTGATGAGGTAAATGTACAGATTATCATGGAGCGTTTGGGCGGTGGCGGACACATGAATATTGCAGGTGCCCAGCTTGTTGACACGTCACCACAGGAGGCAATATTTGTCGTTAAGGAAACTCTCGATGCAATGATAGGTGAAGGCTCGATATAGGAAAGGATAAGACAATGAAGGTAATTTTATTAGAGGATGTTAAATCAGTAGGAAAAAAGGGTGATACGGTTGAGCTTAAGGAAGGCTATGCTAAAAACTTTATTCTTCCCAAAAAGCTTGGCGTGGAGGCGACAGGTGCGAATTTGAATAATCTAAAGCTTCAGAAACAGAATGATGAGAAGATTGCAAAGGAGCAGTATGAGGCGGCAAAGGCACTTGGGGCTGAAATAGAGAATATGCTTGTAAAGCTTGAAATTAAAGGCGGAGAGGGAGGAAAAACTTTTGGTTCGGTTTCATCAAAGGAAATAGCAAAGGCTGTGGCTGACCAATACGGCAAGGAGATTGACAAGAAAAAGATTACGATAAACGAGCCTATTAAGACAGCGGGAACGCATGAGGTAACGGTTAAGCTCCATCCAAAGGTAACAGCCAAGCTTCGTGTACACGTAGACAGCATATAGGGGTATATAAAAGTATATGCCGTATATTAAGAGAGGACAAGTAAAATGCCAGAGTTAGATGAGGCGGTTTTAAAAAGGGTTCTGCCTCATAGTGTTGAGGCTGAACAGTCGGTAATAGGTTCCATGCTCATGGATTCGGAGGCTATAACCATAGCGAGTGAGATAATCAGCAGTGATGATTTCTACGGAAAACAGTACGGAATATTATTTGAGAACATGGTGGAGCTGCATGATGAGGGAAAGCCTGTAGACCTTGTTACGCTTCAGGAAAGACTTAAGGAAAAAGCTGTTCCGCCAGAGATATATAGTCTCGAATACATAAGGGATGTTATGGCAGCGGTTCCCACATCTGCTAACATTAGACACTATGCAAATATTGTAGCTGAGAAAGCGGTACTTAGAAAGCTTATAAGGGTAAATGAGGAGATAGCCAATAGTTGCTATGCCCAGAATAATTCCCTTGAAGCAATACTTGAAACCTCGGAAAAGAGCATATTTGACATAGTTCAGAAGCGCAACAACAATGACTTCGTACCTATCAGACAGGTAGTTATGAATACTATGAATATGATAGAGGAGGCATCTAAGAATAAGGGTGCCGTGACCGGCATAGCTACAGGCTTTATTGACCTTGACTATAAGACTGCGGGAATGCAGCCCTCAGACCTTATACTTGTGGCGGCACGTCCTTCAATGGGTAAAACTGCTTTTGTATTGAATGTAGCCCAGCACGTTGCATTCCATGACAATAAAACGGTAGCGATATTTTCGCTGGAAATGTCAAAGGAGCAGTTAGTCAACCGTCTATTATCATTGGAGTCAAAGGTAAATTCCCAGTCAATCCGTACAGGTAACATGAAAGATGATGAGTGGGAACGTTTAATAGAGAGTGCTGACGTTATCGGAAGGTCGAACCTGTTAATAGATGATACACCGGGTATAAGTATTGGTGAGCTTAGAAGCAAGTGTCGTAGGTTCAAGCTTGAATATGACCTCCAGATGATAATTATTGACTATCTACAGCTTATGTCAGGCTCTGGAAAAACAGAGTCAAGGCAGCAGGAAATATCAGACATATCAAGGTCATTAAAGGCACTTGCAAGGGAACTTCACGTGCCTGTAATAGCCCTCTCACAGCTTTCACGTGCTGTAGAGCAGCGCCCTGACCATAGACCTATGCTTTCCGACCTTCGTGAGTCTGGAGCCATAGAGCAGGATGCTGATGTTGTAATGTTTATTTACAGGGATGATTATTACAACAAGGATACTGAGTTAAAAAACGTGGCGGAAATTATTATAGCCAAGCAAAGAAACGGTGCAATAGGTACAATTAACCTTGCGTGGCTGCCTGATTATACACAGTTTGCAAATCTTGCAAAATAAAGCAGGGTTTACATATAAATCAAAAAGTACGAGAGAGGATTTTCCACGAAATAAATGGGAGTCCTCTTTTTATGTACGATTATGCGAAAGGAGCTAAAAATTGAATAATGGTAAAGGAAAGGTATCTGATTAACGAGGCTGCAAAGGAGGTTCATGTGGAATCGCATGTACTTAGATACTGGGAGGAGGAGCTTAATCTTCCCATAAGGAGAAACGAGCAGGGGCATAGGATATACACCAAGGAGGACATAGAACGGTTTGTAAGGGTCAAAAACCTGAAAGACCAGGGGCTTCAGCTCAAAGCAGTCAGGACACTCATTGATAATCCAAATACTGACAGTCAGATAACTAATATTCCTAAACAGAGGGAGATACGTGTCGTACCTATGAAAAACGAGGAGGAGCAGTCGAGGAGGCTCCAATACCTGTTCCAAAAGCTGATAAAGGAGGCTGTGGCATCCAACAATGATGAAATGGCTGAGACGCTTACAAGGAAAATAAGTGAAAATGTAAAGCAGGATATCGTAAAGGAGCTTGATTATCAGTTCAGGCTTGCTGATGAGAGGAATGAAGCCAGACAGGATGCAAGGGATGAGGAGCATTTTAAACATATAGATGAGCTTTTAAGGAAACACAGTGTAAAGACGAAGGAGAAAACCATAAAGTTTCCGGAGACAAAACAGGAGACAAAGCCCAAAAAGGAAATTCATTTGTTTAAAAGGACAAAGAAAAATGCCGCGCCTTAAAGCGTGGCATTTTAATATGCGAGATATTAAGCCTGGTCAATTGAACCTGTGGGACATGTGCCTGCACAAGAACCGCAATCAATACACTTGTCTGGGTCAATCTCGAACTTACCATCTCCCATGCTGATTGCGCCAACCGGACACTGAGATTCGCAAGCGCCACAAGATACACATGCATCTGAAATCTTATATGCCATAATTAAATCCTCCTTATAATAAGTATTAATATACAGAGTGCGGTATACACTCCTTATTAGGTTTATAATAATATATATCACTTCCAAATACAAGGATAAAATTTTTACAAAAATTAAATTAACATAAATTTTGTCCATAAACTCCCAAATAAATTAAGTTTGTGAAGTAATTGACAATGAATGAAAATTACAGTAATATAAAGGGAAACAGGAGATTAGATTACTGTTTTTGTAAATGTAAAAGGAGGATTTGTTATGAAAAAAAGAAAAAAGCTTCTCGCTGTCCTTTTGGCGGGAACGATGACTGCCGGACTTGTAACAGGCTGCGGTTCTTCAACTGATACAACCACATCTGAATCAAGTGCGACAAATGAAACTGCATCGAGCACCAGTGGGGAAACATCCAGTGATACAACTGCGTCAACGACAGGCAGTGATACACCACTTGTTATTGCAAATGATGCAATGAACGAGAAGTTCAGCCCATTCTTCGGAGAGTCAGTGCCTGACGAGAATGTATGGCTGCTCACCACAGTGTCACTTCTTGATACTGACCGTCAGGGCGAGATTGTATACAAGGGCATTGAGGGCGAGACAAGGGAGTACAACGGCACGGATTACACATATTATGGAATAGCAGACTGCGAGGTTACAGAGAACGAGGACGGAACAGTTTATTATGATTTTACCATTCGTGATGATGTCAAGTTCGCAGACGGTGAGC
>CAYTGS010000116.1:0-6540 GCA_964437435.1 uncultured Roseburia sp.
GTGTAAAGTATGTTATTATCGGACACTCAGAGCGTCGTGATTACTTCAAGGAGGATGACACATTCCTCAACAAGAAGGTGGCTAAGGCATTTGAGCATGGACTTACACCAATCCTTTGCTGTGGCGAGTCTCTTGAGCAGAGGGAGACAGGCGTTACAATGGATTGGATTAGGCTCCAAATTAAATCCGACCTTGTAGGTATTACGGCAGACCAGGTAAAGTCCATGGTTATCGCTTATGAGCCAATTTGGGCTATCGGTACAGGTAAAACTGCAACAACGGCACAGGCACAGGAAGTCTGCAAGGGAATTCGTGACTGCATAGCCGAAATTTATGATGACGCTACAGCACAGGAGGTTCGTATCCAGTATGGTGGTTCTGTAAATGCAGGAAATGCAGCAGAACTTTTTGCACAGCCTGATATAGATGGAGGGCTTGTTGGCGGAGCAAGCCTTAAGGCAGAGTTTGGTAAGATTGTTAATTATAAATAATAATTATTTCCTTTGGTAAAAAAATGCAAGCCGTAAGGCTTGCATTTTTAACCATAAAGATAAATCTGTGAGTTGATAGGAGGCATATATGGATATAAATTTAAATGATAATGAAAAAGTCACTATGACACATACCGGTTTAATACCGGGCAAAAAAGGAAAAGTAATCCATGTATGCTTTGAAAGAAAAACGGATAAAGGAAATGATTATGCAGAAATAATATTGCCTAGCAGGAAGGTAGTTTCCTCAAAGGGTTTTGAGGAGGGAGAGATAGAGCAGCTTAAGCTATATCTCAAACAGCAGGAAAAAAATATTATAAAAAGTGCAAAGCAGATTAATCATGATTTGATTTTTAAATTATGATAAAAAAGAAATAAAATGGAAGATTTATTAAAAGAGTGTATGCTATGCCCTAGAAACTGTAAAGTGGATAGGGAGAAAGAAAATAAAGGATATTGTGGGGAAAATAATGTTGTAAGGGTTGCAAGGGCATCACTTCATATGTGGGAGGAACCATGCATAAGCGGTGAAGAAGGCTCAGGTACGGTATTTTTTTCAGGTTGCAATCTGAAATGTGTTTTTTGCCAAAATAAAAGTATAGCTGTCGGCGGAAAAGGTAAGGGACTTACGATATCCCAACTGTCACGGCTTTTTTTGCTTTTACAGGAAAAAGGGGCAAATAATATAAATCTTGTGACACCTACACATTTTGTACCACAGATAGCAAATGCCATTGTAAAATCAAAATCGGATGGGCTGGTTATACCAATAATTTACAATACGTCATCATATGAGAAGGTTGAAACGCTGAAGCTTTTGGCTGGGCTTGTGGATGTATATCTTCCGGACATGAAATATTATGACAGCTTTTTAGCAGGCAGATATTCCAATGCACCTGATTATTTTGAACAGGCATCGCTTGCGATAGCTGAGATGGTGCGACAGACCGGGGAGCCTGTTTTTGACAATTCTATGATAAAACATGGAACTATAGTAAGGCATATGGTTATGCCGGGCTGTACAAATGATTCAAAGAAAATTATAAAATATCTCTATGATACATATGGGGATAAGATTTACATAAGTATTATGAATCAATATACACCGTCAGGAGACCTTAAAAATTTTGATGAGATTAAAAGAAAGGTTACAAAGCGGGAGTACGAGAAGGTTATTGATTATGCCATTGATTTGGGTGTCATAAATGCATTTATCCAGGAAGGGGACACAGCCGGCGATAGTTTTATCCCTGATTTTGATGATGGTGTGTTTTTGAATGAAATATTGCGTGGAGGGGAATATGTACAATAATTATATTTTTGATTTGTATGGAACTCTTATTGATATTCATACGGATGAATACAGCAAGAATTTTTTTAAGAAATATGCAAAGTGGCTTAGAAAACAGGGATTTTCATTTAAGTGGAAAATGTTTTACAATTTGTATACGTCAATAGAGGGCGAATATAGGAAAAAAGCAGCGGATGAGGGAAGATACACAAAGCCTGAGATAAGGATTGAGGCAGTTTTTAAGGATGTATTTGCGGCAATGGGTTATGAGATTTCGGATGAGCAGACAGTTTTTCTCTGTGAAAGCTTTAGACGTATATCGCTAATTCATATGTCGCTGTTTGAGGATACGCTACAATGCCTTGAGGGGCTTAAAAAGGCGGGAAAGAAAATATATCTTTTGTCTAATGCGCAGAGAAGCTTCACCTGGCAGGAGTTGGAAATGACCGGGCTGGTGCCTTATTTTGACGGAATATTGATTTCCTCTGACGAGGGATGTATGAAGCCTGACCCTGAATTTTATAATATTTGCTGTGAACGGTATGGACTTGATAAGTCAGAGTGTATAATGGTTGGAAATGAACTTAAATCCGACATGGCAGGTGCCGTGGCTTCGGGAATAGACGGATTTTATATAAACCGTTATCCAGTATTCCATGAAGAAAAGGAGCCATTATATAAATATGTATCAATAAACGGTTCGCTTATGGAGGTGCTTACCCAGACAGGAGTTATGTAATAGGAGAGTATATTTATATGATTTCAAGAGATGAGTTTTTATCACTGAATTTTGTGAAAAAGGAGGATTTCACCGGAAGCCATAAAGGGATGAGGTTTATGCTTCACCAGGAAACTGTGGAAGATGAAAAAAAGCTTAAAGTATACATATGGAGTGAACCCTTTGGCTTTGAAGCAACACCGGATGAACAGAAGATTTCCGAATTATTTGAATTTAGCGAGGAAGGGCTTTCCAAGGCTATAGACTGGATGAATGAAAACTATGAGAGCGTGAAATATAAAGAGAACAAAGAGTAAAGTTAAAGTAAAAAACAACCCATGTGACGGTATGGGTTGTTTTTATATGTTTATATATACAAGCTTATGCCATTTGGTTAACGGCTTTTGATAAACGAGAAACTTTTCTGGAAGCATAATTTTTGTGATATACACCTTTACCTGTAGCCTTATCAATCACGCTTGTAGCGTTTAATAAAGCGGCAGCGGCAGCTTCCTTATCATTAGCCTCGATAGCTGTGTAAACTTTCTTTATAGCAGTCTTTACACCAGACTTAATTGCTTTGTTTCTATCAGCCTTAGTTTTATTTACTAAAATTCTTTTCTTAGCAGATTTGATGTTTGCCATGCTTGACACCTCCTATTTCCCGAAATTGTTATTATAGCTATGCTTCATTAAAGCCGGACACGGACGATTTAATGTAAACATACTAGAATATTCTAATTTATCAAACTTGATATGTCAATACATATTCTTGAAAAAATTTGAAAAACTATATATAAAGAATTGTACAATATGTAAAAAGAGAGGATTTGTCATGGAACAGTTTCAGGTAAGAACAGACCTGGCGCTTGAAGCTACGGAAAGTATTATGGAACAGTCGTCAGAAGAAATGAGGGGCATATCCATAGAGGAGTATGATGTGCTTGATGATGTACATGTGTCAAAAGTTGTAATACAAAGCAAAAATTCTTCAAAAAAGCTTGGTAAGCCAATTGGAAAATATATTACCATTGAAGCTCCGGGAATGTTGGAAAATGATGAGGAGTATCACAGGAATATTTCCATGGAACTTGCATCGCAGCTTAGGGATATTTTGCCGGATATAGGTGAGGAAAAGTCAATACTTGTGGTAGGACTTGGAAATAGGGATGTAACGGCAGACTCCCTTGGACCATGTACAGTGGATAATCTGTTCATAACACGCCATATAATCATGGAGTATGGGAAAAGAGCATATAAAAATTCAAAAATGCACCAGATAAGCAGTCTTGTTCCTGGGGTTATGGCAAAGACGGGAATGGAAACGGCGGAAATTATAAAAGGAGTAATAAAAGAGACAACACCAGACATAGTTATAGTAATAGATGCGCTGGCGGCAAGAAATACCAGGCGGCTTAGCCGGACAATTCAAATAACCGATACAGGCATACATCCAGGTTCGGGAGTTGGAAACCACCGTACAGCAATTACACGGGAAAGTATGGGGATACCGGTTGTCGCAATAGGTATACCTATGGTGGTTGACGCAGCGATAATTGTATCTGATGCTTTGGAGAAGTTATCTGTTTCGCTTGATTTTTTGGGTAATAATCCTGATACACAGATTAATAATATGTATGTTACACCTAAAAATATTGATGAGACCACCAAAAGACTTAGTTTTACTTTGTCAGAGGCTATAAATGCAGCTCTTGATATGCAGTGGTGAGGAGTCTGAGAATATGAAATATAATATAAAAAGGATACAGCTTCTAATGGCTGTATCCGTGCTAATTCTCTTATATTTATTTAAATGGGTAGCGCCTGATATCAAAAGCTTGATTTTTATAGAGGCGTTAAAAAGCAGTTTGAAAATATATAACCCATATATGTTATATGTGTATGAAAACGGCGAGCGTATAAAAGAAAATTTACAGGAGGAAGAAATTCATGTGGTATACGAAAATACAAATGACACAGATGACGAGACAAAAATAAATCAGGAAATAGAGCAGGCGGCAATAGTCGAAAACAGCGTAGCGTCGGATGGGTTTGTGCCTGTTAAATCACCGATTGCAACATATTCAAGGAAGCAGTTGGAGGATCCTGCATTTATCAAAGAAAATTTTTATACGGAGGATGCCACAACACATATAAGTGAAGAACAATTGGAATATGAAACGCTTATGGGATATGATGCTACATTAAAACAGGATAATAAGGATGTACAGATACTTATATATCATACCCATTCCCAAGAGACATACATAGATTCGGTGCCAGATGACAAATCCACCTCAATAGTGGGGGTGGGTGAGCATTTGAGCAACATACTCAGTACAACTTATGGCTTTAATGTACTGCACCATTTAGGTGAATATGATATAGAAAGCAGGGACTACGCATATTCAAGGGCTATGGAGGGGCTGGAAAATGTACTTTTGCAATATCCGACAATTGAAGTGATAATTGATTTACATAGGGACGAGACAAATGAGGATACAAGGCTTGTTACTAATATTCAGGGTAAATCAATGGCAAAGTTCATGTTTTTTAACGGATTATGTTATACAAAGGAGCTGGGAAGCCTAACTAATCTTCCAAATCCGTATATACAGGATAATCTGTCATTTGCATTCCAACTACAGCTTGCTGCGGAGGAATATTATCCGGGGCTTATGAGGCGTATTTATTTAAAGGGATACCGTTATAATCTTCACTATAAGCCCAAAAGCTTGCTCATAGAGCTTGGCTCTCAGACAAATACCGTGGAGGAGGCAATGAATTCATGTGAGCCGCTTGCCCATATAATTTCCATGGTGTTAAATGGTAGTAATAAAGAATGACTTGCATGTTTGTACCATAAGAGGTTATAATATGTATAAATTAATCAGGGCAGATATTTTATACACAGCGGGTCAGGCTTGCCCTTGGTAATTATGATAATATGGAAAGAAGGTATTTTATGTCAGTTATTCATTTGACGGAGGCAAATTTTGAACAGGAAGTATTAAAATCAGATATCCCTGTTTTGGTTGACTTTTGGGCTTCATGGTGCGGACCCTGTAAAATGCTTGCACCAATCATAGATGAGCTTGCGGAGGAAGTGACGGATGTTAAAATCTGTAAGGTAAATACGGATGAGGCGGATACAATAGCGCTCAAATACAGGGTAATGTCAATTCCTACACTTTTGCTTTTCAAAAATGGAGAGGTAGTCGCAACCTCGATAGGTGCAAAGCCTAAATCAGAAGTGCTTGAATTTATAAAATCCTGAGAGCTTAAAGCAAGTTTTGTAATTAAGGACATTTTCTGAAAGAAATTTTAGAAAGTGTCCTTTTATGGTGAGATGTTTTTGAAGGTTCATATAGTATCTGAAAGAAGAAGGAGAAGAATAGTGAAATTTGTAATACAGCGTGTAAAAGAAGCGTCAGTTAAAGTTGATAATAAAAACGTTGGCAGTATTAATCATGGGCTTTTAGTTTTTGTGGGAGTTTCAGATAGGGATGATAAGCGTATAGCTGATAAAATGGTAGATAAAATGACGAAACTTCGGATATTTGATGATGAAAACGGTAAAACCAATTTGTCAATTTTGGATGTTGGAGGGGAATTTCTTATAATATCTCAGTTTACCCTATATGCGGATTGCAGGAAAGGCAATAGACCATCCTTTATAAATGCAGGAAAACCGGATATGGCAAATGAACTTTATGAATATATCATAAGCGAAGTCAGCAAAAAGGGATTTAAAACAGAACATGGTATATTTGGGGCAGATATGAAGGTGTCTCTTTTAAATGACGGACCATTTACGATATTGTTGGATTCTGATGAAATAGTATGATAGGTAAATGGCATTTTGCCTATCATATCATGTAATGAAAAAATAAATGAAAAAATAAAATAAAATGTTGTTGACAATTTTGTAATCACATGATAATATAAAACTCGTCGCTGACGCAGACAACTGCGAAAAACGACAAAAAATAAAAAAGTTTAAAAAAGTGCTTGACAAGCGATACGACTTATGATAAAGT
>CAYTGS010000117.1:0-6510 GCA_964437435.1 uncultured Roseburia sp.
AGAATGGCTGCTGAGCAATACAAAGATAAGAGATAAGAGGCAACACCCTTGTCATCAATTCCACGATATCGAACTGTTAAGCCTCTTGACTGTTCATTTTTGAGTCCTGCCTGGTAGAGTCCTATAACCCCCCTCTTAGCCTCGCCTGTACGGAGCAATAAGATGTTGGTCTTTCCGCTCTGGCTCTTTGGATTTTTGAGTCCGTCTACTAGAAGCTTGTCTGTAGGTATGATTGGTATTCCTCTCCATAAAATAAATGTTCCACCTGCGATATTTGCAGTTACGGGCGGTACACCACGCTTTGTACATTCTCTCTCAAAAGCGGCAATTGCCCTTGGATGAGCAAGAAAGAAGGATGGCTCTTTCCATACCTTTGAGATAAGCTCGTCCAAATCATCAGGTGTAGGCGCACCGTTTCTTGTCTGTATTCTCTGTGAGTCTGCAACGTTTTTAAGCAAACCGTAATCATCATTGTTGATTAACTGGCTTTCCTGTCTCTCACGAAGACTTTCGATTGCAAGGCTTATCTGCTCCTCCACCTGGTCGTAAGGTGAGCTGTAGACATCCTCGATTGCCGTGTTTACATTGATGATAGTCGATATAGAGCTTAGTCTGTATTCTCTTGGCTCTGCCTCATACTCTACATATCCCTGTGGGATTATGTCTGATTTCTTAGTCTGACTG
This sequence comes from uncultured Roseburia sp., assembly GCA_964437435.1. Taxonomy (GTDB): domain Bacteria; phylum Bacillota; class Clostridia; order Lachnospirales; family Lachnospiraceae; genus COE1. The sequence continues at coordinate 685 of CAYTGS010000117.1, forward strand.
CATAATACATCAAGAGGTGTATCGCCCTCTACTACCTTGTTGACCCTGTAGATACCTGTTTCGAGTCCTTTGAACTCCAATAATTTGGGCAACCACTTTGGTGTGATTGCACCATATTGGGGTTTTGTCTTTGTGACGTTGGCAAGATTATATGCTGCCTGTACCCCTAATGCTTTGATTTTCGTTTCTTCGTTTGCCATATTATGACCTCCTGATTGTTAAAATGTTTATGTATTACTTCACGTAAATGGTTCGACGTGAAACGTACATCAATATTAAATTTACAGCCATGCTCCCTCATGGGAGAATATAATATTCTTTGCTGCTTCCATTCCACCCTTTAGGTTGTACATTGCTCCTTTATAGCCTGCCTCCCTTAGGGTGTTTATTGCAAGTATGCTTCGCTTTCCCTCACGGCAGATAAATATTGTATCTATATCTGGATTAAGCTCCTTTTGACGGCGGGCAAGCTGACCTATCGGAATAACGATTGCATCTGGAAATCTGACTATTGCCCGCTCATGTGGCTCCCTCACATCAACAATTGTAAGCTCGTCTCCATTATCTATTCGCCTTGCAAGCTCCTCGGCTTCTATTCCCTCTACGGGGATTTCATTGTCATCCTCCCTAAGTCCGCAAAAGTCCTCATAATCTATATCCTCAACATGGAAGATACTTGGTTTTTTGCCACATATCGGACAGCCCTCGTTCTTTTTTACTTTTATTTTTTTAGTCGTATTGTTCCATGTGTCAAATACAAACATTTCACCCACAAGCACGTCGGCACCGCCCACTATAAGCTTTAGGACTTCATTTGCCTGTAAGCTTCCTATTATTCCCGGAAGTGTACTTATTGTACCGCTCTCAGCACATGACGGTACAAGCCCTGCGGGAGGCGGTGACGGAAACTGACATCTAAAGCAAGGACCTGTTGCCCCGTCGTATACTGTCACAAGTCCCTCATACTGATAAATCGCGCCAAATACCACCGGCTTTCCAAGTAATACCGCCGCATCATTTATCAGATATCTTGCAGGATAATTGTCAGTAGCATCAACTATTATGTCATAACCTGAAATAATTTCTTCTATATTATCAGCATTCAGCTTATCACCGTAGGTTTCCACCTTTACAAGCGGATTAATGAGACGAATTGCATCCTTTGCCGATGCTGTTTTAGGACGATTTATGTCCCTTGTGCCATGGGCTATCTGGTTTTGGAGATTTGTAATCGACACCTCATCAAAATCCGCAAGTCCGATTGTACCTACTCCTGCCGCCCCTAGGTACATGGCTATGGGAGAGCCAAGTGCTCCTAGACCTACGATTAAAACCTTTGCAGCCTTTATCCTCTTTTGACCTTTAACACCAACTTCACGTAACATTAAATGTTTACTGTACCTGTCTATTTCCTTATCGTCCAGTACTGCATTTTTTCTCCGCTCGTCGGGAATTACGCTGTCTGTGGGTGCGCCTCCTGCTATTACCGGAAGAAGCAAAACCTCATCTCTATCCTCAATATTAGTGTCAATTCCGTTAAGGTCATTTATATTTTCATCATTCACATATACATTTATAAACGGACGCAAATTATTATTCTCGTCAAAAAGCGCTTTCCCCGCATCAGGGTATTTTTTTATAAGGTCATTTAATACTTCACCTATTGTTCTGCCTTCAAGCTTCAAGTTGGAATCACGGTTTGTAAATGACCGCAGAGTTGTCGATATAAATACTTTTACTGCCATTTTTACCATCCCTTTTTAATAGAATTTTTTCCGCTTCAAGCTCTCTGATGTAATTTTCTTTAGGTTTAACCCAGCTTGACATATTTCCATATTTGCCATTAACAACTGATACAATTACATATGACAAATCAGGTACCGCATACTTATTATCCTCACTAGACGCAAAATCACCACAGTCCGGATGAGAATGATAAACCCCAACTATCTCGAAATTGTTATTTGCCGCATACCTTTCCGCAGTCATCATTTCCCTTGCGGAAATTTCAAAATGAGTCCTTGCGTGGTTTTGGTTCTCACTATTTTTCACACTACGAACTTCAAACACATTCCTGCAGCCATTGTCACAATTTCCAAATAATATACCGCAACATTCCTGTGGATATTTTTGGGTTGCATCATTTATGATATTTTGCTTTAAATTCTCATCCATGATTACCATTTATCTGTCACCTCATTTAAAAAGTGATGTTGAATAGTATCTTTCTCCTGTGTCAGCCAATAGTACAACTATCTTTTTGCCGGCATTTTCTCTCTTTCTTGCAATATCCAAGGCAGCGTATAGAACCGCTCCCGACGATATTCCTGTGAGTATTCCCTCCTTTTCGGCAAGGAATTTTGCACATGACACCGCATTCTCATCGCTTACCCGAACTACTTCATCATATATTTTTGTATTTAAGACCTTTGGAATAAATCCTGCACCTATTCCCTGTATTCTATGTCCGCCTCTTTTACCACCTGATAAAACAGGACTTGATAAGGGCTCTACAGCAACTATCTCTATATTAGGATTTTTACTTTTCAGATATTCACCTACCCCTGTAATTGTTCCGCCTGTTCCTACTCCTGCCACAAACATATCTACCTCACCGTCTGTATCATCCCATATTTCCGGCCCCGTTGTTTTCCTATGGGTTTCCGGATTGGTAGGATTATCGAACTGCCCCGGTATAAAACTATTTTCAATGTTTGAAGCAAGCTCCTGTGCCTTGTCTATAGCTCCCTGCATTCCTTTTTTGTCCGCCGAGACTACAACCTGCGCTCCATATACCCTCAACAGCTTTCTCTTATCGGCTGTCATAATTTCAGGCATTGTAAGTATTACTTTATAACCCTTTGCTGCGCCAACTGCTGCAAGTCCTACGCCTGTATTTCCACTCGTAGGTTCAATTATTGTTGCGCCTTCCCTTATTAACCCCTTTTCCTCAGCATCCTCTATCATAGCTTTGGCTATACGGTCTTTCTCACTTCCAGAAAGATTAAATCCCTCAAGCTTTGCATATATATTTGCCTCAAGATTATACCCTTTTTCTATATTTGTAAGCTCTACTAAAGGCGTATTCCCTATAAGTTCAAGCGCACTTTTATATATTTTTGACATATTTTCCCCTCTTTTTTACTACATGGCACTGGTTGGATTCGAACCAACAACTAGGGTTTTGCAGACCTTTGCCTTTCCAACGGCTACAGCACCAAATTTAGTTTGGGACAGTCTGGCAAGAAAAGGAAATTAAAATAAACCATAACTGTCCTAAACATAAATCACTTATAACCTAAATTTTTCATTAGACTCTATCTGGATAACCTTTCCGTCCTGAATAATAACTGTAACGGTGCCAAACTTAATACCTCCAACAAGCTTTGAAATCATATCAAGCGGAAGATTATCGTTGGATTTCTTAATTCCTTTAATTTTATCAGCCATAAAGTTTCCCCTTTCTACATACTCAGGACTTTTAAAATCTTGGTTAGTATGGCTTATTAGTTGTTGTTAAATAAAGGTGTTGAAAGATACCTGTCTCCTGAGTCGGGAAGCAGTGCAACTATTGTCTTTCCCTTATTCTCCGGTCTGTTTGCAAGTATTGTTGCAGCTTTAAGTGCTGCTCCTGAAGATATTCCCACAAGAATTCCCTCGCTTACTGCAAATGCCTTTCCCTCAGCGAATGCGTCATCATTCTCAATAGCAATTACCTCATCATATATTTTCGTGTCAAGTACATCCGGTACAAATCCAGCACCAATTCCCTGTATCTTATGTGCTCCAGGTGTTCCCTTTGAAAGTACCGGTGAACCAGCAGGCTCAACTGCCACGATTTTAACATTAGGATTTTTCTCCTTTAAGTACTCTCCTACACCTGTGATTGTTCCGCCTGTGCCAACACCTGCCACGAATATGTCAACATTACCGTCCGTCTGCTCCCAAATCTCCGGTCCCGTGGTTGCTTTATGTATTTCTGGGTTTGCAGGATTTACGAACTGTCCGAGGATAATTGAGCCTTCTGTCTTCTCATGAAGCTCCTCGGCTACAGCAATTGCTCCTTTCATTCCCTTTGAGCCTTCTGTAAGGACCAACTCTGCGCCATATGCTTTTAGGATATTTCTACGCTCAACACTCATTGTGTCAGGCAGTGTCAAAACTGCTTTATAGCCTTTTGCTGCTGCGACTGCCGCAAGTCCAATACCAGTATTTCCGCTTGTAGGCTCGATAATTGTTGCCCCCGGTTTTAATAGACCTTTTTTCTCTGCGTCCTCAATCATTGCCAATGCAATTCTGTCCTTTACGGAACCTGCCGGATTTAAATATTCAAGCTTTGCAAGAATTGTTGCATCTGTGGCTCCTGCTTTCTGTGAATAACGATTAAGCTTTAAAATAGGTGTACCTCCAATTAACTCTAATGCACTTTCTTTTACCTGACTCATTACAATTTCCTCCTTTTGTTTTAATCTATACCATTCATATATGATTTAGTATTTATAAATCATATTATAAATATATAAGTTATGGAAATCAATGTATTATATTTAGGTATATTTTGAAAAAATTTGGGTATTTTCATTTTTAAAATAAAAAATTTCTGTTTTTATTGATTTATTTAGAACATTCTATATAATAATAGTATAAAATCTATAAAGCCTACATTTTTAGTAGGAATAAAAATTATTACGTAGCTTTAAATATAAATCATCACAAAAGAGGTGACGTGCACAGTATGTATTACACACTAATAGTAGAACCACATGATTATTCATTAAATATCCTGTTAAATCTTCCCATTTGGGGTGATATTAACGGCGATGACAGGGGATTTATCTGTTCAAAGGTTGCCACAAACGGGCAGGAAGCGCTTGATATGATAAATTCAGAAGCATTTGATCTGATACTTACTGATATAAATTTACCTATATGTGACGGTTTGCAGCTTTTAAAAAAGATACATAAGGACAATCAGCCGCCCCTTGTGGTATTTATAAGTGATACTATTTCTTTTTCATATGCAAGGGAAGGCTTTATATATGGGGCTTTTGATTATCTTCCCAAGCCTGTAAACACCGAAGCTATGAAGACTTTATTTAATCGTGCCTCAAAGGAGCTGGAAAAATTTAAAAAACAGTCCTCTCAGACACAGCTCTATTTTGCGCCCGAAAAAATCAACAGCATTATAAACGGGGTTATAAACCAAAAACCACATGTTCTTGATGATTTCGGCAATATGTTAAATGATTTGTATAAGGACAGTGACAATACACACCAGCCTGACTTTGTTGCAAACAAGCTTTATACCACAATAGTTGAGGGGATTTATAAGACAGAGGACTGGCTAAACCTATATCTTCCCCAGGATTTCCACAGACAGATTGACTATCTTGTTTTGCATGATTTGAACGATTATATTACATATTACCAACGCAAGCTTAACTTCCTATATAACCTTATAGCCCAGCTAAGCCCCAAGTTTACAGATGAAACACTGACAAAGGTATATTCATATATGTTAAGAAATCCGGAAGATGACTTAAAGCTTACATCAGTTTCTAAAAGATTTTACCTAAACCATACATACTTAAGCAACCTGTTCAGCCAGAAGTCAAATGTACGCTATTCACAGTTTGTAACACTTATAAAATTAAAACGTGCCGAGTACCTTATAAACTATACCTCAATACCCCTTATGGATATAGCCGAACAATTAGGCTACAAGGATTACCATTATTTTACAAATCTTTACAAAAATATTATCGGAAAGGCTCCCAGCGATTACGTGCGAAACGAGGAGGACGGATATAATTATTCAATATAAAA
>CAYTGS010000118.1:0-6494 GCA_964437435.1 uncultured Roseburia sp.
GTAAATGTATGTATCGGCTTAAGCTCGTATCCAAATATTTGCAAGGATCCGGAGCTTTTGGTTAACCGTGCAGACGTATCCATGTATTACGGAAAGAAACATGGACGTGGCAGGCTTGTGCTTGATAACCCGCTGGTTGATGAGGAAGAGTAGGATTTGTATTTTATAAAAGACAATTTTTTTCAATAAAAATATTGTATACAATCTTATAATTCATTATAATAAAAGCATTATTTTAGATAAGAGGAGACGAAGATGAGCTTTATAGATAATATCAAAAAAAGAGCTAAAGCGAACAAAAAAACGATAGTTCTCCCCGAAACCGAAGATATGAGAACCCTTGAGGCTGCTCATAAAATTCTTTCGGAGGACATTGCAAATATCATTCTTATTGGCGACCGGTCACAGATCCTAAAAAAGGCAAAGGATTTTGATTTATCCAAGGCAAGGTTTGTTGACCCGTACAGCTGTGATAAATTGAACGAATATGTTGACCTTCTGGTAGAGCTTAGGAAAAAGAAAAAGCTTACTCCGGAGGATGCAAGAGAGCTTCTCTTAACAAATCTCTTATATTTTGGATGCATTATGGTTAAGGCAGGAGATGCAGATGGCATGGTTGCCGGAGCAAACAATTCATCGGCAAATGTGCTGAGGGCTGCCTTACAGATTCTTAAAACCGCACCGGATACAAAGCTTGTTTCAGCATTCTTTCTGGTTGTGGTTCCAAATTGTGATATGGGAGCAAACGGAACATTTGTATTTTCAGATGCAGGCTTAAACCAGAGCCCGGATTCACAGGAGCTTGCGGCAATTGCGGAAAGCTCTGCCAAATCCTTTGAGCTTTTAGTTGAGGAAGAGCCGATTGTTGCCATGCTTTCACATTCTACCAAGGGAAGCGCAAAGCACCCTGATGTGGACAAGGTTGTTGAGGCGTGTAAAATAGTAAATGCAGAGCATCCGGAATTAAAGTGCGACGGAGAGCTTCAGACGGATGCTGCCATAGTTCCTGAGGTTGCAGCATCAAAGGCACCGGGAAGCACGGTTGCAGGCAAGGCAAATGTACTTGTTTTCCCGGATTTGGATGCAGGAAATATAGGGTACAAGCTTGTTCAGAGGCTTGCTAAGGCGGAGGCCTACGGTCCTATTACACAGGGCATTGCAAGACCCGTAAATGATTTGTCAAGGGGATGTTCGCCGGATGACATAGTTGGTGTGGTTGCAATAACGGCGGTTCAGGCTCAGGCACTTGACTAAGGGATTTGTATAAATATGCGGAGGATATGATATATGAAGGTATTGGTTATTAATTGTGGCAGTTCTTCACTTAAGTACCAGCTTATTGATTCCGACAGTGAAGAGGTTTTGGCAAAGGGCATATGTGAGAGGATTAAGCTTGATGGAGAACTCACACATCAGGCTGCCGGAAAGGAAAAAATAACAGTTAAGGCAGATATGCCTGACCATAGTGCGGCAGTAAAGCTGGTGCTTGAAAAGCTGTTAGACCCGGAGCTTGGCGCCATAAGCGATGTATCAGAGATAAACGCCGTAGGCCACAGGGTTGTACACGGCGGAGAAAAATTTGCTTCGTCAGCACTTATTGATGATGAGGTTTTATCGGCAATAGAGGAATGCAACGATCTTGCACCTTTGCATAATCCGGCAAACCTTATAGGCATAAGGGCGTGCCAGGAGCTTATGCCGGGAGTACCGCAGGTGGCAGTTTTTGATACCGCTTTCCATCAGACCATGCCGGAATATGCGTACATATACGGACTTCCTTACGAGTATTATGAGAAGTATAAGGTAAGAAGATACGGCTTCCACGGAACAAGCCACAGCTTTGTATCCGCAAGGGCGGCTGAAATTCTTGGAAAGCCTGCAGAGGATACAAAGATTATAGTCTGCCATCTTGGCGGCGGTTCAAGCATCAGCGCCGTGCAGGGCGGAAAATCAGTAGATACAACCATGGGACTTACACCGTTAGAGGGTATTCCGATGGGTACAAGAAGCGGAAACATTGACCCGGCAATAGTTGAATATATAGCCACAAAGGAAAATATGGATATTAAGCAGGTTATGGACGTGCTTAATAAGAAATCCGGAGTGCTTGGCATTTCCGGCAAGTCCAGTGATTTCAGGGACTTGGAGGAAGGCATAGCGGCTGGAGACAAGAGGTGCAAGATAGCAATGAATGTATTCTGCTACCAGGTTGCAAAGGTTGTCGGCGGCTACATAGCAACAATGAACGGCGTTGATGCCATAGTATTTACTGCAGGTGTAGGCGAAAACAATGCAAGGGTAAGGAGGCTTGTCTGTGAAAGATTTGGTTTCCTTGGCGTGGAGCTTGATGAAGAGGCAAATTCGTTAAGAGGCCAGGAGGTTAGAATATCAAGTGACAATTCAAAGCTTCCTGTATACGTGATACCTACAAATGAGGAGCTTGCGATTGCAAGGGAAACAGTTGCGTTAGTATAATTTTGAAAATTTTGTTGACAAGTAATGTCATAATTTGTATAATGGCAAAAGTGTGATTTTTAAGGAGGTGTTAAAATGTCTATTTGTCCAAAGAATAAAAGTTCAAAAGCCAGAAGAGATAAGCGCAGAGCTAACTGGAAGATGTCTACTCCGGGCTTGGTTAAGTGCAGCAAGTGTGGTCAGCTTATGATGCCTCACAGAGTATGCAAGGCTTGTGGTTCATACAACAAGAAAGAGATTATAGCTCAGGACTAATCTTAAAAAGATAGGAAAATATATAGATATATCTATATCCCATTAAATGGGGGTGTAGATATGTCTATTTTTTTGTTTATGCAAAAATCGACTTTTCCAAGATTTTGTAATCTACCGGAACAGCTCATGCTTTATATGGGCGAAGACAACAGCAAAGAAAGAATTATTACAATTGTGTTTGGGAAGAAGGAAAAGAGTAATGATGGATTTGTTACAGGGATGATAATTGGGGATTTGTTTCATCATCTGTAGGTTAAAAATTCATTGATAAATATATTACATATCCATTATAATGGGATTAGATATGCTGATATATTTTTTAAAACTTTTATGTTGGATGGAAGACTATGAAAAATAGCACTTTGGATTATTATAATTTGAATGCAAAATCATTTGCGGAAGGCACAAAGTATGTGGATTTTTCAAAAAATCAAGACGAGTTTTTAAGTAAACTTAAAGAAGGAGATTATATTCTTGATTTTGGCTGTGGTGCCGGGAGGGACACAAAATATTTTCTGGAATCAGGGATGAAGGTAGATGCCATAGATGGCTCCCCAAAACTGTGTAGGATTGCCAGTGAGTATACAGGAATAGATGTGAAACAGGCATACCAAAATATTTCAAAGGGTTAATTGATTATGAAGGCGTCCAACGTACAGAAACATATATGCTCACTAGGGGAATTGTTAGAGAGTTGCTTTTAAATGCTATAAATCATAAAGACTATGCTTCTGGTGTTCCGATTCAGGTATCTATTTATGATGATAAGATAGTTATTTTTAATATGGGTGAGTGGTCGAAGCGTGTTCCTACAGATATAAGTATTTATGAAAGACATGAATCTGTTCCTCATAATCCGAAAATCGCAGATGTTTCATTTAGATCTGGAGATGTTGAATCCTGGGGCAGAGGCTATCTAAAGATTAAAGCTGACTGTAAACGTATTAATGCGGAATTGCCGATGATAGACGCAAATGGTGGAGGGGTTTCTGTCACTGCTTGCGGATGTGAAAAATATATAAAGTTATTGAGATATGGTCAGTATGGACAAGTTGGTGCAGATGGTGTATGGCGTGATAAAGATACAACCAAAATCACTACCAAAGCATCAAATGAGGCTTTGGATGAAGCTTTGGATGAGGCTTTGGATGAGGCTTTAGAGACCAAATTGCTTATCGAGATTAATAAAAATCCATATGTTAAACAGTCGGATTTGAGTAAGATATTAAATGTTTCAAGAGCTACTGTACAGAGGATGATAAAGGAAAAGACTGATGCAGGAATTTTGAACCGCAAAGGTGGTAAGAGATATGGTTATTGGGAAGTTCGTCAATAGTGAAATATAAGAAGCTAAAACATATGCTAGCTATATTTCAAAAATCAAATATCGGAAATCTAATTGATGAACTTATCAAATTTATAGTGCAGTGGGATGAAATAAAAATAATATAAAATTGGGAAGAAGATTTCTATGTGCGATGGCTGGTCTCCACACGATGGGGAAGGTAAAATCGGCAGTTGCCCGGAACCGGGCTGTGATTGTGATGAGCAAAATTATGGACATGTAAGCGGTGGACATAGAAAAAATTCTAATAATGATTGGTATTATTATTTATATTGTGGTATGTATGTAAAGCTTCTGTAAAGTTGTAATAACTGATATAAATGCATTAGGGAGGAAACGCTGGGTGGAAAATGAAAAATTACAGTTGTTTGAAAATCAGGCTATTAGGACGGCTTGGGATGAAGAAAATGAAGAGTGGTATTTTGCAATTGTTGATGTTGTAGGAGCATTGACAGAGTCAGACAGTTATGATTCTGCAAGAAATTACTGGAAGGTAACAAAACATAGGCTGATAGAGGAAGGAAATGAGTTGGTTACAAATTGTAACCAACTGAAATTAAAGTCTCCCAAAGATGGAAAGCGATATAATACTGATGTAGCGACAACGGAGGAACTTCTTCGCATCATTCAGTCAATTCCATCAAAAAAAGCTGAGCCGTTTAAATTATGGCTGGCTCAGGTAGGTAGAGAGAGAATAGAAGAAACACTTGACCCAGAGAAGATTGCTGATCGTTTGGTATCTACATATGAACGATTGGGATATTCCAAGGAATGGATAAATCAGAGATTGCAGGCAATCAGCACTAGAAAAGAATTAACTGATGAATGGAAGGAACGTGGCGTAGAAAAAGGTGTGGAATATGCAATTTTAACAGATGAGATTACAAGGGCATGGAGTGGTATGACAACGAGGCAATATAAGACACTTAAAGGTCTAAAAAAAGAGAGCCTACGTGATAATATGAGTACGTTGGAGCTTGCCTTAAATATGGTGGCAGAGGCAGCGACAACGGAAATATCTAAACAACAGAAACCTAATGGTTTGGAACAGAATAAAAAAGTTGCGAAAGCAGGAGGCTCTGCTGCGAAGGCAGCAAAGGATAGCATTGAAAACGCAACAGGTGTACCAGTTATTACAAATAAAAAAGCAGTAGAACTAAATCATATGGTAACTTCTATGATTGAGGCTAGTGCAAATATAGAAAATAATTACAGAGTGTGTGAAGATGAAAAGAAGGACATGTAATGAAGAAAAAAGAAGAACTGAAGCAACAGAAGTCAGTCAGGAAAACAATAATTTATCATTTTTATTACTAGCATATCGACGATATATATGGATCCATTTCAAATGAACGATGCACCGAAAAATGCGCATTACATATTTATCACACACGACCACTATGACCATTTTTCACCGGAGGATATAGAAAAGGTTGCAAATGATAACACTATTTTGATTGTTCCGGAGAAAATGGAGAAAAAAGCCCAGGAAGTAGTGAAGCTTGTGGCTAAGATTGTCACAGTAAAGCCGGGAACATATTATGATGTGGAAGGTTTGGAGTTTGAAACAGTACCAGCTTACAATCTAATAAAGATGTTTCATCCAAGATCTGCTGAATGGGTAGGTTATATCTTGAAAATAGGTGGCAAGAGAATTTATATCGCAGGAGATACGGATGCAACAAAGGAAGCAAAAGCTGTAAAGTGCGACATTGCACTTGTTCCAATTGGCGGCACCTATACAATGGATGCAAAGAAGGCTGCTGAACTTGTGAACGCGATTTGCCCGGATGTAGCAATACCGACGCATTACGGCAGTATTGTCGGCAAACCGGAAGATGGGGAAGTATTTGAGAGGTATGTGAAGGAACCTACGAAGGTTGAATTTAGGATTAAGTTTTAGATAATATAAGCTGTACTGCTTTTTGGGGAAAAGATGGAGGTGTGTATCATGTATGGAGCAATCATGGGTGATATTGTAGGAAGCAGATTTGAATTTGACATGGGCGATAAGACTAAAAATTTCACGCTCTTTACAAATGAGAGCGTATATACGGATGATACCGTGATGAGTGTTGCAGTGGCGGACGCTTTGATTTCAGCAGGTGTGGATGCCGAAGAGGATGAGATTAAGATAAAATTGATACATGCTATGAAAGACTGGGGACGAAAATATCCTTATGCAGGTTATGGAGGAAGTCATCCCAATATTGGAACATGGTACACGGACAAAAAGCAGAGGAAGTCAGACAGGATGAGGAAGGCTTACAGATTATGAGATGCCTTGCTCGTAATATGAGCTGGTTCCTCAAATTAAAAGAAGCAGGAGAAAAGGCTGGAATATCATTGCCGGAGCGGGAATCAATACGGATTTCAACGAATTTTATACGTTAAGGCGGTACGATTTGACAATATATGG
>CAYTGS010000119.1:0-6202 GCA_964437435.1 uncultured Roseburia sp.
TTCCTGACGGTTAAGGCTTACCATAAGACCTACCACGTCAACATTAGCCTGCTCCCTTAATATAGGAAAGGTTTCTTCAATTGATTTTCCTGATGTAGTAACATCCTCAATGATTACGACCCTGTCACCATCGTTCAAATCGCTTCCAAGAAGTATTCCAACATCCCCATGGTCCTTTATCTCCTTACGATTTGAACAATATTTAATATCCCTTCCATAAAGCTCACTGAAAGCCATTGTCGTGGCTACCGCAAGGGGAATTCCCTTATATGCAGGTCCAAACAATATATCAAAATCCGTCCCATAATTATCATGTATAGCCTTTGCATAATACTCACCAAGCTTTCTAAGCTGTGAGCCTGTAACATAAGCACCTGCATTCATAAAAAACGGTGATTTTCTTCCGCTCTTTAATGTAAATTCACCAAATTTCAACACATTGCTATCCACCATAAATTCGATAAATTCTTTTTTATACTGTTCCATTATGCCAAAACCTCCTTATTTTAAGTCATATTCAGGATATTTGTTTTTTAATTTTTATGCGAATAAATATACCTTTTTACAATACCATAAATCTTTTTGTTTTTCAACTGCCAAATATATTCCTATAACCGATACGAGCCAATACTTAAATTCGATATTTACAATAGACCTTTTCCAAATACTATTTATTCATCCTCATCTTCAAAATCATACAACTCGCCTGTACCCTCCTCGTAGCCTACTGCCGGAAGCAACTCAACCTCAGGGTCTTCTATCGCAGCTTCAGTAACTGTCTCTCCCTCTATCTGAGTTTTTATCTGCTCTGAGAGTTTGCGCAACTGCGTATTTGCGTCCTCACCGTCCCAAACCTTTGCAAAGCAGATTTCAAGCTCTACCCAGAAATTTTCGGTTTCAATCATCTTGGGCATAGGTGCCGACTCCGCATAATTTTCCATAAATGCAGCTATATTGTCATTTTCATAGTTGGCTTTAGTCACGGCTGAAATCTTTCCAGTCATGTCATAAAGGTCGTCACTCGCATTATTTATCATAAATTCCACGAGCTTTTCAGCCGACTCCTTATGGCTTGAATATCCATTTATTACGAGAGCATTAGTGACTGACATTCCCTTGGTAGAAAGCTCTATATTGATATCCGGCAGCTTTGCTATTCCATATTCAAAATCAAACTCTCCGTTTGCTGCCGCTTCATCAAGCTTATTCATACAATCGCTTGTTGCTATTGTATATATAATCTTACCGTCCTGAAAATCTTGTATCGTTGAGTTATAACTGCTTTCCTTTGTATCAATTGAGAAGAACTGGTTAAGCTCCTGGTATACTTTTAATGTAGAAACTGATTCCTTGTTGTAAATGTCAATAATGCTGTCGTCATCTCCCGAATCGCCTCCTACAGATATATAATTACCTATAAAAAAGTAATTATAAAATATATCTGAAACATCCCAGCTAAAGAAAGAATCCACATTTTCAGGTGCCGAATACTGGTCTGCGAAATTAAGTATATCTGCAATTGTTTCCGGAATAAGCTCGTCTGCACTTACCGGAGTTGTATCCGTTTCAATTTCAGTTTCTTCTGTTTCGCCCTCGTTTTCTTCAGTAGCTCCATTTGCCGACTCAGCTATCTCCTCCAAATAGGTCTTGTTATATAAGAGTGCACTTGTTTCAAAATACATCGGACATCCTACATATTTTCCGTCATATGTCACCGCATTTAAAGCCGCCTCATTAAAAAGTGACGAATTATATACAGGTGAATTTTCCGAAAGCTCAGTGGCAAGTCCTGCAAGGTAAGCCTTTTCAAGAGAATCATTTGTAATAATATATATATCCGGTGTATCATCCTTATTATCTATGCTTGCCTTATTTACTGCCTCTAAATATTCCAGACCCGATACAAGCTTAACATCAACCCTGATATCGGTATTATTGTAAAACTCCAATGTCTTACTGTTTAAATAATCCGTCAGCTCATCGTCAGTATACCACAAACGTATTGTTTCTTTTTTGTTTACAAGGGATAAGTCATTGTCTGTGCCAATGCTGTTTTGGTATAATAAAATTCCCAAAATTAGTGCCGCAAATATTATAAGCAGTATTATTACCCAAAACAGTCTTTTTTTAATTTTGTTGTGTTTCATTAAAAGTTCTCCATAAAATTATTAATCAGTAAAGCATCTGTTAAGTATCCCTATCATTTCATCTACATCCGCCTTTGTGGCAATAAGGGGCGGAATAAATCTTATGATGTTTGTCCCGGCATTTATAAGCAAAAGCCCATTCTCTATGGCTTTATTTATAATATCTGAAACAGGTCCGTTACACTCTAAGCCCTGTATCAATCCTACACCCCTGTGAGACTTTACATAATCATGCTTTGACGCAACCTCCTCTAACTTTTCATAGAGATATGCTCCTGTCTCATTAACGTTTTGAAGTATATTCAATTCTCCAAATAGGTCAATAACCTTAGATACTGCTGCGCAGGCAAGCGGATTTCCACCGTAGGTTGTACCATGGTCGCCGCTTGTAAGGGAATTTTGTGCCACCTTTTCAGTCATCATAAACGCACCTACCGGCACACCACAGCCAATGGCTTTCGCACTAGTCATTATATCAGGCTTTACTCCGTATTTCTGCCATGCATACATATAACCTGTACGCCCCATGCCACACTGGATTTCATCCAATATCAACAAAATGTCCCTTTCGTCGCAGAGCTGCCTTACATCCTTCAAGAACTCCTCTGTTGCAGGATATATGCCTCCTTCGCCTTGGACCGTCTCAAATATGATTGCGCAGGTTTTATCAGTGACCTGGGCTTTTACGCTATCAAAGTCATTAAAATCGGCAAACTTAATATTCCCGATAAGCGGTTCAAACGCCTCCCTGTAATGAGGATTACCCGTTACAGACAAAGCCCCCATTGTCCTTCCATGAAAGGAATGATTCATGGCTATTATCTCATGGTCTGTATTGCCGTCACGAAGATATGCATATTTTCTAGCTACCTTTATGGCACCCTCTACTGCCTCCGTCCCGCTGTTTGTGAAGAAAACCCTATCCATTTGTGAAATTTTCTTTAATTTCTTAGCCGCTTCTATTGCAGGGACATTGTAATAATAATTGGAAGTGTGTATAACCTTATCAATCTGAGCTTTAAGAGCGTCATTGTATTCTTTATTATTGTATCCTAATGCAAATACAGCAATTCCCGCCACAAAATCAAGGTACTTTTTACCCTCGATATCATACATATACATACCGTCACCCTTATCCCACACTATCTGATAACGGTTATATGTATGAAGCAGGTCTTTCTCCGCCTGCTCTATATATTCCTTCATGTTTAATTTATTTAACATGTTCATTTCATTATTCCCTTTCTCAACCAGAAAATCTACAGCATATGTTCCATATCCTCATCCTTTACAATTGCAGTTCCAATACCGTTTCTAGTAAATATTTCAAGAAGCAGGCAGTGTGGAATACGTCCGTCAAGGATATGAACTCTGTTTACACCATTTTTGATTGCATTTGTACAGTTATTTAGCTTAGGAAGCATACCGCCTCCGATAAATCCCTCCTCAATAAGCCTGTCTGCGTCTGAAGCGCTTATCCTTGATATAAATGACGACTTATCATTTATATCCTTGTACAAGCCCTCGATATCTGTGAGGAATGCAAGCTTTTCCGCCCCTACAGCCTTAGCTATTGCACAGGCTGCATCATCAGCGTTGATGTTATATGTCTGGAAATTCTCATCAAAACCGATTGGTGCTATTATAGGAAGAAAATCCTTCTCAATCAAATCAAATATAACCTTTGGATTTACCTCCTTGATATCTCCAACAAATCCTATATCCTCGCCGTTTGAATATTTCTTCTCAACCTTTAGAAGCCCTCCGTCCTTGCCACTGATACCTACAGCCTTTACACCAAGCTCATTAACCATTGACACAAGGCTTTTATTTACCTTATTAAGCACCATCTCGGCTATTTCCATTGTCTCACTGTCAGTTACACGGAGTCCGTTTACAAATTTTGCCTCCTTGCCAACTTTTTCTACCCAACGGCTGATTTCCTTTCCACCGCCATGTACGATAATGGGTTTAAACCCTACAAGTTTTAATAATGTAACATCCTTAATTACGTTTTTTTGAAGTTCTTCGTTGCTCATGGCACTTCCGCCATACTTTACAACAATATATTTTCTGTTAAATTTCTGTATATATGGAAGTGCTTCAATAAGCACCTCTGCTTTTGATAATACGCTGTCCATGTCCTGTTTTTCCATGTCTACTCCCTTCCTAAGAACGTCCAATCATTTTTTGTTTTTACGACCTATAGTCCGCATTGATTTTTACATAATCATATGTCAAATCGCATCCCCATGCGGTTGCATTTTGCTCGCCCTCATGCATATCAACAAATACCGTTACTTCGCTTTCCTTAAGTATCCTTGTCGCAATATCCTCATCAAAGTCAACGGGTGTACCCTTGTCAAATACCTTTAAGCATCCCTCTTTGCTCTCAAAGAACAGCTCCACATCGTTTTGGTCAAACTGTGCTCCCGAATAACCCATAGCACACAGAAAACGTCCAAAGTTGGCATCACATCCATAAATGGCAGCCTTTGACAGATTACTTCCAACAATTGCCCTTGACATTATTCTTGCATCCTCTTTGCTCTTAGCATTTACAACCTTAGCCTCAAAAAGCTTGGTTGCACCCTCTCCGTCTCCTGCCATTTTCTTTGCAAGATATGTATTTACAAAGTTAAGCGCCTCAAAGAATTTATTATAAGCCTCGCCTTTCTCAGTAATTTCAGTATTTCCTGCAAGTCCATTTGCAAGTACAAGGCATGTATCGTTTGTGGAGGTATCTCCGTCCACGGTAATCATGTTGTATGTATCAATAACGCTTGTACTTAATGCCTCCTGTAAAAGAGCTTTGCTGATATTAATATCACTTGTGATATATGCAAGCATTGTACACATATTAGGGTGAATCATTCCAGAGCCTTTACTCATACCGCCCACTGTGACTCTCTTTCCGTCAATTTCAAATGTAACGGCAATTTCCTTATTAACCGTGTCCGTAGTCATAATAGCCTTGGACGCTGTAGTTCCTGCCTCCAACGTATCAGCCTTGGAATTAACAAGAAGCTCAATACCATTACATATTTTATCCATTGGAAGCTGCTTCCCAATAACGCCTGTAGAACCTACAAGGACTGAATTTGAAGGAATATTTAAAAGTGATGATGCCTTATCAGCCTCCTCCTTACAGTAATCCATTCCCTGCTTTCCTGTACAGGCATTTGCAACACCAGCATTTACCACTACCGCCTGTGCATAAGGACTGTTTTCAACAATACCCTTATCCCATATAACGGGAGCCGCCTTAACTACATTTGTGGTAAATGTTCCAGCCACTTTACAAGGTACACTGCTGTATATAAGCGCCATATCCATTCTATCCTTATACTTGATGTGAGCCTCGGCACCTGCCGCCTCAAACCCCTTTGCTGCGGTTACTCCGCCTTTAATCTGTTCCATTTTGATAACCTTGCCTTTCCTACTTATTAAATGCTTCTATATTAGCACTGTTTAATACAAAATCGTAATAATTTAAATCCTCACGTTCAACCCAACCCACATGATGCCAAAATGCATTTCCTATGTCGTTTTTCGTAAATGCTATAAGGCTTACCTTATTAATCTGTTCTTTTTTGAGGGCATCCATACAGAATACAACCATTGATTTACCTATTCCACGTCTTCTGTAATCCGGTGCCACGCACACATGGTAAAGGCAGCCTCGCCTGCCGTCATGACCACATAAAATTGCACCCACAACCTTTCCGTCCTCTATAGCCACGACACTCGTGGTTGGATTTCTTTTAAGGAAACGCTCTACACCCTCTCTTGAATCATCAATACTCCTAATAGAAAAACCTTTGATTGTCATCCAAAGAGCATGTACCTGTTCATAATCTTCAATTGTCATCAACCTTACCATAGCGTCCTCCTTAAGTATACGTTCAAAAAACATCTACTTTACATCATAATTTAATCTCAGAATAAATACAACCTTTTTATTCAAAATGTATATTTTGTATTTTTATGCATTTATTTGTGTATATTATTCATTTTACGTATGTATATTTTACGCTTTTATTTATTTTTGTCAA
>CAYTGS010000120.1:0-6195 GCA_964437435.1 uncultured Roseburia sp.
AAGAAATGCTATTGTTATCAATTTGTCCCTATTTTTCATTATCCTTCACCTGTCTTTCACTCAAAATTAAATCCGAAGTCCAATATTAATATATTAGAAGTTAAAATAAATGAAAGGATTATATGCGTTATTGCTGATAAATGATACGCTGACTACAAGAATTACGACAATTCCAACTGTATACAAAAAATTCCAAGCCTTATTTTCCCTAAGCTTTTTGTCAATTGCAGGTACAATCGGCGCACAGCCTATAATCGCAAATACAAAATAAATCCAATTTTGCGCAATATAAGCCCATACTGCCTTATCGCATATTCCCTTAGCACCTATGCCAAACATAGCCTTGATATAAAGGAACGCTGCGCCCATGCCTGTAGAGCGGAATATTACCCAACCTATAATTACAAGCACCATTGTATAGATATGTCCCCACCAATGGTTTTTCTTGCTAAGTCCCGTAAGCCTTTCAAAAGTAAGTATTACAAAGTACATAAGCCCCCATGCGATAAAGGTCCAGTTTGCGCCATGCCATATGCCCGTACATAGCCATACGACAAATATGTTAAATATAAGCCTTGGCTTTGATACACGGCTTCCACCTAGGGGTATGTATACATAATCTCTAAACCATGTCTGCATTGAGATATGCCACCTTCTCCAAAATTCCGTAACAGTACTTGATATATACGGATAATTGAAGTTTTCTTCAAAATGAAATCCAAACATCTGACCAAGCCCGATTGCCATATCCGAATATCCTGAAAAATCAAAGAAAATCTGGAATGTATATGCTATCGCACCTAGCCATGCCATTCCCATAGAAGCCTGAAATTCGTTATTAATAATCAAGTCAAAGGCTGCGTCTGCCACAACCGCCATATTATTTGCAATAAGCACCTTTTTTCCAAGTCCTATACAAAAACGTGTAACGCCTGCCGAAAAGTCCTTGAAATTTTCCACCCTATGCTCAATCTGCTCCGCAACCGTCTCATATCTTACAATCGGACCAGCAATAAGCTGTGGAAACAGAGACACATAAAGTCCTACCTGTAACGGATTGTATTGAACCTTTCCTTTTTTCCTGTACACGTCAATTACATAGGACATAGCCTGAAACGTAAAAAATGAAATTCCAATAGGAAGCGCCACTTCAGGTACGGGAATGTCAGTATGCAGAAATCTGTTAATCTGTAAGACAACAAATTCGCTGTACTTGAACCATCCAAGCATTGCTATATTTCCAAGAACCATAAGGAATATACATAATTTCGCAACAACTGTCTTATCCCTAAATCTGTCTACCAATATACCAAACAGCCAGTTAAACAATATTGAGCCTATCATTAAAAATACGTATGTCGGCTCACCCCATGCATAAAAAAATAAACTCGCCACTAAAAGGAATATATTTTTAAGGGCTTTCGTCTTCCTAAGAAATACATAATAAACCACCAATACCGTGGGCAGAAATACAAATAAAAATACTTCACTTGGAAATAACATGATTAAACCTCCACTTCACCTTCAAATACTGTCGCTGCCGGACCTGTCATAAATACAAGATTGACATTTCTATCCCACTCGCACAAAATCTCTCCGCCTAAAACATTTACATTTACCCTGTTGTCAGTGCGTCCGTTTAATACACAGGCAACAGCAGTTGCACAGCATCCCGTACCGCAGGCAAGCGTCTCACCTGTTCCACGCTCCCATACACGCATCTGAACGTTACCCTTGTCAATAACCCTTACAAATTCCGTGTTTGTTCGTTCCGGGAAACGCTCATGGTTCTCAAAATACGGTCCCACTTCCTCTAAATTAAAATTGCGCATATCGTCAATATCATCCACAAACACAACAGCATGGGGATTTCCCATAGATACACAGGTCATTCTGTACGACTTCCCATTAACAATTATTTCCTCATCTATAACCTGGGCGTTTTCCGAAATTACGGGGACTTCCTCTGCGTTTAAAATCGGCGCACCCATATTTACCTTTGCCATTTCCACTTTTCCATCTTTGCCAAGGGTAAGGTCTATATATTTCACCTTTCCAAAACTCTCAATTGTAATGCTTGTCTTATCTGTAAGACCTTTATCATATACAAACTTTGCAACACAGCGTATGCCATTTCCACACATCTGCGCCCTTGTTCCGTCTGCATTGAACATTTCCATCTCAAATTCAGCATTCTTTCCCGGATTTATAAAAATAACTCCGTCACCGCCAATTCCAAAATGCCTGTCACTTAAACGCCTTACAATATCAGGCTTTTTGTCTTCATCAATCTTTTCCACAAATCCATTTACATAGATGTAATCATTACCACAGCCATGCATTTTTGTAAATTTCATTTAATCCTCCTAGTCTGCTTGTCTATCCCATAATCGGTACTAGTGCATAAATATTAGTTGTGCCATGACCAATTGAGCTTCTCCGTGTCATCCTCCGTCACGTCATCACCTATCTGTACGGAGATAATCTGTAAATCCTGAAATGCCCTTATTCCATGCTTTTGTCCTCTCTTAACTGAGATTGTATCGCCACACGAAAGCTTCATAAGGCAGCCGTCTATAACAAGCTCCCCGCTTCCGTTTACAACAGTGATTACCTCGTCCTTATACCTGTGAACCTGATAATCCTGGGCACAACCCGCATTGATTGTGACATGCTTTGTTATCGACTTTGTACCGTCTGCATACTGACTGTAATCATAAACCTTGTACTCACCCCAGCGTCTCTCCTCATACATCGGACGGTTGCTAATATTTTCCACATAAGGCTTTATATATGAACTCTTGTGCTTGTCTGATACAAGGATTCCGTCCTGGCTTGCAGCTATTACAAGATTCTGTGTTCCAAGCGCCACAACTGGAATAGAAAGCTCGTTTATGACATGGGTATTTACACATTCCTCACCCATTATTGTGTCACCTATGCTTTCCTCCTTCATTTCCTCGGTAAGCGTGTTCCATGTTCCGATGTCCTTCCATTCGCCGTCATAGGGAACTACAGAAAGCCTTTCAGCATGTTCTACCACCTCATAGTCAAAGCTGTCCTTCTTAAGGAGGGAATAATTATTTACAACATACGAGAAATCCCTGTTATTTACATACTTGTCAGCTATTTCCATAAGATATTTAAGCTTAAAGGCAAATACGCCTGCATTCCAAAGGGCACCGTTCTTAATCATGTCTTTTGCTGTCTTTTCATCCGGCTTTTCCTTAAAGCCTGTAACGTTTCCATTCTCGCCCTGTAATATATAGCCGTATTTTTCGGAGGGGTAAGATGGCTTTATACCCATAAGAACAATATCCGAATTTCCCTCCTGTACTTTCTCGTCCATCTTTTTAAAGGTTTCAAAATATTCCACGTCAACATATGGGTCAACCGGAAGCACTATAACTGTCTCATCCGGATTAATCTTCTTCCTTGACTCAAGATATGATGCCGCAAGGACAATAGCAGGAAATGTATTTCTGCGCTCCGGTTCAACAACTATGTCAACATCATTCTGGAGCTGTCCCCTTATTGACTCAACCTGTGTAGCCGAGGTTGCAACTACAATATTTGCATCTATTCCAGCCTGTATTATCTGGCGGTAAACACGCTGTACCATTGACTCATGATTTCCCTCACTGTCGCTCAAAAGTCTCAAAAACTGCTTTGACCTTACATCATTTGAAAGGGGCCAGAGACGTTTTCCCGAACCGCCTGACAATAAAACTATATTCATAATTTATCTCCTATCTCAATCTTATCTAAACATGGAAAGAACCATTTGCGCCGTTTCCACCATGTTTGTACCATTATCCATACTGTGTTTCTGTATGTACCTGTGGGCTTCATCCTCCGTCATATTGTTTCGCTCCATTAAAAGCCCCTTTGCATGGAGAATTATAGTTGCCTCCTCCTCATTTCTGACACGTGGCTTTTCCCTAAGCTTTTTCCTGCGCCTCATAATGCCTTGTGACATCATTCCGACTGTATTGATAAGCTCATGCACCTTTAATGGCATGGAAAGTCCAATTATGCCTGTTCCGGAAACCTCATTCAATGCCCTCTGTGAAGCCATTACAATCATCTCAAAACCCTTGGGAAGACTTTCGTTTAACTCCACGCATATCATATCAGCCATTTTATATCCGCATATGACAATTCCATCATGAAATTCATCTGTGTAACCTAAAGCCTGCGCACCGGAAGTACATACTGCCGCAACACTCATCCCATTCTTCACCAAAATATTTTTGATACTCTTGGCATCGTCTATCCTGGCAAATGCTACAATTATATTTGTCACCGCAATACCCCCATATTATTATTCTCATGTATGAAGATATTAGAATTTATACAAATATGACTCAATTTCCCAATTCGTCACCTGGGAGTCATACTCCTTCCATGCCCCAATCTTTGCATCGTAATAAAGCTCATAAACACGCTCGCCAAGCAAATCCTTCACTAGGCTGTCCTGCTCCATAGCCCTACAAGCCTCCAACAAATCCGTAGGGAGCTTTTCTATTCCACGTTTAACTGCCTCCTCCTCTGGAATTGCATTTATATTATCACGAACCTCTGCGTCAGGCTCAATCTTATTCTTAATTCCGTCAAGCCCTGCCTTTAAGCATACAGCAATGGCAAGATAAGGATTTGCCGATGGGTCAGGACTTCTAAGCTCAATCCTAGTATATTCGCCACGCACATTAGGAACCCTTATAAGGGTATTTGCGCCAAGTGTACTCCATGCAACATATACAGGAGCCTCAAATCCAGGTTTTAATCTCTTATAGGAATTTACAAGCGGATTTGTAATCGGGCACATTCCCTTTACATGCTTCATAAGACCGCCGATAAAATAGTAAGCCTCCTTGCTAAGCCCGTTCTTATCCGTAGAATCGTAAAATATATTTTTTCCGTCCTTATGAAGTGACATATTTATATGCATTCCCGAACCGCCAAACTCCTTCCTTGGCTTTGGCATAAATGTACCGTGAAGTCCGTGGTGCTTTGCCACAGTCTTAACAGCAAGCTTAAATGTCATAATATTGTCGGCAGTTTTAAGTGCCTCATCATATTTAAAATCAACCTCATGCTGTGAGGGTGCCTTTTCGTGGTGCGATGCCTCAACCTCAAATCCCATATCCTCAAGGGTAAGGACAATATCACGCCGTGCATTCTCGCCATTGTCTAAGGGTCCCATATCAAAGAAGCCTGCCTGCTCGCTTGTGTTGGTTGTAGGTCTTCCGTCCTCGTCGGCATTGAACAGGAAAAATTCACACTCCGGTCCTACCTTAAAGGTATAACCCATGTCATGCGCTTCCTCTATCGCTTTCTTTAATATATAACGGCAGTCGCTGTCATGCGGGGTTCGGTCCGCCCTGTAAACGTCACAAATAAAACGTGCAACCTTTCCCTGCTGCGGTCGCCATGGGAATATTGTAAATGTATCTAAATCAGGGTAAAGAAACATATCTGCATTATCCGCAGGGAGCATTCCCTTTATTAATGAGCAGTCAAACATACAGTTATTGTTAAGCGCTTTTTCAAGCTGGCTTGCCGTGATTGCCACATTCTTAAAATTGCCCTCCAAATCCGTAAACTGCATACGGATAAATTCAACATCCTCATCTTCCACCATATTAATAATATCCTGTTTTGTGTACTTTGCCATACCCTGTTACCTTCCTTTTTATTATTATATTTGCATAATTACCCTAAATGGGGCATACCTTATAAAAACAGCAATAAGGGAGTCTGTCAAATGAGCTCTAACACAAAAATCGTGGTACTGCGCTCAAAAGAATTAGTCTATGCACTTATATTTCTTGTTTTGAGTGTACTTATAATAATGGCAGCCCTGTCACTTTTTATGCCCAAAAGCGGCGAGGCTGATGATGAAACCTATGATAATAATATTTCCATGAATACAACCGCAAATGATACCATAGCGGACACTTTGGGCACTGATACACTTTTTGTTCCGGGAATATATTCAAGTGTGGTTTCCATTGGAAATTCAAACATGGAAATTAACGTGGCGGTGGATTATGACCACATTAATTCAATAACCATGTCAAATCTTGATGAAACCTTAGAAACTTTATATCCGCTTATGAGTCCCACCTTATCAGAGCTTTCGGCAGCCGTAATTGACAGTCAAAGCACTGAAAATATCAGCTATTCCGACGA
>CAYTGS010000121.1:0-6155 GCA_964437435.1 uncultured Roseburia sp.
CTGCTTCAGGTCTTAAGTTAGGTGGGAGCTTGTACCAAGGTGATGTGGAGGTATTACCGCCGATAGACCCCATAAGTACTGCATCAGCAGCCTTGGCTGTTGCAATTGCTTCATCGGTAAGGGGTACTCCGCACACATCAATTGACGCTCCGCCCATCAATATATCTTCATAGGAAATGCTATGACCAAACTTATCAGCAATCTTGTTAAGTACTTTCTTTGCTTCCGCAACAATCTCCGGTCCTATCCCATCTCCGGGTATGCATACTATGTTTAAATTCATTATTTTCCAGTCTCCTTTTTTAACCATTCATTTAATCATATAACATTCGACAGAAAATTTCAATAGTGTATTGCTTTACCTAATAATTTTACCTAATAATTATAAATCAAAAATATATTTATATTACATCCCTTATCCCCCAAACAGCGATAAATACAAAGGCTAAAATAAGGCAATACACATATCTTACTATTGCCACTGGTGCAAGCAATACTGTCAAGAAATAGCATATTACAGGTATAATCGGAAATAGCAGTTTATATTTTCTTAGATATATACTGACCGCTATTCCTATAAGGTACAATACAAAATAAAATGCCGGTCTAAACATTATAGATATAAGCGGTATATTTTGATATCCATTCTTCAAAAACAATGCGTCATAATATGATTTTGCCATGTTCAAGAAGCACTTTGGCTCTACTAAATTATAGAAATTCTCAGGGCTGTATTCAACACGCATATATCCGCCCTCGCCGTAAATTCTCGCATGTTCGGTATCGTCTATATACCAATATCCCATTGTATTAGTTAAAAAAGCTTCCATGTATTCACCAGGATATTTTAGTCCTACATTTATCCATATCTTGATAAAACGTCCAAGATTTTCCTTTAACAAATCATTGTCAATATTATTTTTAACTCCATCGGATATATACGGATTATAGCTCAAAAGCAATTCTTCCGGTATCAGTTCCAGCACATCCTGCATATCATTCCTTGCTTCTTCATTGTAGGAATACACTCGGGCAATCTGTTGGATTGGAAGCGACATCATCTCACGAGTCCCCGAATTGTCAAATGCCCCCTGAGAATTTTGCAGACATTTGTTTGTCTGTGTTGCTATTATGAGCGATAATAACATAATTATAATCATCCTTTTCCTCTTACCCTTCATAGCTAAAACAATAAATGGTATACTTAAAGCAAATGCATAAAGGGCATTTTTCCTAAAGAGTATCATAAGGACTGTTACAATTATATAAAATATAGTTGAACTTATCGTCAGTTTTTCTTTTCTATATATGTTAAGGGTTTCTATCACATACAATAAGAAAAATGCAGCAAAAAACACATCCTTTGTGACGCTAATTGAATAAACTGCATTGATTGGAAATATTATCAGAACTATTGCGACGATAACCCTTACCTTGCGTGACACTCTTATCTCCCGCAAAAAACCTACACCATAGGCAAATGAGAATGACAAAGTAAGCATCTGCAATAGTGAAATCACTGCAAAGCCTTTATTCATGCACGAAAGTGCTGTTCCGATATTGTATGCCAGCTTTATCAAAAGCATATGTATCACAGGATGATGCGTTGTCATAAATCCGTTGTAAACCTGAGTAAACTGATATTGGGCATCATAAACAAGAAGCCCTGGATAATATGCCATAAATGCCGGTATAAAACTTACAAAAAACAATATATGATAGAAAAAGATTACTTTCCATTTTGAATATTTATCTTCTTTTGAAGTGAAAAATTCATTTACTTTTCGGCTATTATAATGCTTTGACGCATAATCTAATACATTTGCAAATAATCCTGCCGGAATAGATATAAGTGACATGGCTACCACTATCATATCTTTTGAAATATTATTTTCGTATTGAAGCATCCACCCTATTACATACACAAAAGCGACAATCACCCCAAAGGCTATGGAAACTATTTTTAGCCTGGTGTCATTAAGCTTCAAAAACCTCCACACCAATATAGCGTCAGCTATTCCAATTGCGGCGGTCAGTGTTGTAAATGAATATAAAATCTGATTAGTAACGCACCATGTTTCACCTTGGATATTCTGCAATGCCGCCACTGCATACATACTGGCAAAAGCCAATATTACAGTTGCCAGTATGTATAATATTTTTTTGTTTTTATCCGTTATGCTCATTCTTTTATCCTCTTTGGATGGTTTTTCATTATACGATAAAATCCTAACAACAAAAATGCAAGCCCCAACAGCTTGCATTTTTGTATTCTTTTATTCAGCGTCAGGCTTCTCAACCTGCTCGATAGCTGCCTTCTTCATAGGAATACGGCAATTCTTGTTGTTTCCAAACTCTACAATCACGTCCTCGTCCGTAACGTCGATTACGATTCCGTAAAACCCGCTCGTCGTAAGAATACTGTCACCTACCTCCACTGAATTAACAAGAGCCGCCTTTTTCTTCTGCTCCTTTTTCTGTGGACGAAGCAATAAAAAATAAATAATTACAAACCAGACTACAAGCATAAGTACAAGCGATATAACGCTTGCGCTCTGTGTTCCGGCTTCCGCTGCTGTCAATAATAAATTCATGGTAATCATTTCCTCCTAAATTTTAAGTAACAAAGATATCTTATAATAAAATATCAATTACATCAAGTAAAACTTTTATAAATGCTAATTTTGGTTCATTCCCTCAAGCTTACGCTTTTTGTAGGAAGCAAACTCACCTGCGTCAAGGGCATTACGTATTTCAGTCATCATTGTATTATAAAAATAAAGATTATGGAGAACACAAAGCCTCATTCCAAGCATTTCCTTAGCCTTTAACAGATGCCGTATATACGCCCTTGAATATCTCTGGCAGGCAGGACACTTACAGCCCTCCTCTATTGGACGCTCATCAAGCTCGTACTTTGCATTAAAGAGATTAATCTTTCCTTGGTTGGTATATAAATGACCATGGCGACCGTTTCTCGTAGGATATACGCAGTCGAAAAAGTCTATTCCACGCTCCACCCCCTCTAATATATTGGCAGGAGTACCCACTCCCATGAGATAAGTCGGCTTGTCCTTTGGAAGATAAGGAACTGTCTCCTCTAGGATGTAATACATTTCCTCATGGGTTTCACCTACTGCAAGACCACCGACAGCATATCCGTCCAAATCCATTTCTGAAATCCGCTTTGCATGTTCTATACGTATATCAGAAAAAACCGCACCCTGATTAATGCCAAAAAGCATTTGGTTTTTGTTAATTGTATCTTCAAGAGAATTAAGACGCTTCATCTCATTTTTGCAACGTTCAAGCCAGCGTGTAGTGCGCTCAACGGAATTTTCAACATATTTCCTTTCAGCCTTGCTTGGAGGACATTCATCAAACGCCATGGCTATAGTCGAGGCAAGATTTGACTGAATTTTCATACTTTCCTCCGGTCCCATGAAAATCTTCCTACCGTCAATATGTGAATTGAAATATACGCCCTCCTCTTTAATTTTCCTAAGCCCTGCAAGGGAAAACACCTGAAATCCGCCCGAATCGGTAAGAATTGGCTTGTTCCAAGACATAAATTTGTGGAGTCCTCCAAGCTTCTTAATCGTTTCATCTCCCGTCCTTACATGAAGATGATAAGTGTTGGAAAGCTCCACCTGTGTTCCAATCTGCTCTAAATCAGCAGTAGATACAGCCCCCTTAATCGCCGCAACTGTACCTACATTCATAAATACCGGAGTTTGAATTGTGCCGTGTACAGTCGTTACCTCGGCACGCTTGGCACGCCCCTCCTGTTTTAAAACTTTATACATTTAAAAAATCCTTTCGATACAAATCAATGTGCCCTGCTCCTAACAATGTACTAGTCCAATTCCGCAACAAATTCCTCAAGGGTTATTCCCCTCTCCATAATCTGGGTTGCCGCAACTTTTCCCACATACCTAAAATGCCATGGCTCATACTGAATACCTGTTACATCCTCTTTTCCCAATGGGTATCTTAAAATAAAACCATATTCAGCACAATGCGCCGCAAGCCATTTTCCAGCCTTTGTATCACCAAAGCCGATTTCAAGTGAAGAATATGTTGTACTTGCAATATCAAGTGCCAATCCTATCTGGTGCTCACTGGCATCCGGAACTGTTACCGTTATAGAAGCTAATTTATAAGCTTCCAAATAAGAATAACCTTTTTTCATATAATAGTCAATCTTACGGTTAAACAAAAATGTCTGTCTGTCATAATCCCTGTACGAAGAACTTACAACAAGATTTATACCGTCAGCCTTAGCCGCTTTCATCATATCGGATAAATCTCCCAAAATACGAACGTCACATTTCATCGAGCCCTTTATAATCCCGGAAGTAAATTCATAATCATCTGGAATTGGGTGCTGTTTATTCACAAGTATAAGCTGCCAGTCATCCTTTGACACACTATCAGCGACCTCATCATTTTCGTCTTCGGTCGTCTGGCTGTTATACTCATTTGCAGCCAGAATATCATCCAGCGAATACTGGTCAGTCTCATCTATCTGTTCTTCATGCTCATCATATCCCTCCAACAGGTCATCATCCGATGGAATAGTCCCGTCCTCATCATCAAACACAGTAGGAAGATACTCGTAATTTTCCTGTATCTCAGCCCACATTGATTCGGACATCATATCAATATCAGTTGCCTCCCCCACAAACGAGAAGCTGCTGCCCATAACGAAAAATATTAATACTGTCATCACACACATAAGTCTTTTGGAATTGTACATAAAATAATGTCCTATATCATAAAATGTAGTGACCATAGCCATCCACACTATCATAGGATATTTCATAAATTTATGCTTCTTAATCCGCAACTTCATTTTCGCAGTATAATTTTCTTTCCAGGTTCTGTTCATTATATCCAACTCCAACATTTACATAATTATACATTATCATATCATACTTTTTTAATTTTTGCATTAATAATTAAAAAAAATGTCGAAGATAATTAAATTTTTTTCATATATCCAATCATAATTGATTTTAATTCGTTTTATGTATATAATGATATGAAGGTCAAAAGGTATTTTGCCCCTCATATCATTATATACTAAAGGAAAGAGGTCACTATTTATGTCAGGTTCAACATATGGAAATATATTTAAAATAACAACATGGGGAGAATCCCACGGTGCCGGTCTAGGCGTTGTAGTGGACGGCTGCCCTGCCGGTCTTGAATTAAACGAAGATGACATTCAGAAATTTCTCGATAGGCGTAAACCCGGTTCCTCCCAATTTGCCACACAACGCAAGGAGGGCGACTGCGTTGAAATCCTCTCAGGCATATTTGAGGGAAAAACCACCGGTACGCCTATATCCATGCTTGTGCGAAACACCTCCCAACGTTCGTCCGATTACAGCGAAATTGCAACATACTACCGCCCTGGTCATGCCGATTACACATTCGACGCAAAATACGGTTTCAGAGATTACCGTGGTGGAGGACGCTCCTCAGGACGTGAAACAATTGGTCGTGTTGCGGCAGGTGCAATTGCCTCAAAGCTATTAAATGAGCTTGGAATTACAGTCACAGCCTATACACAGTCAATCGGTGATATTTCAATCTCAATGGAAAACTTTGACATAGACGAGGCAAGGTCAAACCAAACGGGAATGCCCGACAAGGAAGCCTCAAAAAAAGCCGAAAGCTTCTTAAAAAGCTGTATGTCAAACCTCGACTCTGCCGGCGGGGTTGTCGCATGCCAGGTTAAAAATATGCCTGTCGGTATAGGTGAGCCTGTCTTTGAAAAGCTTGACGCAAACCTTGGAAAAGCAATAATGTCAATAGGTGCCGTAAAGGCTTTTGAAATCGGTGACGGTGTGAATGTGGCAACCGCAACAGGCTCGACAAACAATGACAGTTTCCGTATGGATAACGGCAAAGTGATAAAGAGTACAAACCATTCAGGCGGAATACTCGGCGGAATGAGCGACGGTTCGGATATTATATTGAGGGCATATTTTAAGCCAACACCCTCTATCTTCCAACAGCAACAGACCGTAAGCCGTGACGGCAGGGAAATAGATGTAAAGATAAAGGGACGGCATGACCCTATTATCGTTCCAAGGGCTGTTGTCGTAGTGGAGGCAATGACCGCAATTACAATCCTTGATATGCTG
>CAYTGS010000122.1:0-6150 GCA_964437435.1 uncultured Roseburia sp.
CTAAAAGCTCCTTCTCGCTTTGGCTTGAAAATACATAATATTCATCAAGCTTTGAGGTATCAAAATAAATATTTCCGCCAGCTTCGTATGCATAGCCCTTTTCAATAAGCACCTCTATCATATGGATAAATTCCGGTATGCAGTTTGTGGCAGGCTCAACCACATCAGGAGTCTTGATATTTAATTTGGCACAGTCGCTAAAGAAAGCGTCAGTGTAGAATTTGGCTATCTCCATAACTGTCTTGTGCTCTCTCTTTGCGCCTTTAAGCATCTTATCCTCGCCTGTGTCGGCATCACTTGAAAGATGTCCCACGTCTGTGATATTCATGACACGCTTAACGTCATATCCCACATAACGGAGAGTCTTTTCAAGCAAATCTTCCATTATATAGCTTCTAAGATTTCCAATATGTGCGAAATGATACACTGTAGGTCCGCAGGTATACATTGCCACCTTGCCGTCCACGTTTGGAACAAACAGCTCAACCTTCCTTGTCAGTGTATTGTAAAAGGATAATTTGTTTTCCATTTTTAATAAAACCTCCGAAATGTAAATTAATTATGTATTTTTTCAAGCTCCCGTTTTAGATTTCTTACCTGTGCTTCCAACTCCAAAAGCTGATTTATTATCTCACTGTTTGCGTGTTCTAGGTTCTTGATGTCCTCACTTACTGGGTCTGGCAAATCTACCTGATTAAGCTCCTCCCTTACAAGCGCCTTATTGTTGCGCTTTACAATCCTTCCAGGTACACCAACAACCGTACAGTTAGGCGGTACTTCCTCAATAACAACACTTCCTGCGCCTATCTTGGAATTTTCACCAACCTTAAAAGAGCCAATTATCTTTGCCCCTGCACTTATCATAACATTATCGCCAATGGTCGGATGCCTCTTTCCGTGCTCCTTACCTGTTCCTCCCAGCGTAACGCCCTGATAAAGGGTCACGTTGTTTCCTATCTCGGTAGTCTCACCTATAATGACACCGTTTCCATGGTCAATAAAAAAATTTTCGCCTATTTTGGCACCGGGATGTATCTCTATGCCTGTCTTTCTCGCTCCCCTTTGGGAAACCCACCTTGCGAGGAAATAATGCTTCTTAAGGTAAAGCTTATGCGCCACCCTGTAATGCAGCATGACTTTAAAGCTTGGATACAGAAACACTTCCATGTTTGAATGGATTGCCGGGTCACGTTCTCGTATGACTCTGATTTCATTCTTAACATTTTTAATAAATCCCATTTCAAGCCTCCATAATGACCGTCAAAGAAATTATGCCAAATTCAATGCTATCTCCATCATTTGTGTGAATGAATTTTGTCTCTCCTCGGCTGTGGTCTGCTCACCTGTCACCATGCTGTCAGATACTGTTAATATTGCAAGCGCATTTTTACCACTCCGTGCCGCATTCATATAAAGGGCCGCCGCCTCCATCTCAACGCAGAGTACTCCCATTTTCTGCCAGCCCTCATTAACATTCTTGTCATCATCATAAAATGTGTCAGAGGATAATATATTTCCAACATGATAACTTACACCGATCTTATCAGCCTGCGCAATTGCCTCCTTTAAAAGCTTATAGCTTGCAATAGGGGCAAATGTACCGCCAAGGTTATATTGC
This sequence comes from uncultured Roseburia sp., assembly GCA_964437435.1. Classification (GTDB taxonomy): domain Bacteria; phylum Bacillota; class Clostridia; order Lachnospirales; family Lachnospiraceae; genus COE1. Next base: position 1,619 of record CAYTGS010000122.1, read on the forward strand.
CTTGCATAATTTGAATTTGTACAGGCTCCCATTCCAAATACAATATCACGTACATGAACATTTTCCTGTAGTGCACCTGTAGAACCTATTCTTATTATATTATCAACATCAAAAAAGTTGAAAAGCTCATAGGAATAAATTCCTATTGTCGGCATTCCCATACCGCTTGCCATTACGCTTACCTTTTTACCTTTGTATGTTCCTGTATAGCCTTGTATTCCCCTTATATTGTTTATAAGCTGTGGATTTTCAATGAAATTTTCCGCTATAAACTTAGAGCGCAATGGGTCTCCCGGCATAAGCACAGTTTTTCCAAAGGCGTCTTTATCAGCATTAATGTGTGGTGTTGTTACAAGTGGCATAAATCATTCCTCCTTTTTAGAATTATTGTTATTTAGCAGCCCTACAGCCGGGGCAACCTTCACAGTCTTTGCTATTTACATAAGATGTATCTCTTGTTTCCATGGTTGCCATTTCCCTAGGACTGGTGAGCAGGCATATAGCCTGTGCGGAAATGCCCCTGCCTTCTCCCGTAAATCCAAGCCCCTCCTCTGTGGTTGCCTTGACATTTACCTGGTCTATACTTATGCGCAGGGCATTAGCTATATTCTCACGCATTTTGTCTATATGGGGACGCATCTTAGGAGCCTGTGCAATTATTGTAGCATCAATATTTTCTATATAAAACATATTCTCCTCTAAAAGCTTTCCCACATGCTCTAAAAGTATAATGCTTGAAATCCCCTCATATGCAGGATCAGTATCCGGGAAATGCTTTCCTATATCACCTAGGGCTGCCGCCCCTAACAGCGCATCTGATATAGCATGAAGTAGCACGTCCGCATCAGAGTGTCCTAAAAGTCCAAGCTCATAAGGTATCTTGACACCACCCATGATAAGGTCCCTACCCTCCACAAGCCTGTGTACGTCATATCCCATTCCTATTCTCATCTAGTAATAATCTCCTCCTAATCTATTTTGCAGGCACAATAAGTCTGTCAAATCCCTTAAGGAGCTCTAACACAATATCAAATATTTTATCAGCATCACCCTGTCTTTCGCCTTCTATATTTAGTGGCATTTGCGGGTCATGGAGTGACATTCTAAGAAGAAGCCAACCCTTGATATCATCTGTGTCAAAGCTTATACGAACACCCTCATATGAATTTGGTACAATATTGTAGCCCTTCTCCTTTGCCCTTGCCTCAAAGGTTGCAAGTGCGTTATTTCCATATTCCTTGAAGTCATCACCGTCTATCTTGAAGCGGTATTCCCTTTCATCAAAGCCCTTTTCAAAGCTCTCTATATATGAAGCAAGATGCTTGTTCTCCTTACGTGCATTGGCAAGCGCTATTATGAGCTTTACCGCCATGTATGCACCGTCATCAAGGAAATAATTCTCGCTCAATGCACCGTGTCCCGACGTTTCTATTGCAAGCGGTGATACTATTCCCTCATTGTTAAGACGTATTGACTCATTTATTACATTTTTATAACCACGCTTAAATCTATGCTGTTTCATACCTATGCTTTCGATAAAGCGTGTAAGCCGGTCGCTGGTGACAGAATCCGTTACAATTGTTCCACCAGGATAATCCTTGGCGATAACAGCAGTCATCATTGCAATAATTGCATCCCTGTTAACCTCATCACCGTTTGGAAGAACCGCCGACATTCTATCAACATCAGTATCAAATATTATTCCAAGGTCTGCTTTATTGTCTAAAACCGCACTCTTTATAGCAGCCATTGCCTGCTTGTTCTCAGGGTTTGGAATGTGGTTTGGAAAATATCCGTCAGGCTCTAAGAACTGGCTTCCCGTCGTATCTGCCCCTAGTGGATTAAGTACCTTTTCGACGAAAAATCCTCCCGCACCGTTTCCAGTGTCTACAACAATATGAAGTCCCTTAAGGGGCTTATCATAATCTCCAGACATAATGCTTGACTTTATTTTGTCCTGTAAAAATCTGCAATATACAGTAATCGAATCAACTTTTTCCACTACCGACAGGTCTGCTTCACCTATAGAAAGTCCTGACGCAAGCTTTAAAACGTCAGTAATATCATCATGCTCTAAACCGCCATCGCGGGTGAAGAACTTATATCCGTTTCTATTAAACGGTAAATGGCTGGCTGTAATCATAACCGAGCCGTCAAATTTAAACTCATCAAACACAGTTGTCATAAACATAGAGGGGGTAGATACAAGTCCGCAATCATAAACCTTAGCTCCACATGCCACCATTCCCCTTGCTGCTGCCTCAAAAAGAGGGTCTGCGGTAATTCTTGAATCATGACCTATTCCAATCCTCAATTCCTCTATCCTTTTGCCCTTTTTCTCTGCAAGCCACCTCACAAACCCACCGCCTATAAGATTTCCTGCACCTTTAGTAAGATTTACACTTTCTCCTGCTACTCCATCACACGCAATTCCACGTATGTCACTTCCGTTTTGAAGTTTCATAATATCAGCCATTCAAGCCACCATGCCTTTCTGCATATTTGTAATAAATATATCATAGAATAACCAAAAAATAAAGTATATGCAGAATGGTATTGAAAATTTTAGTTGACAATTAAACACCTATTTGCTATATTTAATAACAGATTTTATTTTCTATGCGGATATGGCGGAATTGGCAGACGCGATAGATTTAGGTTCTATTGTCAACAGACGTGCAGGTTCAAGTCCTGTTATCCGCAGTATTGTCAAGGGTTTTCTATAAATCGTAAGATTTATGGAAAACCCTGTTGTTTTATTGTCACATTTCCAAATACGTTGTCATAGAATAATAATAAATAAATGCCAAGGAGCATACCCCAAATGACCAAGGCAAATTTTAAAATATGGCTAAAGGCAGCAGGTATCAGGGCTATACGCACAATGGCGCAGACTTTTCTTGCATCCCTTGGTTCTTCAGCCGTTTTAAGCAATGTTGATTGGAAAGTAGTAATATCTTCGTCACTATTTGCAGGTATACTTTCCATTGTAACTTCGCTTTCAGGACTCCCTGAGATAAAGGGGGATTAGCGAAAAAATCTTTTAGAATTCTCGCATACTCATATTAGAATTATGATACTCCGGATTATTAGTAACATCCTCATCAAACCAGTCAGGGGCAATAAAAGCCTCAGCCAGCTCAATACATGAAAATTCAACTTCGGCAATTACAAGCGGTGCAAAAGGCTTATCAAATATGTCAAGCTCAATATTAAGCTTCGGCATTACAATAGGTACACAGGTGTCATTAAACTTCGGATTGTCAATCGGAATAATATATCTTTTCTTTGATATAACGTTTCCGTCAGCCTTTTTCAGAAGATGCTCAAATGATTTTTTATCTAAAGGAAGATTGTATTCCTCCCTTTCCATAAGTCCTTCGCCTTTGTAGGTGAGTATATATTTATCATTTGACTGTCTCACCCTTACCACGGGTGCAGTGTTAAGATAAGCCTGCTTTATAATCTTACATTCGTACTGTTCAAGATTTTTTGGCAGTTCTTTTATTGTATATTTTTTCTCAATTTCCATATTTTCCACAGTATGTAAACCTCCATTTTCTATAAGTACACAACTATAAATATGTTAAACTACAAAAAAATAATTTTCAATACCAACCTGCAAAATTCCCTGCTTTCTAAATAAAATAAAAACGCACACTATATCTAATTATCAATTAAATACTGTGTGCGTTATATATGTTTTAACTAAGCTGCTTTAATTTTTAATTTGTTTATAAAGCTTATCTTGTAGCAGCCCATTCATCATACTGTGCATAGAACTCATCATAAATATTTTGAAGTCCTGCGTCATAGCATTTCTGAATCATTTCATCAATGGTTGTATCAACGTCATCTACAAGTCCAAGCTCTAGCATAGGAACATAATCAGTAAGTACTGATGAAACTGCAGAAACATAAGACTTAACGTTTGTATCATCAAATACAAATGTAATTGTCGGGTTCATTGTAACTCTTTCTTCCCATGCGTCAGTAATCTTCTTCTCACGCTCAGGTGTACCAGCCTCTGACAAATCACCATTCTTAATTGCCCAAGAAGCAGAAATTGCAAAAGCAGCATAATCAGAAGCCTTGTCAAGTTCTGTGTATTCACCATTATCATTTATGCTGTAATTCTGATTTTCTATTCCAAGGATAAGAAGTCTATTAACATAAGTATCAAACTTGATTATATCAAGAACCATGGCTGTACGCTCAGGATTACTAGAACTAGCTGCAATTGCCATATCATTGTTGGAATATGCCTCAGCACCTACAAGGTGGTCTGTTGTAAGGTCATATGCCATACACTCTACACCATCTGTCTTCTCAGCCGACTCCATGTATGTAAATACTGAACCATTCCATGCAATAGACGCTCCCTGGAGGGCTGCAAATGCATCATCATCAGTTACAGTATTTGTAAGCGCACTACGACTCCAACATCCGGCATCAGCCATTTCCTTCATATCATATGCATACTCACGGAACTCGTCATACTCATATGCAAGCTTGATTTCATCTGTTGTAGG
>CAYTGS010000123.1:0-6096 GCA_964437435.1 uncultured Roseburia sp.
ATCCTCTCATCCTCATGCATTGAAATATCACCTATGGACGTGGGCTTTGGTGTATCCTTTACACCTGTAGTCTTAGCGCTCCCCCCCATTCCGCTTCCAACTACACTTACCTTTTCCTCCACAAATGTATTCCACTGCTTACACGCTGGGCACTGTCCCATCCACTTAGATGATTCATGCCCACACTCCTGACAGAAAAATACTGTTGTAATCTTTTTAGCCATTTATTCCTCCATTAATACATAAAAGGCTGTCGCTCGATATTAGTGCGACAGCCTTTTTATTATTTCTTTATTACTTTTACTTCAACCTCTCCCGCTCCCTCAAGCTCTACACTAATATTGAGCTTTCCTGAAAGATTGGTTTTCATAACGCCTGCGCTTTCGCCTGCCAGTATTATTTCATACTCTGAATCATCGGCTGCCCCAAGTGTTATCTGGGCATCCTGACCTCCTTCAACTACAAATGATATTCCGCTTTCACTTTCGCAAAAGTTATGAACGGAGGTACCCGGAACCGATTCATATAAAAACAAACCGTTTTTTTCAAGCCTTGTAATTTCCTTAAAGGTTTTCACCTTGTATACATCCCCGGCATTCTCAAAATCCTCAAGCTTAGCCTTCGCATCAAGCTCATGATTACCAAAGCTGATATTTCCGTTACTCTCGGAACGTAGTAATTCTACAACTACTGCCATTTCTTTCGTCCTCCTAAATTTACCATAAAACTTTTATTTTGATTACATATTGAGACTTAGTCTCTTATATATAATATACTATAATTTTACCTTTTTCTACAAAATATTTTCACAATTTTGCAAAAAAATTTTGTTACTTGTTACCTTTATCCTTTACATTGAATACAACCTTGTCACCACGAACACCCACGCTTACAGTGTCTCCACGCTTTATCCTGCCCTCCAAAATTGCCGTCGCAAGCTCATTTTCCACAACATTCTGAACTGCACGTTTTAATGGTCTCGCACCCATCTTGATATCAGAATATTTGTTTACAAGATATTCTTTTAAGGAATTGGTAAAGGTTAAATCAATATCCATCTGAGCCTTACTGCGCTCACAAAGTCCCTTTGAAAGCAATGTTATAATCTGCTTCATATCGTCCTGTGTGAGTTGGTGGAATACCATTATCTCATCAATTCGATTAATAAATTCAGGTTTAAATAACCTCTTAACCTCCTCCATTACATTTGACTTCATTTTATTATAGTCTGCATTAACATCAGTGGAGGTATTAAATCCTAAATTTTTCGGTTCAACTATGCGCTGTGCGCCTGCATTTGAGGTCATTATGAGAATTGTATTCTTAAAGCTCACCTTACGTCCCTTAGAGTCCGTAATATGACCTTCATCGAGAACCTGCAAAAGTATATTAAATACATCCGGATGAGCCTTTTCTATCTCATCAAACAAGACCACAGAATAAGGATTTCTCCTAACTTTCTCGCTTAACTGTCCGCCTTCCTCAAATCCCACATATCCCGGAGGAGAGCCTACCATTTTAGACACCGAATGAGACTCCATATATTCAGACATATCTACACGTATAATGGCATTTTCAGAGCCAAACATCGCCTCTGCGAGAGCCTTTGAAAGCTCCGTTTTTCCCACTCCTGTAGGTCCAAGAAACAGGAATGAACCGATAGGGCGGTTAGGATCCTGAAGTCCCACACGTCCTCTTTTCATTGTCTGTGCCACTGCCGTGACCGCTTCGTTTTGTCCGATTACACGCTTATGAAGAATTGACTCTAGCTTTAGAAGCCTCTCGCTCTCCTTCTGGGTAAGCTTTGATACGGGTATCTTAGTCCATCTTGCCACAACATCAGCTATATCATTTTCAGTTACGACAAGGTTTTTCTCAGCCTGCGTTTTTTCATACCTTGCAAGCGCCTTTTCATATTTCTTCACAAGCTCCTGCTGTGCAATTCTAAGCTCTGCTGCCTGGGTAAATACTTCCATTCTAATGGAACGTTCAATCTGTAGGTCGTATTTTTTTATCTGCTCCTGCATTTCCTTAAGTCCATCAGGAACATTCATATTCCGTATCCGTATTGCCGCCGATGCCTCATCTATCAAATCAATTGCCTTATCCGGAAGATTACGGTCATTTATATACCTGTCTGAAAGCTTTACTGCCGCCTCAATCGCATCCTGGGTGATTTTAACATGATGATGTTCCTCATATTTATAAGCAATTCCATTTAAAATTTCAACAGCCTCGCTCACTGTAGGCTCCTCAACCATTACCGGTTGAAATCTTCGCTCTAATGCTGCGTCTTTTTCAATATATTTCCTGTATTCGGCTACCGTTGTGGCACCGATAAGCTGTATCTCCCCCCTTGAAAGAGACGGTTTTAAGATATTTGATGCGTCAATTGCCCCCTCTGCACCACCTGCGCCTATCAAAGTATGAATTTCATCAAGGAAAAGATATATATTTCCGTCATCAATAACTTCCTTAATAACCTTCTTAATTCTCTCCTCAAATTCGCCTCTATACTTTGAGCCAGCCACCATTCCGGCAAGGTCTAGGGTTACAACACGTTTATTCTTAACTGTGTTTGGGACATCACCATTTACAATCCTCATGGCAAGTCCCTCTGCTATCGCCGTTTTTCCAACTCCCGGCTCTCCTATAAGGCACGGATTGTTTTTGGTGCGTCTCGATAATATCTGTATAACACGCATTATCTCATCTTCCCTGCCCACAACAGGATCAAGCTTTCCTTCCTTTGCGAGGAAAGTTAAATCCCTACTATATTGATTTAACGTGATTGTTACCCCGTCTTTTTTCTTTTTATATTTGTTCTTATTTAGGTCATCCCTATGCTTGTTTATATCCTCACCCATTGCCATGAGCGTATCCATATAAAGCTTCTGTACATTAATACCGATTGTATTCAAAAGCCTTACCCCCACATTCTCACCCTCAAAAATCATTGAAATGAGAATATGCTCGGTTCCCGTCATCTGACTGTTGTATTTTCGAGCAATATTATGGCTCTCGTCAAGTATTCTCTGGGCTCTCGGAGAATAACCGTCCCTCTCCATTATCGCCAGCCCTCCCTCAGGAGCAATAAGTTCCCTTATCATGCTGACAAGCTGTTCCTCACTGACTCCGCTTTCAACCAGCACCCTTGAAGCCACACTTCCTCTCTCTTTAATAAGTCCGAGAAGAATATGTTCACTTCCAATATAGCTTTGCTGTAAATCCTTGGCAGCTCTGGCAGCTTTTTGTAGTGCCGCCTTTGCTTTATCCGTAAACTGCTGCATTTCTTCTATGCCTCCATAAATACCTATTCATATTGTTCATAAATCTCGTCTATCAGCGCATGGACTTCTTCCTTGGAAATCCTCTTGCAGCTGCTTTTCGCCAATAGTACCTGCATATCCCGCTTTAAATCCTCTATTGCCTGAAGTTTATCAATATCAATTGCAATAACCGCTCCCTTTCTCCTGTCTACCTTGACAAACCCCTCCTGCCTTAATACAGAATATGCTTTGTTGACCGTATGCATGTTTATACCTATAGTATCAGCAAGCTGTCTCACTGACGGAAGTGCATCTCCCTCCTGATACTGTGATGTTGCAATTCCCATTATTATTTGGTTGCGCAGTTGCATATATATAGCTTCATCACTGTTAAAATCAATTTCTATAATCATAGACTTGACCTCCTGCCCTTTTAAAAGCGGCTGTTATAATGATTGTAGCACAATGAATATATGTATACAAGCAGATTATAATTTTTTAATAAAAATACGTGTGCATATTATATCTTGCACACGTATTCCGTCATTTTATACATCTATTAAGTTAATATCGTCATCCTGGTCATTATTTGCCGGTCTATTATTTACCGGTCTGTTTCCTGATGCAGAAGCATTTTCATTTTGCGGGCGTCTTTGTCTTTGCTGTGGATTCTGTCCCTGTCCTGACTGCTGTGGACGGCGTGCCTGCTGGCTTTGCCCCTGTCCTGGTTGTTGTGTACGACGTACCTGCTGCCCCTGTCCTGACTGCTGTGGACGGCGTACCTGCTGGCTTTGTCCCTGTCGCTGTCCCTGGGTCGGCTGCTGTGGGCGGCGTGCCTGCTGGCTTTGTCCCTGGGTCGGCTGCTGTGGACGGCGTACCTGCTGGCTTTGTCCCTGTCGCTGTCCCTGGGTCGGCTGCTGTGGACGACGCACAGGTCTCCTATCAAGCTCCTCAAACTCTAAATCATCACCGTCATCGCCATAATCATCGTCATCATCACCATAGTAGTCATCCTCATACGATGCATCCCTGAGTTTTAAAGCCAAAATAACAACAACTGCGATAAGTATTACAATTATAACTGCGAGTATTATTACCGGCAATAAGCTTGCAACTCCTGTGCTGCTTGGAACTGTGGCATTTTCAGAGTCATAAACATATCTTTGGTAAACGCCCTTTTCAGAGTCAAACATATACCAGCCCTCATCACCATTCTGCATTTGTGCATAGAAAATATAAAAACCGCCATTTCTATATGCATTAATACTTTGGTCATTCCAGCTTAAGCTCACCTGTGTAAATTCCGGCATTATATATGGTGTGCTGTCAACATTCATTAAAATAATATCCTGTGAGCTTCCATCAGACTGTGTTGTATCCTCCTGTTGGGGTTCAACTGTTTCCTCAGTCTGTACCTCTGTAGAAGTCTCGCCTCCTACCTCGCCTGTTATCTCCGAAACAGCCGTATCAGCCGGAACATCATCAAATGTAACAAGGTCTGAACGTATAAATCCTGTAATCTCTTTATTGTTATATGTAAAGCTTACCTGATACCATACATTCCCATCAGAACCGTTTGTCTCACCTGTTATAGTTAAAGACATTCCACGATTTGCCGTAGCCACTATATCATCATTTGTTGATGCCCCTTTTCTTATTCGTGCTGTTTCAGAAGATACTGTACACTTCTTGGTTTCAGCCGATTCAGTGGCATTAACCACTCCCATATTATACCCAAAATTCAAAACGCTTGCGCTGAGTACAAAACATAAAATAAATGTAAATAATACGTTTTTAATTCCTTTTCCTGTGTTCTTTGTCATTTTCTCCACTCCCTGTTGTTATGCTTCGTCTATCGCTTTACCGATATCATTACGCATATATTTGTTGTCAAAATCTATCCATTTAGTTGCTTCGTAGGCATTTGCCCTTGCTTCCTTTAAAGTAGCTCCCTTTGCAGTAATACCGAGCACCCTTCCTCCATTAGTAACAAACTTTCCTTTTTCATCAAGCTTTGTTCCTGCATGGAAGCAATAATATCCGTCTTTGCCTTCAAAGTTCTCAAGTCCCCTGATTTCAAGACCTTTCTCATACTTAACAGGATAACCGTCGCTTGCAAGTACTACGCAGACCGCCGCATTATCCTCAAACTGAAGGTCTATTGTATCGAGTCTTCCCTCGACGCAGGCTTCCATAACGTCTATTATATCATTTTTCATTCGTGGCAATACCACCTGTGCCTCCGGATCCCCAAATCTTGCATTATATTCAAGAACCTTTGGTCCATTTTGTGTGAGCATAAGTCCAAAAAAGATAATCCCCTTAAACTCCCTGCCCTCTGCCGCCATAGCGTCAACTGTTGCCTGGTAGATGTATTTTTTACAAAATTCATCCACCTCCTTTGTATAAAACGGACTTGGCGAGAAAGTTCCCATCCCCCCTGTGTTCAAGCCCTGGTCTCCATCCTTTGCACGCTTGTGATCCTGTGCAGAGGTCATGGTCTTAATTGTCTTTCCGTCCACATATGAAAGAACCGATACCTCACGTCCCGTCATAAATTCTTCTATAACCATTGTGTTTCCGGCTGCTCCAAACTGCTTATCAAGCATAATCTGTTTTACGCCCTGCTTTGCCTCCTCTTTGGTGTTGCAGATGAGAACGCCTTTTCCAAGTGCAAGACCGTCAGCTTTTAACACAATGGGAAAGCTTGCCGTTTCAAGGTATGCAAGTGCCTTATCAGGGTCATTAAAGTTTTCGTATGCCGCCGTAGGAATATTGTACTTTTTCATCAAATCCTTTGAAAAAGCCTTTGAGCCTTCCAAAATTG
>CAYTGS010000124.1:0-6002 GCA_964437435.1 uncultured Roseburia sp.
TTCGCTACCATTCCTGCCTCCGCAAGCTGATTTAAGTTGCGGTATACAGTGCCAAGACTGATATTAGGAAATTCCTCCTTAACATTTGTATAAACAAGCTCCGCCGTAGGATGGTCCTTACGGGATTGCAGGAAGGTAAGGATTGCAGCTCTTTGACGGCTAAATTTCATAACCATAGCATCCCATCCCTTCAAAATATACATTACTATAAATTAGTAATGATTACTGTTATTATATTCAGTTTATATCAAAAAGTCAATGGAAAAAATTGAAAATAAATCACAAATTAAAAAACATAAAAAATAAATTAATAAATCCGCAAAACTCTATTTTTTACAAAAGTATGTGTTATACTATTTGTAATAATTAAAGGCAGGACATGAAATAGAATATGCTAAATCTGCCTTAAGCTTACGAGGGTGAAAATATGAACGGAAAACATCGCATGAAATTCAAATTCAAAATGCTTATACTTTTCCTTGCAATCATAATTGTACCGCTTGTATGCGGTATGGTAGTATTCCTAGGGTTTGGATATCATGAAAATATTAATATGCTCCAAGAGCTGACGCACCAGGATTTGATGATAGGGGCAATGATAAGCAGGAGGTTTATGAAGTCTCTTGTCATTGCAATGATGATAATACTTATCATCACGAGTGCTGTTGTAACTGCGTGGATAAACAAGGATATCTACAAGCCTTTAAAGGAGTTAAGCCAAGCTATGCAGCATATAGCTGACGGTGATTTTGACTACAGGCTACAGGAGGCAAGGGAAGATGAGATGGGGCTTTTGTTTGAGCATTATGAGCAAATGCGCCTACAGTTAAAGGAAAACGAGGAAGAAAAAGCCCAGAACGAAAAGAAGTCAAAAGAGCTTGTAAGCAATATTTCACACGATTTGAAAACACCTATAACCTCCATAAAGGGTTATGTCGAAGGTATAATGGACGGGGTTGCTGATACGCCCGAGAAGATGGATAAATATATTAAAACGATTTATAATAAGGCAAACGACATGGATAGGCTCATAAATGAGCTTACAACATATTCTGGAATTGACTCAAATAAGATACCGTATCACTTCCATATTTTAAATGTGGCGGATTATTTCACAGATTGCGTTGAGGAAGTTGGACTTGACCTTGAATCGAAAAACATACATCTTAACTTCACAAACCTTGCACCCTCGGACACCTGCGTTGTGGCTGACCCGGAGCAGTTAAAGAAGGTTATCAATAATATTATAGGAAACAGCGTCAAATATATGGGACATGACAATGGCGAGATTGACATACGAATTCTTGACGAGGGCGAGTCTGTTAAGGTAGAGATAGAGGATAATGGAAAGGGCATTGCATCAAAGGATATTGGAAATATATTTGAGAGATTTTACAGGACTGATGCCTCACGAAATTCAATGCAGGGAGGCAGCGGAATAGGCTTGAGTATTGTTAAGAAAATAATTGAAGACCATGGCGGTTACGTATGGGCTACAAGCAAAGAGGGCGAAGGTACCTGTATGCACTTTGTACTTAGAAAACATGTTGATAAAAAAGATGAGGTTATTATATAGAAAGGGATGGAAAAATGAGTAAGATATTGATAGTAGAGGACGAGGAAGCAATTGCAGAGCTTGAGAAAGATTATCTTGAGTTGAATGATTTTGAGGTTAAAATTGAAAATAGCGGAGACAAGGGGCTTTCGACAGCTTTGGCAGAGGACTTTGATTTGATTATCCTTGATTTAATGCTGCCAGGTATTGACGGATTTGAAATTTGCAAGCGTATCCGTGAGGATAAGGATGTTCCAATCCTTATGGTTTCCGCAAAGAAAGATGACATTGACAAAATCAGAGGACTTGGACTTGGCGCAGACGATTATCTTACAAAGCCGTTTAGTCCAAGTGAGCTTGTTGCAAGGGTTAAGGCACATATGGCGCGTTATAACCGTCTTGTCGGAAGCCATACAAAGGACAATGATATTGTTGAAATACGTGGCATACGAATTGATAAGACTGCAAGGCGTGTATTTATAAATGGTGAGGAAAAGGCTTTCACCACCAAGGAGTTTGACCTTTTAACTTTCCTTGCGGAAAATCCGAACCACGTATTTACAAAGGAAGAAATCTTTAGGGAAATCTGGGATATGGACTCAATTGGTGATATCGCAACGGTTACGGTTCATATTAAGAAAATACGTGAAAAAATTGAGACAGATACCTCAAAACCCCAATACATTGAAACTATATGGGGAGTCGGATACCGCTTTAAGTTATAAGCTTCATTAAAAAGCCTTGCGTTGACTGCAAGGTTTTTCACGTTGGAAACTAAAGTTGTAGTATAAGGAGCCACCCGAATGGATAAAATAATCATATACGAGGACAAAAGCGTAATTGTTGTGCATAAGCCGTCAGGGATTGCAACGGAGACTTCAAGGATAGGTCAGCCGGATATTGTTTCAGAGCTTAGAAATTACAGGAAGCAGAAAGGCGAGGATACCTATATAGGCGTGGTGCACCGACTTGACCAGCCGGTAGAGGGGCTTTTGGTATTTGGTAAGACAAGCAGGGCAACCGCAAACCTTACTGCGCAGTTAAATAAAGGAACGCTTAAAAAGTCATATACAGCCTTGGTGGATGGAATTATTCCTGTTGGGGAGACAAGGGAGCTTACAGACTACCTTTTAAAAGATGGGAAAACAAACCTGTCAAAGGTTGTGGGTAAAGGTACAAAGGATGCAAAAGAGGCTAGGTTGGTATATACATGCATAGAAAATAAAAATATAGAAGGAGCCTTATTATCTGTAGTACAGGTGGAGCTTTTCACAGGAAGACACCACCAGATACGTGTACAGATGTCTAATGCAGGATATCCGCTTTTAGGTGATTTGAAATATGGCAACCCTCATTCAAATGAAATATCTAAAAGACTTAACATAGGAAATACGGCACTTCTTGCAGACAAAATCAGCTTTGATAATCCTGACAATGGTGAAAAAAATAAATTTTCTATTAAATTTGACAAAAAATGGTAAATTTAAAACAAGAACACACTTAAATAGTTGACAAAATTTTATGTGAAAAATATAATATTAATACAAATAATATAGTGTGGCGCAAGTTGTTGTTAAATTTGTTTCTATTACGAACTTGGTCGGGAAATAAATGAGGGGGACAGTCTTTTCCGGCATTATTGACCTTGTATTATGCATTTCGCAATAATTGTATCTTGAAATTTTGCAGGTACAAAAGCTCAAAAAGGGGGAGTAAAACAAAGGGGGCCAAAATATGGATGGAATGCAGAATTGGACGAATTATTTAGAAACGATGCGTAATCGTTTGTTAACTGTAAAGGATGTGGACAGTCTGATATCAGTGCTTGCTGATGTTAGGAATATTCCTATTGCTTTGTCTACAATAGAGGATGTAACAGACGGAACAGGCTTGAATATGTCCCTTTCAGTAATATGTTCGGAAGTAAAAGTCGTCGGCAGAGTTATGTGCCTTGTAAGTGATGATATGTTTACTGCGGTTCAACTCAATCTCGACACGGTAATGAAAATAAACTCAAAAATTTCCGTTGATGAAAAGGGTGTCGTTATGAAATTGACAATTAAAAACGGCGCCGAATTTTTACTAATGTTTCACACGGATGTGGTTGAGGATGATGAGCAATAAATATATAAATCAGACTTTTAAAGCTGTATCATGGATTGTTGGATAATCCTTGCTACAGCTTTTTTTATGCCAAAATTCAGTTATGAATTGCATTGGGGAATATAAAGCGATATAATTTAAGCTAAAGGAGGGGTGAGCTTGGAGTATAAGAAAAAGGCAGCTTTAAAGGTGGAATGTATCGCCTCACAGGATGATTTTGAATTTTTCGGAGTGAGCATGGATGATGTTTTTGACAGGACACCGAAGGGTTTTAATTTTTTAAAGAGGTTAAAGGAGCTATGTGCCATGACACAGAAGGTAGAGTGGACTAATGTGGCATATACCCTTAATATTGCCATGCTCTCAGATGGCAGGGTTTCATTTGAATTTAGCGAGTGTCTGGAGGATTATATTGCCAGTCTGAAAAATTCCGTGATAGCCGCAGATGAAAAGACAAGGGGTCCAATGGAGGAGTTTATTGCCGCTTTGGAAAATTCGGACGAGGAAAGCGGTCGGAGAATGGTAGCAAAATTTGAAAATAATATACGCAATGAAAGGAAATAAACAGCAAATGAAAACACATATCAAGAAAATTTATGCATGTTTTCCCGGTGGAAAACACAAAGTACTTACAATGAGTTATGATGACGGAAAGCAGGAGGACAGAAGGCTTGTAGAAATTTTTAACAAAAACGGTATAAAGGGAACCTTTAATTTAAACAGCGGTCTTGAGAAAGACCCTGCCCGAATACCCCAGTCAGAGTATAAGGAGCTTTATAAGGGTCATGAGGTTGCCTGTCATACGGTGACACATCCCACAATTTCCAGATGTCCTCTTACGGGTGTGGCACAGGAGGTTATTGATGACAGGAAGAAATTAGAGGAAATAATGGGATATACGGTGAGGGGACTTGCTTATCCTAACGGTTCATATTCAAAGGAAATATGTGATTTGCTTCCTGCGCTCGGAATAAGGTACGGAAGGGTCGTTGGAAGTACCGATGACTTTGCAATGCCGGAGGATTTCTTAAGGTGGAAGGCTACATGCCACCACAACCATAATTTGATAGAAAATGGAAAGAGATTTATAGAGCTTAAGAAAAAGCAGTATTTGTACATGATGTATGTATGGGGACACAGCTATGAGTTCACAAACAATGATAACTGGGATGTTATGGAGGAATTTTGTGAAATGATAGGTGGTCAGGATGACATTTGGTATGCCACTAATATTGAGATAGTTGATTATATGGATGTTGTCAAAATGGCACAGTATGCTGCTGACGGTTCATTTGTATACAATCCGTGCGCACAGAGCCTTTGGATTTGTGTTGATGATGAGAAATTTGTTGAAGTAAAAGGCGGAGAACAGTTAAATTTATAAAAAACTATCTGAAAACAATTCACTTTGCGAAAAATATGTGGTACAATTAGTTAAATGGTTATTTGAAAACGCAAATGAATGGAGGATATTTTTATGACAAAACGTAATGTTTCAAACTATGTATTTAGGTTAATGCTTGCTTTTGTACTTGGAATATTTATTTCAGCATTTTCTTTTGGGGCTTCAACTGCTCACGCTTCGGAGCAATCAGGGCAGGCTGTTGTCATTGAGGATACGCAGGCTGCAACGGCAGACAGCGCCCAAAGCTCGGACGACGGCGGGGCAATGATTTTGCTTTTAGGCGGAATGCTTCTTATCATTATAGCAGTTGTAGTTACTGTTGTGGCTTCATTCGTAGTTACTGCACCTATAGCTGATGAAATTTAATTGACAAAAGCTGTACTCTAGGATAAGATAAAATACGGTTTATGATAAAACAAGTAAGAAAGAAGATTAAAATATGGCAAACGACAAGAAACTTGTAGAGGCAATTACTTCCATGGAAGATGATTTTGCGCAATGGTATACGGATGTAGTTAAGAAAGCGGAGCTTTGCGATTATTCGAGCGTAAAGGGATGTATGGTAATCAAGCCTGCTGGATATGCAATTTGGGAGCAGATACAGAGCCAGCTTGATGCTAAATTCAAGGAGACAGGCGTAGAGAACGTATATATGCCGATGTTTATTCCCGAAAGCTTACTTCAGGTGGAGAAAGACCATGTAGAGGGCTTTGCACCAGAGGTTGCCTGGGTGACACACGGTGGGCTTGAGCCGTTACAGGAAAGGCTTTGCGTCCGTCCGACGTCGGAGACGCTTTTTTGTGATTTCTATAAAAACGAAGTACATTCATATAGAGATTTGCCAAAGGTATATAACCAATGGTGTTCAGTAGTTCGTTGGGAGAAAACTACACGCCCGTTCCTCAGAAGCCGTGAATTTTTATGGCAGGAGGGACATAC
>CAYTGS010000125.1:0-5990 GCA_964437435.1 uncultured Roseburia sp.
TTATGATTATATCCTCTGCAAGCGAGATTTATGGTGAGGGGTATAAGGATATTACTAGGGACTTGCTGTGAAAGGTGGGTCCTTTTTTGTTTCAATTTTAATTGTAAAAAAAAGAATTACATAATATGTTGCAATATAAAGAAAATAATGATATAATTCTCTCGACAAAATTTTCACCAAAATAAATTGATGGAGGTACATAATGAGTTTATTAGATGATTTGGAATGGGGATTTGGATTTAGTTTTGGATACACAGCGACAGAAGAAGCAATAAATGCTGTCAGTAACAGGTATCGTGCAAAAGACTTTGACCCTGTAGTAAGAAAAGATTTATTGGATATTATGAAAAATGGAAGATTAGCTAATATAACATATCCTTTTCCTAAACAGGCTAAACCGCAAAAAAAGCCAATTTTTTTTGTACGTCATAAGATATTTTCGATAAGTTTGGTGTTATGTTTTTTCATAGTGGGAATTCTTGCACCTAGAGAAGAAATATTTGATGTTACAGAAAAAATAGTTATGGCATTTGTTGTTTTTTGGTTTTTCTGTATTATGGTTATGCTTGTAAAAAAAGTTTTAAGGGGAGGAAAAAAGGCATCAGATTTACTTTTTCAAACAGAATATATAAATCAAGGTAATAGGTATTGGAATGTAAGAGAATATGTCAGACAGGCTTTGGAAATAGGAGAGTTAGATGCACAAGGCGCATATATTAGAATTAGAAATACAGACCTAGGAAGACAACTTCCAGATACTGATACAGAAATAGAAGCAAGAGTGTTCAATAGTAGAAAAAATTCTTGAAGAAAAATATAAAGGGGACAAATTCTAATGGATGAAATAAAATTTTGGCAAGTTGTGAAGAAAAAAATAGTTCCTATATTGGTAATTACATTAGTATTAACATTTGTAGTTATTAAAGTGATAGATTTTATATTGAATTGGTACTTGAATAGAGATACTGCTGCGTATGGTGTGTATTATAATTTTACGGTTTCATTGTTTTCGCCTATCTTTTTTATTATTTTATTTGTAATAGTAACGAATATTGTAAAGAAGTACATGAATAAAGATGTTGAACGAAAACAGGGAGTTCTGTTCAAATATCATAGAGGATTTACCTGGCGGGATATTTACAGAGACAAGGATGCATTTGCTTTTTTTCTTATTGTTGCATTTGGAATATTTATTTTATTGTATAATATAGTACAATGGGTTAGTGGACTCTCGCTTAATTATGCAATATCTTCTATGAGACATATTTCGACTGAGTTATTGATTGTTATTTCTGCGGTAGTGGCGGTTTGGCTGGTAGTATTTTTACAAAATACAATTATTGCATGGCTGATAAAAACGGAAAAAGGCAATAAGATGCTAGGATTGTTGGTATTGATTTTTGGTATTTTAACTGCTCTTGTTATGTGTGGAATTAGTTATTTATGGACACCTATAGATGAATTATCTGAAGATCTTAAAAATGATTTTTATGTAGGTTTGCTTATTCCATTTGATATGACAACAATATTTTATGGACTTGTGACTTTATGGTTGGCAAAAATGGCAAAGCCTTATGCAAAGGGACAACAAAAAATAATACTAATAGGTGTGATTACAGCGGTTATTAGTGTGATTATTTCATTTACACCGGCGCAGACGGTAATACAGTTTTTGGTTATATTTTTAGCTCATGGTTCGGAGGTTGCGAATATGTAGAAAAAATATTGCTATTTTATGACAACAGAGAAGCAGAAAGAGCATGATGTAGTAGTGTAGGTTATTAAAATATCATAGTAGAGAAAAAGGTATTCAAAAAATTGAGTACCTTTTTTTAATAGTAATAGACGAGTGGGATGCCATATTTAGAAATGATAAGTTTGACGATATCGCCCAAAGGGAGTATATAGATTTGCTTAGAGGGTTGTTTAAGGGTGAGAGGTCAAAGTCATTTACAAAACTTGCCTATATAATAGGACCTACTTATAAAGAAGTATAATAGTGAGTCTTCACTTAACAATTTTGAAGTCAACAAAAGACAGAACATAACTAAATAGCCCGAACATATGTCTGTAAAGAAAAAATGCTTGACAACTGTATTGAACTATGATATTCTCATAAAGTCGCATGTTGCAGAGAGTGAGGTAACAGTGTGGAAACAATTAATAATATTGCTAATGAAAGCACTGAACTTGAAAAGCTTGAGTACAGGGGTATGCTTTATGATTTCTACGGTGAATTGTTGACGCAACACCAAAAAAAGATTTATGAGGATGCTGTATTTAATGATTATTCATTAAGTGAGATAGCCGACGAGAACGGTATCAGTAGGCAGGGTGTTCATGACCTGATTAAAAGGTGCGATAAGATTTTGAATGGATATGAGGAAAAGCTTCATCTTGTGGAAAAATTTTCTAAGATTAAATATAAGATACAAAAAATAAACATGTTAACGGATGACGATGAAATTAAACAGTTATCAAACGAAATTATAGAGGAGCTTTAATTAATGGCATTTGAGAGCTTAACTGACAAGTTACAGAATGTATTTAAAAATTTAAGAAGTAAAGGTCGTCTTACAGAGGCGGATGTAAAGGCTGCATTAAAGGAAGTTAAAATGGCTCTTTTGGAGGCAGATGTTAACTTCAAGGTGGTTAAACAATTTATAAAGGCTGTTGAGGAACGGGCAATCGGTTCGGACGTAATGAATGGACTCAACCCTGGGCAGATGGTTATTAAAATTGTCAATGAGGAAATGGTTTCCCTTATGGGGTCTGAGACTACAGAGCTAGAGCTTCAGCCCGGCAAAGCCACCACGGTTATAATGATGTGTGGTCTTCAGGGTGCGGGTAAAACTACCGCAGCGGCAAAGATTGCAGGAAAGCTCAAGCTAAAGGGTAAGAAGCCCCTGCTTGTGGCTTGTGATATATACAGACCGGCAGCCATTGAACAGTTATCAATAAATGCTGATAAACAGCAGGTTGATTTCTTCTCAATGGGTACCAACCATAAGCCGGTTGACATTGTTAAGGCTTCCTTAGAACACGCTGCAAAGAACAGCAACAACGTTGTAATTATTGATACCGCAGGACGCTTACATATTGATGAGGATATGATGGCGGAGTTACAGGAAATTAAGGCGAACGTTGATGTTCACCAGACGCTTTTGGTTGTGGATGCAATGACCGGACAGGATGCGGTGAATGTTGCAAAGGAATTTGATGAAAAGATAGGTGTGACCGGAGTTATCCTTTCCAAGATGGATGGTGATACAAGGGGTGGTGCGGCATTGTCAGTCAGGGCTGTTACCGGAAAGCCTATATTGTTTGTAAGTACAGGCGAAAAGCTTACTGATATAGAACAGTTTTATCCTGACAGAATGGCTAACCGAATTTTGGGTATGGGAGATGTCCTTACACTGATAGATAAGGTTGCCGAGGCAAATATTGAAATGGATGCCGAAAAGGAAAAGGAAATGGCATCACGCCTCAAAAAGGGTAAGTTTGACTTTGAAGATTATCTTGAGAGCATGAACCAAATGAAAAAGCTTGGAGGTCTGTCAAGTATTCTAGGCATGATGCCGGGAATGGGAATTAAGACAAGCGATATAGAGTCAGCCATTGACGATAAACAGCTTGCACGTATGGAGGCAATTGTATTATCAATGACTCCTGCGGAGAGGAAAGAACCTAAGCTACTTAACCCAAGCCGTAAACACAGGATTGCAAAGGGCGCAGGTGTAGACATAGCAGTTGTTAACCGTTTCATCAAGCAATTTGAGCAGTCCCAGAAGATGATGAAACAGCTCCCAGGAATGATGGGGGGAATTGGAGGTAAAAAGGGAAAATTCAAATTTCCTTTTTGATAAATTTATTTAATATAAAAAAAGAAAGATTAATGAGGTGAAAGAACATGGCAGTAAAAATCAGATTAAGAAGAATGGGTCAGAAGAAAGCTCCTATCTATAGAATTGTTGTAGCAGACTCTAGGAGCCCAAGAGACGGAAAGTGTATTGAGGAAATTGGTACTTACAATCCTAACACAGACCCTAGCGAGTTCAAGGTTAATGAGGAATTAGCTAAGAAGTGGCTTGCAAACGGTGCACAGCCTACAGATGTTGTAGCTAAGATTTTCAAGGCAGCCGGCATTGAGAAATAGTTAACACTCATGGAGGATATATATGAAAGAATTAGTCGAAGTTATAGCCAAGGCTTTAGTAGACAGCCCTGACGAGGTAGTTGTTACAGAAAAAGAAGACGGTAAGAACATCACTATTGAGCTTCATGTAGCGCCAGCCGATATGGGTAAGGTAATTGGCAAGCAGGGTAGAATTGCAAAGGCAATCCGTTCCGTTGTCAAGGCGGCATCTTCTAAGGAAAATATTAAGGTAGATGTTGAAATTGTATAGTATTAATCGGGTAGGGTGTTTTAATAAACACCCTATTTTATGTAAATAGTAACACGGAGGAATTTAATGGAAGATTTATTGCAGGTAGGTGCAATTACGCAGACACACGGTGTCCGAGGGGAAGTTAAGGTGTTTCCGACAACTGATGATGTGAAACGTTTTAAAAAATTAAAGGAAGTAATACTTGATACAGGTAAGGAAAAAATAACCCTTGAAATAGAAAACGTAAAGTTTTTTAAACAGTTCGCAATTCTTAAATTTAAGGGCTTTGACAATATAAATGATATAGAAAAATATAAGGGAAAGAACCTTTATGTAACAAGGGAAAATGCGGTTAAATTAAATCCTGATGAGTATTTTATAGCTGATTTAATAGGTCTTAAGGTATATGACGAGGAGGATAATTACCTTGGCGAGCTGATTAACGTCATAGAGACAGGTGCAAATGATGTATATGAGGTAAAGCTTGGGGATGGTGTCATGACAAATAATTCCCGGAATGTGCTTTTCCCTGCAATCAAACAGTGCATACTTGGGGTGGATATGGAAAGCAGGAAAATGAAAGTTCATATCATGCCCGGACTTTTGGATTAATCTAGGTTTGGAGGTAGCAATGCATTTTCATATTATGACGCTCTTTCCCGATATGGTGCTTGACGGTCTGAATACAAGCATTATCGGGAGAGCAAAGGAAAATGGATATATTTCCATAGATGCAGTCAATATACGTGACTATACGGTTGATAAACACAAAAAGGTTGATGATTACACCTATGGCGGTGGGGCAGGGATGCTTATGCAGGCACAGCCGGTATATGACTGTTACAAGGCAGTTGAGGAAAAGATTGGCAAAGCTGGTGCAAAAAAGCCACGTGTTATATATGTGACACCACAGGGAAGCCTTTTTAATCAGGAAAAGGCAGTGGAGCTTTCAAGGGAAGATAATTTGGTATTCCTATGCGGCCATTATGAGGGAGTTGACGAGAGGGTACTTGAGGAGATAGTAACCGATTATATATCAATAGGCGATTATGTGCTTACAGGCGGTGAGCTTCCGGCGATGGTTATGATAGATGCAATATCAAGGCTTGTGCCAGGGGTATTAAATAATGGGGAATCTGCTGAAACTGAATCCCATTCAAATGGGCTTTTGGAATACCCACAGTATTCAAGACCTGAAATATGGCATGACAGGAAGGTTCCTGACATACTTTTAAGCGGTCATCATGCAAATATTGAAAAGTGGCGTTTAGAACAGTCTGTTGAAAGGACAAGGCAGAGACGACCTGAAATGTATGAGGCATATATGAGGCAAAAAAATAACAATAAACACTTGCAAAGAGAATGATTATGTGATAATATTTAAAAGCTGTGGTAAATATTCATAGCAGTTGCGAAAAATGGGATGGTCCTCTGGTACGGAGTCGTAAGGACAGGGATGTATTAAGAACGTCTAAATATTAAGGAGGCAAAAAATGAACGAAATTATTAGAGAAATTGAACAGGCTCAGTTAAAGGAAAACGTTGACAGCTTTAGAGTCGGTGATACTGTAAGGGTACACGGCAAGATTAAAGAGGGAAACC
>CAYTGS010000126.1:0-5959 GCA_964437435.1 uncultured Roseburia sp.
TGATACCGACAGCCATATCCATAACATTTCCCTTGCTTATAAACTTTTTAAACTCATCAAAAAATTTTTTCATTAAAAATCCCCCTTGAATTAGTATTTAACCATATGATATGTGGTTTCACGCTATTATAACATTATGTAATTATTGAACGCAAGCCTGTTTTTAATATCAATTATTGAAATTGAGCACCAAAACACAATAAATACATAAAATTTTTAAAAAACTTGCATTGAAGTTGCTAATAAAGTAAAATATGATTATACAAAGCACTGGCGCAATATTAAGCGCAGAAGGAGGTTACAATGATAAGGATAGGAATGTTAACAAGTGGTGGTGACTGTCAGGCACTCAATGCAGCCATGCGTGGCGTTGCAAAGGGACTTTTCAATTCCGGAAACCAGGTGGAGCTGTTTGGTTTTATTGATGGTTATAAGGGACTCATCTACGGTAATTACAGAATGCTTGAACACTCTGACTTTTCGGGTATACTTACCAAGGGTGGTACAATTTTAGGAAGTTCACGTATGCCATTTAAAAATATGCGCGACCCGGACGAGAATGGACTTGATAAGGTGGAGGCGATGAAACACAATTATCATAAGCTAAATCTCAACTGTCTCGTAATTTTAGGTGGTAACGGTACACATAAGACAGCCAACCTATTGAGGGAAGAAGGCTTAAATATAGTTACACTGCCAAAGACGATTGACAATGACCTTTGGGGTACGGATATGACCTTTGGCTTCCAAAGTGCAGTTGACATTGCAACTCAGTGTATAGATCAAATTCATACGACGGCGGCGTCGCATGGACGAGTTTTCATTGTAGAGGTAATGGGACACAAGGTAGGATTTCTTACATTAAATGCTGGAATGGCTGGTGGAGCAGATATTATACTGATACCGGAAATCCCTTATGATATTGATAAAATTATAGAAGCAATCAAGAGACGTGCGGATAATGGCAGCCGCTTTACAATTTTGGCGGTTGCAGAGGGCGCAATCTCCAAGGAAGTAGCAGCCCTGCCTAAGAAAGAGTTCAAGAAATACATGGCTGATTACAAATATCCAAGCGTTTCATATGAGATAGCAGAACAGATTACCAAGAAAAGCGGTATGGAAGTACGTGTTACGGTACCCGGACACACACAGCGAGGCGGAAGCCCCGACTCATATGACAGGGTATTTGCAAGCCGTCTCGGCGCAGAGGCAGCACGCCTCATCTTAAAGGGTGAATATGGCTATATGGTAGGCTATAAAAACAGGGAAATTGTAAAAGTTCCACTTGAGGATGTTGCCGGAAAATTAAAGATGGTAGACCCTAATTCCACAATTATAAATGAAGCAAAGACGTTGGGAATTAGCTTCGGTGACTAAAATTAAAACAAATAAAGCCCCTTGAAAAATAAAACCAAGGGGCTTTTCTTGTATTTGAATTTCAAAAAGAGTATACTTAAGATGTTACAATTATTTCAAAGCAATCAGGAGTAAAGAATGTCGTACACAGCATTATATAGAAAATTTCGCCCCGATGTATTTGAGGACGTAAAGGGACAGGACCACATAGTAACTACGTTAAGAAACCAAATAAAAGCAGACCGTATAGGTCACGCATATCTCTTTACAGGCACAAGAGGCACTGGAAAGACCACAATTGCAAAGCTTTTTGCAAAATCCGTAAACTGCGAAAACCCAGTGGACGGAAGTCCGTGTGGTCATTGCAGAAGCTGTCAGACAATAGCCTCCGGTGCAAGCGTAAATGTTATAGAAATAGATGCCGCATCCAACAACGGTGTTGACAATATACGTGAAATCATAGATGAAGTTGCATACTCGCCAGTAGAGGGAAAATACAAAGTCTATATCATAGACGAGGTGCATATGCTCTCAATAGGTGCATTTAATGCGCTTTTAAAGACGTTGGAGGAGCCACCTTCATATGTTATATTTATACTTGCGACTACCGAGGTTCATAAAATCCCCATAACAATCCTTTCACGTTGCCAACGCTATGATTTTAAGCGTATTACAATTGACACGATAGCTGACCGCCTTCGTGAGCTTATGGATAAAGAGCAGGTCCAGGTGGAGGAAAAAGCCCTTAAATATATTGCTAAAACGGCAGACGGCTCAATGAGGGATGCCTTAAGTCTGCTTGACCAGTGTATTGCCTTCCATTTTGGTGAGCAACTCACATACGATAAGGTCCTTGACGTTTTGGGGGCTGTTGATACGGAAGTATTTGCAAGGCTTTTGGAGCTTATAAGGGGGCATGACGTTACAGGCTGTATTTCATTGTTGGAGGAAGTTGTAATGCAGGGACGGGAGCTTACCCAGTTTGTGGCTGATATCACGTGGTATTTAAGAAATCTTCTACTCGCAAAGACCTCTGACAGCGATATCGAGGATGTAATAGATATGTCAAGCGACAATTTGGAGCGTTTAAAGAGTGAAGCTTCCGAGCTGGATGCAGAGGATATAATGCGGTACATCAGAATTTTTTCGGAGCTTTCAGGGCAGATAAAGTATGCAACCCAAAAGCGTATTTTAATTGAAATGACACTCATAAAGCTATGTAAGCCTGCAATGGAGACCACAAACGACGCAGTAGTGGCAAGGGTTAAGGATTTGGAAGAAAAAATCGAAAAAGGAGTTGTGCAGGCAGTACCAAATGCGATACAATCAACACAGGCGGTCTCGGCTACAGCCACAAACAGCGCACCGGTGGAAATCCCAAAGGCAATTCCTGATGACATTAAACGTGTGGTTGCCAAATGGAACGAAATAGTTGCGGCATCAGACCAGCCGTTAAAAGCACATCTTAAGAATGTCCGTCTAAGCCTTGGCGGTGATAACAGGCTGATTGTAGTGGTGGAAAATCTTCAGACATATGATTACCTGAGCAAAGAGGATAACCACAGGTATTTGGAGAATATGATATCAAACCTTGTGGGAAAAGAGGTATCTATTCAGGTGCAGAGTATGGCTGAGGGTGCAAGGTTTGAGGATAACTATGTTGATTTGTCAAAGATAATCAACATGGATATTGAAATAGAAGATGATGAGAATGATAATTAAAAAGGAGAAGTGACTAATGGCAAAAAGAGGAGGATATCCGGGTGGAATGGGAATGCCTGGAAACATGAACAATTTAATGAAGCAGGCGCAGAAAATGCAGCGTCAAATGGAAGAAGGACAAAAAGAGCTTGAAAAAAAGGAATTTAGTGCTGCATCAGGCGGTGGTGCCGTAGAGGTTACGGTTTCAGGAAAGAAGGAAGTCCTAAGCGTAAAGCTTTCGGAGGAGGCGGTAGACCCTGACGATATTGAGACATTACAGGATATGATAGTTGCAGCGGCAAATGAGGCGCTTCGCCAGGCAGATGAAGCCAACAACGAGCTTATGGGCAAAATGACGGGCGGCTTAGGTGGAGGATTTCCTTTCTAATGGAACTCTACAGCGGATATATCAATAAGCTAATTGAGCAGTTTGCAAAGCTCCCTGGTGTGGGGAGTAAATCTGCCCAAAGACTGGCACTTCATATTATCAATATGCCTACAGAGCATGTGGAACATTTTGCACAGGTTATGATAGATGCCAAGAAAAATATACATTATTGTAATGTATGCTACACCCTTACCGACAAGGAGACGTGCCCTATCTGTGCCAATCCAAACCGTGACCATAAGACAATAATGGTGGTGGAAAATATTAGGGATTTGGCGGCATATGAAAAGACAGGCAAGTATAACGGAGTGTATCATGTGCTTCACGGTGCAATCTCCCCAATGCTCGGAGTAGGACCAAACGATATCAAACTCAAGGAGCTTGTCAAGCGGCTTGAAGATGATATAGAAGAAGTAATAATAGCTACAAACTCTAGCCTTGAAGGCGAGACTACGGCAATGTACATTTCAAAACTCATAAAACCCATAGGGGTAAAGGTCACACGGATAGCAAGCGGAGTTCCCGTAGGCGGTGATTTGGAGTGCATAGATGAGATGACGCTGCTTAGGGCACTTGAGGGCAGGACGGAACTTTAGTCGAAAAATAACAATAAGGGGGACACAAAAATGGCAATCACCAAAAAAAGCTTTGGTAAGACAAAAGATAACACGGGTAAATCCCATGATATAACTCTCTATTCTATCAGAAACAATAACGGAATTACGGCAGAAGTTACGGATTTTGGCGCAATTCTGGTAAATCTCCTCGTTCCTGATAAAAATGGCAATGTGGCTGACGTTGTATTAGGATATGACAGCGTAACAGGCTATCTTACAAATGGTGATTTCTTTGGAGCAGTGATAGGACCAAGCGCAAACAGGATTGACAACGCATCATTTGAAATCGACGGAGTAAAGTACCAGCTTGCAGTTAATGACGGAACAAACAACCTTCACAGCGACAAGGACAAGGGCTATCATAAGAGGATATGGAAAACCGAAACGCAGGACAATACAGTGACATTTTCACTTGATGACGAGGACGGTTCAATGGGATTTCCAGGAAATAAAAAAGTTCAGATTTCCTATACACTGACAGATGACAATGAACTCAAACTCCAGTATTATGTTACAAGTGACAAACACACCCTGATTAATATGACTAACCATTCTTACTTTAATCTTACAGGTCATAATTCGGGAAATATTGAGAACCATGTATTACAGATAAATGCAACAAAGTATACGCCTGTATTTGAACGTCTGATTCCCACAGGTGAGTTTGTACCTGTAGAGGGAACGGTATTTGATTTCAGACAGCCTAGGAGGGTAGGACAAGATATTAATGCTGACGAAGTGCAGCTTAAATATGGTCAGGGCTATGACCATAACTTTGTAATTGACAATTATGATGGAAGTGTTGTAAAGGTGGCAGCGGTGGAAGACCCCGCAAGCGGAAGAAGGATGGAGGTTTATACTGACCAGCCAGCAATTCAGTTTTATGCAGGAAACTGTGTTGCACCCCAGACTGGAAAGGGTGGCGCTTCATATGGAAAGAGAAGCGGGCTATGTCTCGAAACACAGGCAATCCCAAATTCAATAAACCAACCGGGATTTAACAACGTTATATATGGTCCTGACAGGGCATATAGCAACACAACAATTTATAAATTTGTGTAATTTTCTGATAAAACTGTTTCAAAAAACAATCTGATATAGTATAATGGTGTAGTGAAACTGAATATTTCTATAATTGCTACAAAAAATAAGAAAATTAGTGCCGAATTATTTAATAATATCTGGAATAGTTGGCACAGGTCAAAACGGAGGGGATTAAAAATGTCAAAAGTACCAGAAATTGACAAGGAAATGTTTAAACGAAGCGTTCTGTACAATGTCAAGACTCTGTACAGGAAAACACTCGACGAGGCAACAGACCAGCAGATTTTTCAGGCAGTATCATATGCGGTTAAGGATGCCATTGTAGACAATTGGATTAAGACACAGGAAGCATATGATGAAAAGGATCCAAAGATTGTATACTATATGTCAATGGAATTTTTAATGGGTCGTGCACTCGGAAACAACATGATTAACCTTATGGCATATAAGGAGTTTGCGGAGGCTTTACAGGAGCTTGGACTTGACATCAACGTTATTGAAGACCAGGAACCGGATGCAGCCCTTGGAAACGGCGGACTTGGACGTTTGGCTGCCTGCTTCCTTGATTCGCTTGCAACTTTAGGCTATGCGGCTTATGGCTGCGGAATACGTTACCGTTACGGTATGTTTAAACAGCAGATTGTTGACGGATACCAAAAAGAGATACCTGATGATTGGTTAAGGGACGGAAATCCGTTTGAGCTTAGAAGACCTGAATATACAAAGGTCATCAAGTTTGGAGGGAACGTAGCTTGCAGGGAAGAAAACGGAAGACTTATCTATTATCAGGAAAATTATCAGTCAGTAAAGGCTGTTCCGTATGATTTGCCGGTAGTCGGATATGGAAACGGAA
>CAYTGS010000127.1:0-5917 GCA_964437435.1 uncultured Roseburia sp.
CCAAATTTCTTGTTATATAATTCATATTCGCACCTCTTTCGGCTAATTTATATTCCAATTACATTTTAGCCGAAACTCTATTGAAAATCAAGTGCATCTCGGCTATTTTTTATTACTATTATATTTTAGCCGAAATGCACCTATGTTATTCTCTTCCATAAAAGAAAAGCCGGAGAACTTTCATCATCTCCGACCTAACATTACCTTATAACAATTACCATACCTTTTAACGATAATCCACATTTTCCGCTTTTCATTTTGTCATTCGTAGTGTTACCATAGTCCAAGCATTAAATCTCTTGGTCTTGTATAATTCTGTTAGTACTGTGAAATGGATATTCGTTATTGTTAAGCGTAAAAATCAATATTAAATACTCGTTTACTCCCTATCCATACCCTTACCAAACGTCATATTCTTTATAAATGGCTCTGGGTTTTTACGCATATCTATCATATCCCTAAATGCCCAAAGTACCATTCTGTCCTTATTACAAAGTGATGTATTTTTCCCCGAATCACCCATAACATTGAATTTATTCAACTGCCACATGTATAAATCCGTAAGCCCATACCCCTCACATTTTATGTTATCCTTCAAGTAATGATTGTCAAGAAAGTAAATAAGCTCATCAAACAAATCACCCTCAAATACAATGTCTTCCCAAAGCTTATCGCACCAGTTCCTTGATTCACCTGATATTTCGCCAAGCTCCATAAGTCTTTCATATGCCTTTATCCTTCTGGCATCATATAAAATTCCTGCCATTTTTTGTACCTCATTTCTCCAATCCTACATTGCTTCCAAGTTTATTTATTTGTGTCGCAATATAACCTGCCCCGTAGCCATTGTCAATATTGACTACAGCAACACCGTTTGCGCATGAATTAACCATTGTGAGAAGTGCTGACAGCCCATTAAAACTTGCGCCATAACCAACCGAGGTTGGAACAGCTATAACAGGATTGCTGACAAGTCCTCCTATAACGCTTGCAAGGGCTCCCTCCATTCCGGCTACTGCTATGATACAATGGGCATCCTGTATTATATCAAGCTTTGATAAAAGCCTGTGAATACCGCTGACTCCCACATCATAAATCCGCTCCACATTAGCGCCAAAATATTCTGCAGTCTGCGCTGCCTCCTCTGCCACTGGTATATCTGCAGTTCCAGCACTACAAACCGCAATCTTTCCAACACGTTTCTTGTTCTTTTTTTCCAATTTTAAAATATGTGAAACTTCATCATACTCAATATCAGACAATAAAGCTTTGATTATTTCATATTGATGAGCATCTGCCCTTGTTCCAAAGACTTCACCATTAAGCTCATACAATTTCTTATAAATTGACCTTAAATACTCATCTGGCTTACCACTGCAAAAAACAACCTCTGGAAAACCAGAACGTATTTCCCTGTGAGAGTCAAGCTTTGCATACCCCAATTCCTCAAAAGGCTGTCTTTTGAAATATTTTTCCGCCTCCTCGACAGAAATCACACCATTTTTTACCTGTTCCAAAATTTCCCTTGTATCCATATACTACCTCATTTTTAGGGCTTTATCATTTTCTAATAATCATTATTCTACATCTTTTCTTAAAAAATATCTACAATAATTGTCTTATAATCCTTTAGCCCATTCTGTAAATGAGTGTCTAACTAGCTATTTTTCATTCCTCAATTTATCTTTTGTTTTTCTCTTTTGCTTTTTATCAGATGGTGAAAAGCCATATCTACTGTTGTTATTTTCCAAAAGAGAACAGTCCTTTTTTTACATAAGGTTCCTTTGTAACAGACACAACCGTATATCCTGTCTTGTCGATAACTTTCCGAAGTGTATCCTCGTCAATATCCTGCTCTGTTATTATAACCGTCTGCCCTTTTGTGTGTGACGAAGTCACTTTTTTCACAGAAAGAGCAGCACGAACCGCATCATTGATGTGGGATTCACACATCCCACACATCATGCCCTCTACTTTTAAAATTATCTTTACCATTTTTATCACCTTAATCCTCTCTACTTCAGTAGAGTCTCTAGTTTAATAGGGTCTCCACTTTAGCAACAACGCAGAATTACCAATCACAAGCACCGAACCTGCGTTGTGTACAAGTGCTCCCACCACCGGGTTTAGTATTCCCGTTATTGCAAGTGCTATTGCTACAAAATTAAGCGTCATTGAGAATGTCAGATTTAACTTTATCGTAGTCATCATTCGTTTGGAAAGTGCAAATAAGTGTGGTAACTCTTTTACTTCATCATCTACCAACACAATATCAGCCGCATCCACCGCTATGTCGCTTCCGATACCACCCATTGCAATACCGACATTTGATTTTTTGAGTGCGGGGGCGTCATTTACACCATCACCTATCATGCAGACATCTGCACCCAAATTTTGGTATTCGCCTATTATATTGAGCTTATCCTCTGGGAGACAATTTGCATGAATATCCTCTATGCCTAATTTTCTTCCTATTGTATTTGCAGTATTTACGTTATCCCCTGTAAGAAGGACTGGCTCTACTTTGAGTGAACGCAGTCTGCTTATCATATTGGCACTTTCCTCTCGCATTGTATCTGTTAGTACTATATATCCAGCTATTTCTCCTCCAATGGCGGCATATATTACTGTACATCCCTCAGACAAATATTTCTCCGCCTCTTTTTTCACACTATCATTTAACACAATATTATGTGACAAAATAAGCTTTTCATTTCCAGCTAGGACAAGGTTTCCATCTACCAAAGCTTCAACCCCTTCGCCCAAGGACATTTTAAATCCTTCACAATCCAAAAGCTGGTTGCCTGTGCTTTTATATGATGTCACAATCGCCTTTCCAAGAGGGTGTTCAGACATTTTCTCCGCTGATGTTATGTATGTGTACAGCTTGTCATCACTTATTTTGTCAAGTACACTCTTTACCGCTATAACCTTTGGCGTTCCGTTTGTAAGCGTTCCTGTTTTGTCAAAGGTTATTTTTGATACCTTTGCAAGCCTTTCAAGTGCATCTCCCTCACGCACTAAAAAACCATGTTTTGTTGCGTTTCCTATTGCCGCCATAATTGCTGTTGGCGTTGCAAGCACAAGTGCACATGGGCAGAACACTACAAGGATAGTAACCGCACGAATTATCTCTCCTGTAACAAACCATGTAATCGCTGCCGCTGTAAGGGCTATCACCACAATCCATGTTGCCCATCTGTCCGCAAGACCTACGATTTTCGCCTTTCCTGCATCTGCCGATTGCACTAGGCGTATCATTCTTTGGATTGAGCTGTCCTCGCCTACCTTTGTGGCTTTCATTTCAAACGCACCAAATTGGTTTACAGTACCGCTTGATACGTCATCCCCTGCCGACTTGTCAACAGGAAGTGACTCGCCTGTCATGACTGCCTGATTTACAGATGTCTGCCCTGACAATATGACTCCATCTACAGGAATAGTCTCACCTGCAAGCACCCTTAATATATCGCCTGTCTTTACCTCCGTTGCTGGAATGATTTTCTCCTCACCGCCATTTATCACCCTTGCGGTCTGTGGTGTCAGGTGTACAAGCTTTTCTATTCCTGCCCTTGCTTTGGCAACTGTTAAATCCTCAAGCAGTGCACCTAGCTGCATAATAACTGCGACCTCTCCTGCCGCAAAATCCTCCCCTATGCAGATTGAAGCGATAAGCGCCAATGAAACAAGCACGTCCGCCTTGATGTCAAAAGCTGTGATTAGCCCGATTATTGCTTCCATTATAATAGGGATACCGCACAATATTATTGCAATCCATGCTGGGTCAAACGGTAGCGGTAATAAATCAAAGATACTGCATATTAATGAAATTGCAGATATTACAAGAAACACAATATCCTTTTTCGTACCGCCTAGCTCCATAAATGACTCTATTTTTTCTATAACTTTTTTCACTTTAATAAGTCTCCCTCCAACTTTAAATTATACCTATAGGGGTATAGGTTCATTATATACCTATAAGTATAATTGCTGTCAAGAGGTTATCCCATATTTGCAAATCTTTCTACAGCTTTTGTAAACTCCTCTATCGTCTTATCAGCATCACCGTGTTCTATGCCATCCTTAACGCAATGCTTAATATGACCTTCGAGAACTATCTGTCCGCACTTATGAATTGCTGATTTTGCCGCATTCATTTGTGACAATATATCCTCGCAAGGTACATCCTCATCAATCATTCTGTCTATCGCCTGTAACTGACCTATTATTTTCTTAAGTCTTCTGTGAAGATTTTCGGAATCCATACATTGTTTCATATTATTTTCCATCCTTTCATATACCATTAGGGGTATGTGTATATGATACAGTGATTTTTTTGTATAGTCAATTATATGCGATTATATTAAATTTCCCATATTCTTCAAACTAATTGTAATAGTTGACACATTATGCAACAATGCTGATGTTGTAGGTTGAATGACACCGCTTACTCCTAAGATAATAAGCCCTGTATTAAACCCAACTATGGTGCGGTAATTGGTATGTATACGTTTCATCAGGCTATTGCTAATAAGCTTCAACGTCACAATTCCCTCTAAATTATCCGCACCTATTGTCACGTCCGCAATCTCCCTTGCTATCTGTGCACCGTCGCTTATTGCTATTCCCACATCTGCTGCAGAAAGTGCCGGTGAGTCATTTATGCCGTCGCCTATCATGATTACTTTCCTTCCAAGAGCCTTCTCTTTTTCAACAAATCCAGCCTTATCCTCCGGAAGCACACTGGCATAATATTCGTCCACACCTACCTTCCTAGCTATCGCTTTTGCGGTGCTTTCATTATCTCCTGTCATCATGACTACCTTGTTGATACCAACTGACTTTAAGGATTTGATAACCTCTGACGCTTCCTCCCTCAATGGGTCGGCTATACAGATAACGCCAGCCAGCTCGCCCTCTATCGCTAGATATAGCTGTGAGTACTCTTGTGGAATTGCGTCAAATTCTGCCCTCTTTTCATCTGTTATATGACATCCCTCATCCTCAAATACAAAATGGTAGCTTCCAATAATCGCCTTTTTGCCGTTTATTGTTGTAGAAATTCCATGTGCAACGACATACTCAACCTTTGTATGCATTTCCTCATGTTCAAGGTTTCTATTCTTTGCTGCATTTACAACCGCCTTTGCCATGGAATGTGGAAAGTGTTCTTCCATACATGCGGCTATCCGCAACAACTCGTCTTTGCTCTGCCCATTAAATGAAATCACATCTACAACTTCTGGATTTGCTTTAGTAAGTGTGCCTGTCTTGTCAAAGACTATTGTGTCCGCCTCCGCCATTGCCTCAAGGTATTTTCCACCCTTTACCGTCACGTTATATTCGCTTGCCTCTCGTATTGCGGACAATACTGATATTGGCATTGCAAGCTTTAAGGCACATGAGAAGTCAACCATTAGAACTGCCAAAGCTTTTGTTGTATTCTTTGTCAACAAATATGTAGCCGCTGTGCCAAACAATGTATACGGAACAAGCCTGTCAGCGAGGTGTTCGGCTTTTCCTTCGAGTGATGATTTTAATTTTTCTGACTCCTCTATCATCTTGACAATGCGGTCAAATTTTCCAGAACCACCTGTAACTTTTACATTTATAGTCAGCTCGCCCTCCTCGACAACTGTTCCTGCATAGACGTATGCCTCAACTGCTTTTCTGACTGGCAGGGATTCGCCTGTAAGAGTTGACTGGTTTACAAGCGCCTCGCCATTGGTTACAACACCGTCAAACGGAATTACATTTCCCATATGTACCACGATATTGTCGCCAGCTTGAATTGTTCTAGTGTCAACGAGGATTTGTTGCTCGTCCTTTAACAGCCATACTTTTTCGATATTCAGTGACATGCTGCGTGCCAAATCGTCCACTGATTTCTTGTGTGTCCATTCTTCTAGGATTTCAC
>CAYTGS010000128.1:0-5917 GCA_964437435.1 uncultured Roseburia sp.
GTCAATATATTTCTGAAAGGGTGATTATATGAATCAGAAAGAAAGGCTTGACTATCTTGTAAATAAATTTATTGAGGATTCGGTTCAATATAAAAATATGGAAGTTCCAAATTCGGATGACGAGAAACGAGTTGTTTTGAGGTCGCTTATGAATATACGGATGCCTGCCGATATGGATGAGGAAGTGTTAAAGGTACAGGATGACTACCTCAGAGAGAGGGTACGGGAAAAGGGACTCGTAACCCTCTCTGACATACCTACAGTAAAGGAATTGCTAAACAGCAGCCACCCATACGCAGATAAGCTTTCCATTTGGCAGGGTGATATTACAAGGCTTGAAGTTGGGGCGATAGTTAACGCTGCCAATTCACAAATGCTTGGATGTTTTGCGCCTATGCACACATGTATTGATAATTGTATTCATACATTTGCTGGTATACAGCTAAGGCGTGAGTGTGACGTATATATGAATAAGATGAAAATGCGTTATGGAAAGAGATACGAGGAACCTACAGGAGAGGCGGTGCTTACAGGTGCTTATAACCTGCCTGCGCAATATGTAATACATATCGTCGGACCAATAGTGGATGCAGGTTTAAATGACACACATAGAAATTACCTGAAAAAATGCTATAACAGTATTATGGAATGTTGCCTTAAGAACAATATAAAATCGGTGGCGTTCTGTTGTATTTCAACAGGGGTATTTTGCTTCCCAAATGATGAGGCGGCTAGAATTGCAGTAGATACGGTTTCAGAATTTCTTAACAAAAATGGCGACAAATTTGACAGGGTAATCTTTAATGTGTTCAAGGATTATGATAAGAAGCTTTATGAAGAATATTTAGGAAATTTTGCAAAACTTTGACGGAGCAATTTTATGAACAATAAGCTATTAAAAATAATAATGGTTATATCCGCAGTAGTTATGTTGACGGAAGCCTGTGCAGATAGGTCAGAAACCGCAATTGAAGTAACTACGCAACAAATAGAAAATGGCACGTATTCAATACCTGTAATATTACAAGGCGGTTCGGGAAAGGCGACGGTGGAATCGCCTGCGACGGTAAATGTTGTGGATGGTGAAATCACTGCGATTATAAGGTGGAGCAGTCCAAACTATGATTACATGATAGTTGACGGTGTGAAGTATTTTCCGATTAACGACAGTGGAAATTCTACATTTGAAATACCAATAGACGGACTCGACACGACGATAGAGGTTGTCGCTGACACTGTTGCAATGAGTTCGCCACACGAGATAGAGTACACGCTTACGTTTGGGGACGGAAATTTTGAGAACGGCGATTTGGAAGCTTCAGTGATTGAGACTGACATCGCATCTCAACAAGTTAATGCTAATGCTCCCAATTGGGGAGATATGGAATTGACAGACACAATGCTTTTGGAATATGCGGATAAATTCAGAGTTGATTATTATGGAGAATATCCATTAATTACCATAAATGACAGCGATAAATATCTCATTGTATATGAGAACAAAGAAATACCAAACGGACTTGATAAAGACATAATAGTGCTAAAACAGCCTCTTGAAAAAATATATCTCACTGCCACGTCAGCTTTTGATTTATTCAGGGTAATCGGTAGTGTTGACTGTATTAGGCTTTCTGGCACAAGCGCTGACGGCTGGTACATAGATGAAGCGAAAGAGGCAATGGAAAATGGAGATATATTGTTTGCAGGAAAATACAGCGCACCTGATTTTGAACTTATTATGGCTGAAAACTGTGACCTTGCGATAGAGTCAACAATGATTTATCACAATCCAGAGATTAAGGAACAGCTTGAAAATGCCGGAATACCTGTGCTTGTAGAATATTCAAGCTATGAGAGCGAGCCTCTCGGACGGTTGGAATGGATAAAGCTTTATGGAGTATTAATGGGAAAAGAGGATAAAGCTGATTCTTATTTTGAAAGTCAGAAAACCCTGCTTGAAGATTTGGTTTTGGACGAAAGCGAACCTAAAACGATAGCATTTTTCTACGTGACCTCCAACGGTGCCGTAAATGTTAGAAAATCTCAGGATTATGTGGCAAAGATGATAGAGAGGGCAGGGGGAAAATATATATTTGACAATTTAAATGACGGTGAAAATGCACTTTCCACTATGACGATACAAATGGAAACTTTTTATGCCAAGGCTCGTGACGCAGATTACCTTATTTACAACAGTACAATTGACGGTGAGATTTATTCCATTGATGACCTTATTACAAAGAGTAATCTTTTTGCGGATTTTAAGGCGGTAAAAAATAATAATGTGTGGTGTACAAATAAAAGTATGTTCCAGCAGACAACAGGGATAT
The DNA here is from genome assembly GCA_964437435.1 of uncultured Roseburia sp. GTDB lineage: Bacteria > Bacillota > Clostridia > Lachnospirales > Lachnospiraceae > COE1. The sequence goes on from CAYTGS010000128.1 coordinate 2,331, forward strand.
CCGACATGATGCTTGATATAAATAAAATTATCGTGGATGAAACAGTTGACGATAGCGAGCTTGCGTATTTATATAGACTAAAATAAGAAAGCTGGTAATAATTTGAATAAAATAAATGGAAACGTAAGATATACAATCGGTTTCTTGGCTTTAATGATACTGATTGTAATATTTGTTGTTTTGGGAATAAATGTGGGGAGCACAAGCTTTTCATTCAGAGAAATATTTGATAATGAGATGGCACAGCGTATAATTATAGATATACGAATGCCAAGAGTGTTTGCGGCTGTAATACTTGGAGGTGCTCTGTCGGTGTCGGGTTTTTTATTGCAGACATTCTTCCATAATCCTATAGCTGGACCTTTTGTGCTTGGAATATCCTCTGGCGCAAAGCTGACCGTTGCGCTCTGCCTTGTGTTTTGGCTTGGCAGGGGAATTACAATCGGTTCACTTGGAATGATGTTTGCAGCCTTTATAGGAGCCATGCTTTCTATGGGGTTTGTACTTCTTGCCTCAAGGCGTGTGCGTAACATGTCACTTTTGGTAGTGTGTGGAGTTATGATTGGATATATCTGCTCTGCAATAACTGATTTTGTGGTGACTTTTGCTGATGATAGCAATATCGTAAATCTTCACAATTGGTCGCTGGGCAGTTTTTCGGGAACATCATGGAACCATGTAAAAATTATGGGTATAGTTGTCCTTATATCAATGATTGCAGTATTTATGCTTTCAAAGCCTATTAGTGCATATCAGTTAAGCGAGGATTATGCTAGAAATATGGGCGTAAACGTTAAATTATTCAGAGCACTTTTGATATTGCTGTCAAGTGTGCTTTCGGCTTGTGTTACAGCTTTTGCAGGTCCTATCTCGTTTGTGGGAATAGCGGTTCCGCAGCTTATGAAAGCGTTGTTTGGCACGGCAAAGCCGATTATTATGATACCGGCGTGTTTTATGGGTGGCTCGGTGTTCTGCCTTTTTTGTGATTTGATTGCAAGGACTGTTTTTGCGCCGACGGAGCTTAGTATAAGTTCAGTTACGGCAGTTTTTGGCGCACCTGTTGTTATATTTGTCATATTGAGACAGAGATTAAATAAGGGGTAAATATGGAAACCAATTTTTTATATACTGACAGGCTTTCAGTAGGATATGGAGCCAAGATTATAATTGATGATATAAACATTAATATAAATAAAGGTCAGATAATGACTCTTATTGGACCAAATGGTGCAGGAAAGTCCACAGTCCTTAAAAATTTTACAAGGCAGCTCTCGCCTATAAAGGGTACTGTTTATATTGATAATAATGATATGAAAAATATGACGGGACAGGAGCTTGCCCGCAAAATTTCAATGGTTATGACAAATCGAATTGAGCCAGAGCTTATGACATGTTATGATGTGGTAAGCACAGGTCGCTATCCTTATACTGGAAGGCTTGGAATATTGACGCAAAGGGACTGTGAGAAGGTTTGCGAGGCACTTGGGCTTGTACAGGCGTTTGAATTATCAAACGAAAAATTTTCTGATATAAGTGACGGACAAAGACAGCGGATAATGCTTGCAAGGGCGGTGTGTCAGGAGCCGGAGCTTATGATATTAGACGAGCCAACCTCGTATCTTGACGTAAAGCATAAGCTTGAATTTTTGGATATATTAAGGCGTTTGGTTCATGACAAAAATATGGCGGTAATAATGTCATTGCATGAGCTTGATTTGGCACAGAAGATTTCTGATATTGTAGTATGCATAAGGGATAATAAAATTGATAGAATAGGAAAGCCACAGGAAATATTTACTACAAAATATATACGTGAGCTTTACAATATTACAAAGGGCAGCTACAACGCAGAGCTTGGCTGTATGGAGCTTGAACCCTTTGAAAAGACTGAAAATAATAATGGGACTAAGCCAAGGGTGATGATAGCGGGAACAGGCAGTGGAAGCGGTAAGACAACGATAACCTGCGCAATACTTCAAAGGCTTGTAAATGACGGCTATGATGTCAGCTCCTTTAAGTGTGGACCTGATTATATTGATACAATGTTCCATTCTAAAATCATTGGCACAAGGGCGAGAAATCTCGATAGCTTTTTTTGTGATGATGACACACTCAATACTGTTTTATATAAAAATGCGGGTGAAATTTCGATTATAGAGGGAGTAATGGGCTTTTATGATGGTGCAGGAGTGTCGGGCTCATCATGGCAGGTCGCAGATAAGACGGACACTCCTGTTATAATTGTTATAGATTGTAAGGGAATGGCACAGTCTGTCGGTGCTGTTATGAGAGGCTTTCTTAGCTTTAAAAGCCCAAGTCATATAGCAGGCTTTATATTTAACAGGCTTGCAGAGAGTATGGTGCCTGAGATTAAAGCACTTTGCGAAGGACTTAATACAAAATATCTGGGGCGTTTTCCATATGTGAAAAGTGCTTCTATAGAGAGCAGGCATTTAGGACTTGTAACTGCAGGAGAGATAGAGGACCTTAAGATAAGGCTTTCAGTATTAGCTGATGAGGCAAAAAAATATTTGGATATAGATGAGATTATCTCAATAGCTAATAGCGCAGCTATACCTGAATTTAATGAAATCAAGATACAGCCTTTGATTGATAATGGTAATGTAAGAATTGCAGTTGCAAGGGATGAGGCATTTTGCTTTTGTTACGAGGATAATTTGACGTTGTTAAAAGAGCTAGGCTGTGAAATAGTGGAATTTTCACCGTTAAATGACGAAGAACTTCCAAAGGACATTTCAGGACTTATTTTATATGGAGGCTATCCTGAGCTTTATGCAAAAAGACTTTCAGAAAATACAAAAATGCGAAACAGCATTTTAAATGTCCTGAATAGAGGGCTTCCAACAATAGCGGAATGTGGAGGCTTTTTGTATCTCCAAAGGACTTTGCAGGACAATGAGGGAAACTCTTATGACATGGTAGGTTTCCTTAATTCAAATGGTTATAAGACCGAAAGGCTACAGCGTTTCGGATATATAGAATTAGAGTCACAAAACAATAATCTTTTATGCAAAAAGGGGGATATTCTCAAAGCCCATGAGTTTCATTATTGGGATAGCAGTGAATGTGGGGATAGCTTTATTGCTAAAAAAGCGGATAAACACATTGAATATCCATGTATTGTGGCAAATGAAAAGCTTTATGCCGGATTTCCGCATTTGTATTTATATGGGAACCGTAGGGCGGCAGAGAATTTTGTGAAGGAATGTTTAAGGTATGGAAAATATCAAGGGTAAGTCAATAATGATACAGGGAACAATGTCAAGTGCGGGAAAGAGCTTAATTGTTGCAGGACTTTGTAGAATTTTTAAGCAGGACGGATACAAGGTTGCACCATTTAAGTCCCAAAATATGGCGTTAAATTCCTATATTACTAAGGAAGGTTTGGAAATGGGACGTGCTCAGGTAATGCAGGCGGAGGCGGCAGGAATAGAGCCTAGTGTTTATATGAATCCCATTTTGTTAAAGCCTACAAACGAGACAGGCTCACAGGTGATTGTAAACGGTGAGGTTTATAAAAATATGAGTGCAAGGGATTATTTTGCGTACAAAAAACAGCTTATCCC
>CAYTGS010000129.1:0-5859 GCA_964437435.1 uncultured Roseburia sp.
ATTCAGTTTTAAAGGCTGATACTGTGTAAGTACTCCGACTGTGTCGATACCGGAATTAATACAATTGCTTAGTGGGAAATCTATTATTCGATACTTTCCACCAAAGGCAACCGCCGGCTTTGCCATTTTAGATGTCAAAACTCCCAGTCTCGAGCCTTGCCCACCTGCCAAAAGCATGGCAATCATCTCTTTTTTAATCATGTTGTCACCCCTAACCGCTTAATATGGGTTCTGCAAAATAATTCCCCACTTGCGAATTAACATAAAAGCATACCCTAACTTATTATAGCATACAACTTTTATAAATGGAACAACTTTAATTATAAAATAAGAATTTTCGATTAAATTCGTTAAATATTTCTAGCTATTCATTTTCTATATCGGTAATTCTGTTAAAAACTTAATATGTTAACTTATTTTTCTTAAATTATTTTTTTATGGAAAAAATTCCCCATGAGGTGTATTATGTATATATTATAATAATGAAACGAAAGGAATTTCTATCATCCATGTACCAGATAAATTTTAACAATCCAATTCATGTACACTTTATAGGCATAGGCGGTATAAGCATGTCAGGCCTTGCCGAAATTCTAATAGATACAGGATTTAAGGTAAGCGGCTCAGACGCAAAGAAATCCCCACTTACACAACATCTTGCATCAATGGGTGCCAAAATTAACTATCCCCAAATGGCAAGCAACATAATAGATGGAATTGACCTTGTGGTATATACCGCTGCAATCTCTAAAGATAATCCCGAATTTATGGCCGCTGTTGAGAAAGGCATCCCGATGATGACCAGGGCAGAACTTCTAGGGCAGATAATGAGAAATTATAAGACTCCGATTGCCATAAGCGGAACTCACGGAAAGACAACTACAACTTCCATGATTTCGGAAATCCTGCTTGCGGCAGACGCTGACCCAACTCTTTCAATCGGCGGTATCCTAAAATCAATCGGCGGGAACATACGTGTTGGAAAATCAGAATATTTTGTGACAGAGGCCTGTGAATATACAAACTCATTTTTGAGCTTCTTCCCCAAAATAAGCATTATACTTAATATAGAGGAAGACCATATGGATTTCTTCAAGGATATTAATGATATAAGAAATTCATTTAGGAGGTTTGCGGATATTCTTCCAAGCGACGGCTTTCTTATTATAAATAAAGGAATAGACAGACTTGATGAATTTACAAAGGGTCTGGAGTGTAACATAATCACTTTTGGGTCTGACAGCAGTGCAGACTATAGCTACACGGACGTAACCTTTGACGAGCTAGGCAAGGGTTCATATACATTATTAAAAAACGGCGTTAAATCAGGCACGGTCAAGCTTGGTGTCGTAGGTGAACACAATATCCTAAATTCTCTATCTGTAATCGCACTTATGGATATCCTTAAAATTGACACTGATACGGTTTTAAAAGCATTATCAGGTTTTAATGGAACTGACAGGCGTTTTGAGCTGAAGGGAACTGTGGGGGGAATTACAATCCTTGATGACTATGCACACCATCCCACGGAGATAAGGGCTACATTAACGGCTGCCGCAAATTATCCCCACAAGACATTATGGTGCGTGTTCCAACCCCATACCTATACAAGGACAAAAGCTTTCCTAAAGGATTTTGCACAGGCACTCACCCTTGCAGACAAGGTTATCCTTGCTGATATTTATGCTGCAAGGGAGAAAAACACTATAGGAATAAGCTCTAAAGACCTACTTGCTGAGATAGAAAAATTAGGCACCGAATGTTATTATTTCCCCAGTTTTGATGAGATAGAAAATTTTTTATTAAAAAATTGTATCAACGGTGATTTGTTGATAACTATGGGAGCCGGAGATATTGTAAAAATCGGTGAAAACCTATTAGGAATTTAATTATCCACATTATCCACATCTTTTTAGGTCATAATTGGCAAAAAGAGGTGTGGATATTTTTAATTTTAATCCACATTTATTCCCATAAAAATTCACCTGTTATAAATGTGATTTAATAAGGCTTACAAGACAAACCGCCATTGTAAATCCACAGTTTCCACAATATCCACAATCCGCTTCAAAGCTTGTATTCACAAGGGGTTGAGAGCTGTCGGGACTTGCTTTTTTTTTTAGGTGTGATACAATTCACTTACCACGAAATTTTGCAAAGAACAGGAGCACAATTATGAATCGCGTCAACATTTACAGATCTTCAACTAAGGACCAGACAAACATTTCCAACCTATTCATCGACGAATATATGGCTGATGCAAATGACGCACAGTTAAAAATCTATCTTTTTCTTATCAGAATGATGAATGCAAATCTTCCCACAAGCATTACAGACATAGCAGACAAATTTAATTACACGGAAAAAGACGTGCTTAGAGCACTTATGTACTGGGAGTCAAGACAGCTTCTAGCCTTAGATTATGATGCGGCTCATAACTTATCCGGAATACAGGTGCTTTCCCTTGAAAACACCTATGAGGCTCCACGCACTGCTCCACGCATAACACCAGTTCTTTCATTTATAAGACCAGCTTCTATGCAGACAGGGCTGAATGTAAACAGCGTTTCAAAACCGGATTATACGGCAAATGACCTTAAGAGCTTTAAAAACAATGAGGATATCGAACAGCTCTTAATGGTAACTGAGCAATATGTCGGAAAGCAGCTTGGCCGCAGTGAAATGGAAACAATCCTTTTCATGTATGACCGTCTGGGATTTTCAACCGACCTTATTGATTACCTTGTACAGCACTGTGTAGAGCGTGGAAAAAAGGATTTCAGATATATGGAAAAGGTTGCCCTTTCATGGCATGAGCAGGGAATAACCTCCCCCGATGAAGCCCAGAATGCTTCAAAGAAATATGACTCTGTTGTATATACAATTATGAAATCACTCGGAAAAAGCTCAAATCCAGCGCCAAAGGAGCTTGAATACATAAACAAATGGACCAAGGACTATGGCTTTTTACTTGATGTAATACAGGAAGCCTGTGACAAAACAGTTATGACAACCGATACACACCGTTTCGCCTACGCTGACGGAATACTTACTAAATGGTATCAGGCAGGCGTTCACCATAAGAAGGACATTCCAGTGGCTGATGCAGACTCTAAACGTTCTTTAAACCCTGCCACTGCCCGCAGAGCTGTCACACCTGTGAAAAATAAATTCAATAATTTTACCCAAAACTCATATGATTTTGATGAGCTTGAAAAAAATATCCTTAGCAACTAAGTTGTACCCAAGGAGGGAAATATGTCACTTACCAACAGCCAATATGACAGCATTATGAGGGAATACGAGGAAAAACAGCGTATTTCAAGGCGACGGCTTGATGAAAATATCCAAATTGTATATAATAAAATTCCGTCATATGAGGATTTGGACAGGCAATCTGCCTCCATATCAATCGAACAGGGACGCAAGCTTTTAAACGGCGACGAAAACGCCTTACCTGAATTAAAGAAGAAGCTAAAGGAACTCTCCGATAAAAAAGCTTCTTTGTTACTGGAAAACGGTTTTAGCGCTGATTTTCTTACACCTGTATACCAGTGTGAAAAATGCCATGACACAGGATATGTCGCCAGCCAAAAATGTATATGTTTTAAAGCTGCCGAGATAAATCTAATATATGAGCAGTCTCATATTAAAAATCTGCTCAAAACGGAAAACTTTTCATCTCTTTCTTATGACTATTATGAGGGAGAAGATTTGGAAAAATTTAAAAGGGCTGTGCAAATTTGCCAAAATTTTATCAAAAGCTTCCATAAGGACTACCGCAATTTATTTTTTTATGGTACAGTAGGTACTGGAAAGTCTTTTCTATCATGCTGTGTTGCCAAAGAGCTTATGGATAGAGGAAATCTTGTAATATATTTCAGTGCATCCCAGCTTTTTGACACATTATCTAAAAGCACCTTTGAAAAGGACAGTAAAGAAGCTGTATCAGGAATAGCAGACGATATAAATGACTGCGATTTGCTTATAATTGATGATTTAGGCACGGAGCTTACCAATTCGTTTGTATCATCCCAGCTTTTTTCATGTCTGAACAATAGACATTTACGAAAGAAATCAACCATAATAAATACTAACCTTTCGTTGGGTGAGCTTAGGGACAGGTATTCAGACCGAATATTTTCCCGCATTACTAGCAATTATGAGGTGTGTAAGCTGACCGGACGCGACATACGTATGCAGAAAAAGACGGCAAAATAATTATTTTTTACACAGAAAGCGAGGATTTTTATATGCCAGTTCGTGAGGAAAAAAGAAATCTGAATTCAATACCCGTAGGTTCATTAGGTATGATTCCTTTGCAGGGATGCAAGGAGCTTGGTGACAAGGTTGACAAGTATCTCGTCAAATGGCGAGCTGAACGTGAAAGCGAACACAAGGATTCGCTTGCATTTTCAGGATATCAGCGTGAGTCCTATATTATCCAGGCAAAAACACCACGTTTTGGTACTGGCGAAGGCAAGGGTGAAATTATGCAGTCAGTGCGTGGTGATGACCTTTATCTATTGGTAGACGTTACCAACCACAGCCTTTCGTATTCTTTATGCGGCAATGAAAATCATATGTCTCCGGACGACCATTATCAGGATTTAAAGAGAATTATTGCTGCTGTAGGCGGCAAGGCAAGACGTATCACGGTTATTATGCCTTTCCTTTATGAAAGCCGCCAACACAAGAGAAGCTCAAGGGAATCACTTGACTGTGCCATCGCACTCCAAGAAATGGTTAAAATGGGGGTTGACAACATTATTACGTTTGACGCACATGACCCCAGAGTACAGAATGCCATTCCTCTTAACGGTTTTGAGACAGTATCTCCTACTTACCAGTTTATCAAGGGGCTTTTAAACCATGTGCCCGACCTTACAATTGACTCAAACCACATGATGATAATAAGCCCTGACGAAGGCGGTATGGGACGTGCCATATATATGGCTAACGTTATGGGACTTGACATGGGTATGTTCTATAAGAGACGTGACTATACACGTATTGTACACGGACGCAATCCTATTGTGGCACACGAATTTTTGGGAAGCAGCGTCGAGGGAAAGGACGTTATAATTGTAGATGATATGATTTCATCTGGTGAGAGCGTTTTGGAAGTGGCAACTGACCTAAAAAAGAGAAAGGCTAATAGAATTTTTGTAGCTTCTACTTTTGGTCTATTCACTAACGGACTTAAAAAATTTGACGAGGCATTTGAGCAGGGGCTTATCTACAGGGTTCTCACTACGAACCTTATTTACCAAAGACCTGAGATGCTTGAGAAGGAATGGTACATTAGCTGTGATATGAGCAAGTATATCGCATATATAATTGATACTTTAAATCACGACTCATCAATCAGCGATTTACTTAATCCTAATGACAGAATACACAGCATTATTACCAGATATAAAAATGGCGAGCTGGATTGCCAGAAGAAAATATAAAATATTTAAGCGGGCTTTGGATTTAACCAAAGCCCGCTGTTTTATTAATTATAAATTAATCGTCATATCCGTTAGGATTATTAGACTGCCATCTCCAACTGTCTGCACACATATCCTTTATTCCATACTGTGCTTCCCATCCAAGCTCTTTTTTAGCCTTTGTGGCATCTGAATAACAGGTTGCAATATCACCTGCACGTCTAGGCTTAATTTCGTAAGGTATCTTAACACCTGTAGCTTCCTCGAAATTTTTAACTATATCAAGTACGCTGTAACCCACTCCTGTACCAAGGTTGTAGATACATAGACCAGCTTTCTCCTCTATTTTCTTAAGCGCCTTAACATGTCCTATAGCAAGGTCCACTACATGGATATAATCCCTTACACCTGTACCGTCATGTGT
>CAYTGS010000130.1:0-5841 GCA_964437435.1 uncultured Roseburia sp.
GCTCATTAAGTGCAGTTCTGTTATAAAGACCTGTCATATTGTCATTGAGAGCCATGTCATGAAGCATATCTGCCTTTAATCCCTTGGAAAATGTGACTGCAATCTCGTTTGTCTGATAAATTATAAGGCAGAACAGAAAGCTTATAAGAGCGATTTTTACGTAAACTGTATAATTTGAATAGTTTCCGCTCATATATTTAAATAAGGCAATCAAAATACATCCGACAAACAGTAAAAGCGGTACAATTACATAATGAACCGTGGTTTTCTCATTCCTGTAGCTTAGGACAAGCGCTACGAGCGCCGGAATAAGGATTATTAAAAGAATATGTACAACAAATAGCGTATAATGGAATTCATAAATTCCAGTTATATGTAGGAACGTTGTAACGATAGCGCATATTGCCGCCACCAGGCTGTAGTATTTTGAAAATGTGCCAAATTTTCCCTTAAGGCGACTGGCACAGAAAAGTCCAAAGCTGAAAGGAATTGACACAAGTGAAAGGTATCCTATTATATGGAAAAAGCCTGAATGACCAATATAAAGCTGGCAAATCAGGGACTCACAGCCTGCCCACTGGGCGGTGAAAAATGAGGCTATTCCCAAATACAGCAAGTCGGTTCCGACATTGAAAAGCTTTTTAAGATAAGTATATATAATGAGTATTACAATGCTTAAAAGTTGTAAAAATACACAAAGGATAAATCCTATAAGGTAAGATGAGGTTACTTTTTTATATACATCGTAGACATTCCCAATATAAATATTGTCAATTGTTGCATGGGAATTATCGAAGCACGCTGTAACATGCAATGTTACCTTGACGGGAGCATCTGATGATGGCAGGGAAATAACATGCCAACGGCTGCCGGGAGACATACCGATAATTTTTGAAGTGACTCGCTCATCTTCATCAATTAAATTTCCATTAATGTAAATATCGGTATAACAGTTCCTTGCTCTGTATATTATGGTTGGACTGTTGGTTTTTACCGTAATATACTGGGAAATATCCAACGTACCCTTAAGATTATTTAAGTCCACAGGATTTTCATTTACATCAGTCCAGCCTGATGTAAGCAAATTGGCACTGGAAGATGAGCCGGAGGAAAAGCTGATTAAAATGCTACAAACACCGACTACTAGAATAAAATCAAATGCAGTTGTTGTGATAAAACTATATAATTTGTCCACATAATTAGTTAATTTCATATTTTCACCTGTTTTTAATAATAAATAGTTGGAAATAGTGTTACTTATATGATAATATATTTTCAGAAAAACGCAAGATGTAAATTAATTATGTATAGGGGATGGTTTATTTGGCTGCGTTTACATGTAAAGAGCTTGAAAGCATGATTGATGTCGGAATTGGAGATTTTAAGACTGCAATAGGGGATAAAAAGCTTATGACACGTGATTTAGGGTCATGTGTTGCGATAGCGCTAAGGGACAGCACTAATAATGTGGGAGGACTTTTGCATATTATGTTGCCTAAGGCACCGAACCCCCAAAATGGGGAAAAAATTAATCTGGCAAAATATGCGGATACAGGAATAGATGAAATGATTAAGACAATGATGCGTCAGGGAGCCAAAAAGGAGCATATGTGCGCAAAAATTATGGGGGCAGCCCATATGGTTAAAACTGAAAATGTACCGGAGGAGAGGGATATATCATCAAGAAACCTTATGGCGGTCAAAAGGAAGCTGGCAGGCTTAAATATACCTGTTCTAGCCTCGTCAGTGGGAGGACATCATCCAAGGACTGTGGTTTTTGATATACAGACAGGAGGTATAAGGATTGTGACATCCGGAATGGCTGACAGATATATATAAAAACGAGCAGGAAATCAATCCTGCTCGTTTGTCTTATAACTGATTGTTAATTGAAAGCAAAGCCATGGCAAGCTTGCGTTTATGGCTTCGGTACATACTTGCAAGCCTGTTGTAAAACCAAAAGCCCTCAATAAGCACATGGTTGAAAATTCCTATCTTTCCCTTTACCGTTCCCTGATAATATTCTCCGCCACAGATTGTATTACATTTCCTCTTTATATAGTCAATAAGCTCCGATTCCTTGGAAATGGATGATTTAATCTCTGTAAAGGCAGTTCCTACACAGTCAGAATGGTGGGAATCGCTTCCTCCAAACATGGGTAGATTGTATTTAAAAGCAATTCTGTGAGCCTCCGCATTCGACTCTGGGGATTCACACGAATTAAAACCTTCAATAAAGTCAAAATTTTTCATTATATCAGGGTTTTTCTTGTATGCACGTGTACGGGTAATGCTTAAATGACGCTCACCACATGGATGGGCGGGACCCAAAATTCCACCATTACGGTGTACCACATCCTGTAAAACTTTAACAGGAAGTCCTCTACATTCCATTAGCAGTAGTTTTACGTTTTCTGGAAGAATTACAAGTATGTGTCCGGCATCAAGCGTATCATATTCAATGCCTTTTAAAACGGTGAAGTTTTCCAGCTTGTCCTTTATGTGGTCACGGTATTTCCTAAAACCGTTATATGAATCATGGTCAGTGACAAGCATACCGTTAAATCCCTTGGATTTTAAAAGCTCGATGTATTCTGATATAGGTATTTTTCCGTCAATTGAACCCTCTTTTGTATGGCAGTGCATATCAAATTTCATAAAACTGCAGCCCCCTGTAAAATTAAAATAATTAAAAACATAAAAACTACTTGTACCATATCTATTTTACAGTATTACAGCATATTATTCAAATACCAAATTAAGGAAATATAATAAATTATTAACAAATTTTTTAGCTGACCTTTATTGAAAATATCCAATTTTTGTATAAAATTAACTATAAAATCCTTAAAAAAACGAAAAAAATTGTGTTTTGGGAAATTGACAGATAATATTTACGGGGCTATAATTTATGAGATTGAAGGTCGAGGTTATGTGACCTGGGGAGGCATAACATGAAAGAAAAAGTAATGGAGTTTGTAACTAAATATAAGCCATTGTGTATTATGGCTGTATATGCGGTATTCTACCTAGTGGCTTTCTTCTATCTGGAAAACAGAAGGGTAGCAATATACGAGATTAATTTTGGAATTGACAAATATATACCGTTTTGTGAAGTGTTTATAGTGCCGTATCTTATGTGGTTTGGATATGTTGCCTTTACGGTGGTTTACCTTTGCATAAAGGACAGGGAGGAAAGTGAACACCTGGTGGCTTTCCTTATTGCGGGTATGACAATATTTATCATAATATCTGCTGTATTTCCAAACGGACATCATTTAAGACCGACAGTGTTTCCGAGGGATAACATATTTACTAAGCTAATAGGATATCTGTATGCTACGGATACGCCGACAAACGTTTTGCCAAGTATTCATGTGTACAATTCGGTAGGAATAATGATAGCCGTTGCAAGGAGTGTATGTTTTCAAAAAAGATATGTTGTAAAGACACTAATGCTTTTGCTGGGAATAAGTATTATATGTTCAACCGTGCTTATCAAACAACATTCAATGCTTGATGTGCTTTTGGCATTGCTTTTATCAGCAATTATGTATTCAGTATGTTACAAGACATCTGCAATCAGGGAAAAGAGAGAAGAATATTCAGAGATTCACGTAAAATAATAACAGGGCGAAAGCCCTGTTATTATTTTACGTCTCTTATAAAGTTAGTGCATCTGAAGATGCGTTACTTATAACAAAATGTGAAATGTCATTAAATTTGTCATCCGATATAATGTATGCCTTACGTCCACTCTTTAGTGTAAGTGTAACTGCATTGTTGCCGTCTTTGACCTGGTCGCACAGGGAATCAAAATTATCTCTTAGTGTTTCAAAATTAATTTCATTTGTTAAATTTTTCATAGTGAACCTCCTATAAGTTACAATATGAACGCAAATTGTTACTTTGCTACTATATTGAAATTGTGTGTAACATTTCAATATATTTAATATACATGAATTGACTAACAATTTCAAGTAAAAAGTGAAAATTTAACAAATATTAACATTTGGAGTATTTGGAATGAAATCTTCAAAAATAAATAAATCGAAGCTCTTGTAAATCTTGTCCAATTCAGCCTGGGAACGTACAGTCCATGCAACGCTTAGGCTTTTATAAAATTTACGGCATATATTTCTTGAAAGCTCGTTTTTGTGCTTGCAGTTGTATGATATAAAATCGGGTGAAGCATAGAAGTTGCCGATAAGGTGCGACAGCATAAAATAGGGAAGGCTTAATTTCTGCCTTGTGAAATCCTCTGAAAGCTGTCCTCTGACTACTCTCGGACGGTGGGTTTTGTACCAGCGCACCGCAAGCGGATGAAATGACTGTATACAGTAAACCCCTTTGTATTCTGAAAGGATACGGTCACACGTGCGACATATTCGTGCTGCATTTTTTTCAACCTTGTATTCGATTATAATTGGAACACGCCCGTCTATCATCTTTAATACATCTTCGAGCCGTGGAATAACCTCGTCTGTTCCGTCTAAATTAAATTGTAAAAGTTCTTCGTATGTGTAATCCTTGATTTTTCCACGTACACCGCACATTCGGTTTAATGTGTCGTCATGAAATATTATGGGTACATTATCCCTGGTGAGGTGAACATCAAATTCCACACCATATCCCATATCCGCAGCCTGTTTAATTGCGGAATATGAATTTTCGGGAAAATCCCTGTGAAATCCCCTGTGTGCGTACATATGACCATAAAATGGCTTGTAGTCAGGACGGTCATGTATCCGCGGCTTAATAGACAGCAGATACAGACACGATATAATTATTAAACCTATTAGAATAATGAAAATAATAAAAATTGATTTCATGACAGTATACACCTCTTTTTAAAACGAAACAAAGGGTTATAGTTTACATATATTTATCAATAAAATTAAATACAGTGTTATAATATCCGTTGGAATCATAAAATGCACTACAGCAATGCTCGGCATTTTCAACGATAAAACGCTCCTTTGGAGCACTACATGCCTCATATAGCGGTTCTAGCATATTGAATGGAACAAATTCGTCTCCAGTTCCATGTATAAAAAGTGTAGGTGTTTTGGATTTGGCCACCTGCTTTAAGGCTGATGCCTTCTTAAAATTATAGTCTGACCTGATATTGGAGAGCCGTGACGCAGTATTTACTATTGGAAACGAAGGAAGTCCAAAACGCACTCCGATTTCTGAATGGAGGATATCATACACGGATGTATATCCACAGTCCTCGATAATTGCCTTTACATTTTCGGGAAGCTCATCCTCGCCTGACGCCATCATTACTGTTGCGGCACCCATTGACTCACCGTGGAGTATGATTTTTGAATTATTATTTACATTTGCGATAAGATTTATCCATTGGATAATATCAAGCCTGTCGAGCCAGCCCATTCCGACATCCTCACCCTCACTGTTGCCGCACGCCCTTAAATCAACTAAAAGGATATTAAAGCCTTTCTGCCAATAATGGTATGCATAGTGATACATGGATTGGGAAGAACTTTTATAGCCATGGACCAATATGACATACTTATCAGAGTTACAAATGCTTTGTGTAAAAAGCTCACCACAAAGTTTCAGACCGTCATATGAGATAACACTGACATCCTCATGCGGTATAGTGTCATGCCATGTCTGACCTATGGAACGCTCTAAATCATGTGTGGAACGGGCAGAGGGATTTTTAATATAAAAGTCTTCCTGAGCATCCTTTTTTTTCTTCTTTACAACACGATTGTTGCTTTTACTGTTTCTGGCAACAGTATAGTTTAAAAGATAGTGACTCAACATAATGTCACTTACAGCGAAAGCTGACAGCACAATTGACGCACCGGC
>CAYTGS010000131.1:0-5792 GCA_964437435.1 uncultured Roseburia sp.
GTTCTAACCAGCAGATTAAACAGCTCGCAGGTATGCGTGGACTTATGGCTGATACAACCGGTCGTACAATTGAGCTTCCTATTAAATCAAACTTCCGAGAGGGACTTGACGTACTCGAATATTTCATGTCAGCACACGGAGCTAGAAAGGGTATGTCCGATACAGCTCTCCGTACAGCCGACTCAGGATACCTTACACGTCGAATGGTTGATGTTTGCCAAGAGCTTATCATCCGTGAAATCGATTGCTGCGAGGGCAAGGATTATATACCTGGAATGGAAGTAATGGCATTTACAGAGGGTAAGACCGATTCAGAGGGCAAAAAGGAAGTAATTGAAAGCTTGAAGGATAGAATTACAGGAAGATATTCTTGTGAGGATATTACGGATAGAGACGGAAATATACTTGTAAAGAAAAACCATATGATTACGCCTAGCCGTGCATCTAAGATTATTAGCAAGGGTGTTAACGAGAAGGGCGAGCCTATTGAGAAGGTTAAGATTAGAAATATTCTTTGCTGTAAATCCCATGTAGGTATCTGCTCTAAGTGCTATGGTGCCAACATGGCTACTGGTGAACCTGTTCAGATTGGTGAGGCAGTAGGTATTATTGCAGCCCAGTCAATCGGTGAGCCTGGTACACAGCTTACAATGAGAACCTTCCATAGCGGTGGTGTAGCTGGTGACGATATCACACAAGGTCTTCCTCGTGTAGAGGAGCTTTTTGAGGCTAGAAAGCCAAAAGGACTTGCGATTATTGCTGAAATTGGTGGTATAGCCAATATAAAGGATACTAAGAAGAAACGTGAGATTATAGTTTCAAATGGAACAGAGGAGAAGACATATCTTATCCCATATGGTTCACGTATAAAGATTGCTGACGGTGACAAGATTGAGGCTGGTGATGAGCTTACTGAAGGTAGCGTAAATCCTCATGACTTGTTGGAAATCAAGCAGATTGAAGCTGTTCAGAATTATCTCTTAAGAGAGGTTCAGAAGGTTTACCGTTTGCAGGGTGTTGATATTGCCGACAAGCATATAGAGGTTATTGTTCGCCAAATGCTCAAGAAGAAGCGTATCGAGACAAGCGGAGATACAGAGTTCCTTCCAGGAACGCTTGTAGACGGACTTGAGCTTGAGGAAATAAATGAGAAGCTTGTCGCAGAAGGCAAGCAGCCTGCCGAGTATAAGGATGTCATCCTTGGTATTACAAAGGCAGCCCTAGCTACTGGCTCATTCCTTTCAGCAGCTTCTTTCCAGGAGACAACAAAGGTTCTCACGGAGGCAGCTATGGAGGGTAAGATGGATCCACTTATCGGTCTTAAGGAAAATGTTATTATTGGTAAGCTTATTCCTGCCGGTACAGGTCTTAGACGTTACAGAAATGTAAAGTTAAATACTGACGTGGATATGGATTCAATGCTTGATTTTGATGATGATTTCGGTCTGACTGGCGGATTGGAATTGGATGATATCGAGATGGAAGATGAAATTGAAGATGTGACAGAGATTGATACAACAGTAACTGAATAATTTTCAAAATGATAAAAGCATGGTCTTGTTATGGGACCATGCTTTTAAAATGCTATTCAATATCTTCAATTTGGATAAGATGAAGTCCAGTGTCATAATCTAGGTCGTCTTTTGTGACAACCCTCCATTCGGTAATCTGATACAGTGAATTGTCGGAAGACGGTGGGTATGGGTAAGAGAGTGAGACCTTGAGATATTGGATATCACTGATTTCGTATGTATAGTCTGTTGGTATGTTCGATACAAATGATAGATATTCGGAGCTTGATGAGCTGTTTACGTAAGCTTCATGGAGCTTATTGTCTATATCGCAAAGCTCATCCTCGGCTCTGTTTGAGGCTTCATAATAAGCCTTTTGCCTGTTTAAAACCTTGGTGCTAAGCTTATGGTCGGCATTTGCACTTACAAGTGAAAGCACCCCAAATGAAACTAAACATAACACTACAAAGATAAGCATTATGGAGGGAAGACCAATATTCATTGTAAATTCACGTTTATTTTCCATTGTACTTTTTCACCTCCTGATGATAGATATAATCAGTGTCAAGCAGTGCCGATTTATAATCGCCCGACGTGATGAAATACTCTAAATGCTGGGAATATCCATTAACATATACATCAAGATATGAGAAGGAGTTATCCTTACTGTAATCTGCAACAATACTGTATTTTGCGTTATCTTCGGAATTGACAGGCTCCCAATCCTTATTAAATAAGAGTACAAGCATATTGTCGGGGACACCGGATATATCTATACATTTTTCGGTGTATAAATTTATAACATTTCCAAAATCCCCATTGCCGGAAAGAAATACTTCCGACATATTTTGGGAATATAAAAGCGCATGGTTTATGCTGATAGTATCTTCGCTTATAAAGTGTGACTTTACAAATAACTGTAAAACAACAGCGGTGGCTATTATAAAGAAAAATATGGATAAAATCAGCTCAATAAGAAACAGTCCTGATTTGGAAGAGTAATGTTTTCTCATGTAAATCCTCCATATATGATTTAATATGCAGCAGGTGCAGTACCCAAATCCTTTGAACCGCAGTGGAGATATACATAAATTGTTTCAGGTGTTTTGGATTCATCAGTGTAGCTTATGCTTAACAGGGAATCAGTAATAAAATTAAAGTCAAGGTTTTCTATTGCAATAACTTGTTGTCCTGCATCTATTGGAAGCTCGATGTCGGTCCGTGAAAACAGCTCATATAAATAACCGTCATATTCATAGAGGCTTGTGGCATATGTAAGTCCATTGATTTCCTGCGTCATCATAAGTCTTTCATACCCAAGGGAATTATCTATGTAAATTGAGTCATATATGTCGGACTGGCGTATTTTTTCGGTGATATATGCAACAGATGTCCTTGAGGCATAGTTTGAATCCATGCTTGAAACGGTCTTTTTATAAATATCTGCGCCAAATAATATAAGTACCACACTTGATATGGCAAAAAGGCTGAAAAGTGACAGCACAAATAAAATATCAATCATATGCCTTGTATTATTTTTTTGTTTCATGTCTATCCTTTCGTTATTCCTCGGAATTAATAAATCCTATTTCGCTTTTGCTTCTTGGAAGTATCGTTACATCAGGCATGATATTTGAGCCTATTGCGGTATAATCTATATAGTAGCTTTCCTCATCATATATCAGTCCGTAATGCTCCTTTAGATATTCCAGACTTGGGGGATATGTACCCTCCACTGCATAGCATTGGGCTACGCTGCGTCTTACGGCTGTTTCAAGGCTTTTTGCCTGTTCGTCAGTAGTTGTGCTGTCAATGGAGGTAACTCCTGCTATGAAAAATATGATAAATCCAAGGACAAATATTATTGATATGACGTGCCAAACGTTTGAAAGAGTAAGCCTTTTCTTATGTGTGAAGCGGTTTCGCATATATAGTTCCCCCTATCCTAACCTATGCTTGACATTATTCCTATTAGCGGCATTATAACCGAAAGCAGTATAAGTCCGACCATTAATGAGAATACTATTACAAGGGTTGGCTCAACTGCACCTAATATTTTCTGTATGCGGTCAAGGGTTGCATCTTCGTAATACTTTGAAATCCTATCAAATACAGCTTCGGAATTTCCTGATTTATATCCTATCTGAAGCATACGCTGGTGCTGCGCCCTGAAAATTCCGGCTTCTTTCATTGCCTCGTGGATATAGTCTCCACGCAAAAGAACCTCCTTACATTTATTGACTTTGTCGTCCATAAGGCTGTTATCTATAAGCCCGGCGGCAAGGTCAAGTCCCTTGTATATATCAATACCGCCTGCTGTAACCATAGACAGGGCGCTTGCAAAGCGGCTGTAGGCAATGTCAAGGTAAAATTCCCTTGTAAAGCTCCAAGTATGAAGCACGTTTTTGAACCACGCACGTCCTTTTGGGGATTTATACAGGATGAGTCCGAAAAGAGCAAGTATGACAAGGACAATGATTAATATTCCGGAAATTGACTGTACTGCTGTACCAAGCCTCATAAGCTGCCGTGAAACGCCTGTAAGCTCACTGCCTAGCTGTATAAATACCTGATTGAAAATAGGAAGTATTTTGGTTAAGAGTACGACTAGAATTAAAAGCATCAGGCAAACCATAATGAGGGGATAGCTGACTGCATTTTTTATTGATTCAGAGATTGCGCATTGCTGTTCATAGTAATCGGCAAGTTTTTTTGTGATAACATCAAGATTTCCTGATTCCTCACCTAGAAGTATCATCGAAACCATGTATTCTGGAAATACGCCTGTGGAAGCAACGGCATCATGAAACGAATTTCCGTCCCGCAGTGACTCCTCAATATTTTTTAACAATAAACGCCCATCCTCGGACATGGCATCCTCCGACATTAGAAGTATGCTTTCAAATGGTGTAATGCCGGCTGGTAAAAGAAGTGAGAGCTGCTCACAGAAAGAGGCAACCTCACTGTTGTTTAATTTTTTAATTTTTTTCATATTTACACACTGCTCCCAAAATATTAATATATATATTTGGTTGTATAGTTTGTACCATCACCGATAAAGTTTTTAAGGGTAGTCTCACTGGAATTAGCTGCAAATGTGGGGTCCATAAGAGACCATGTTGTGCCGTCAAATGAAATTACACCGTTCACCCAGCCTATATCAGTGATATAAGTGCTTATCCATGCATGATAAGCATTGCCGGCATATCCGACCTCAAGCCTGGTTGGGATATTCTGGCTTCGCAGCATACTTGCCATTACTGCCGCATAGTCAAGGCAAATTCCCGTACCGCTTTTCATGATTTCGTCAACGTCAGGGGTATATCCTGATTGAACAGTGTTTGCCTTGTCATAATCGTAAGTTATAGTGGTGGCATAATTATAGATTTCAGTAACCACGTCAAGGTCAGTTGAACATCCGGCTGCAAGCTGTTTTGCCTTGTTTACCACCTTGCTTTTGGCAGTGAAGTTTACATATTGGTTGGGATAAAGGTATGGACCAAATTCATTTGTAATGTTTACGTCCAAGGTCTGTGAAAGGGCTGTTGCATACTGGGTTCCCGATACGTTTTCGTATATGGCTACTTTGTAGGAACCGCTTCCGGCAGACAGGGGAAAAGTCTCGTATCCGCCTGAAAGATTATAGGTATATGTAACACCGTTGCTTCCGGTAATCTGAAGCTTTACCTTTGGATTAGAGCCTGTATAGTTTACCATTATGTAACCTTCGGAAGTGTTTGAGGCATCAATCGTTGCCAATTCATTTGAATATACGACATTACCCGAGGCTTCGGGGGTGTAACATACAGGAGTATTATCCCTTTTCACGGAAGCGTTATTGCTTGCAGTGGGGGAGCCCTCGTCGGTTATTGTTTCAAGATTAAGGGAAACGTCATCAGAGACAGGTGAGTCAGCCTGACCGCAGCTAGAGAGTGAAAAACTAATGGCAATGATAAGGCTGCCAGCAATTAATTTTTTCATTTTAGATTTAAAGAACAACATAAAAACCTCCAACTACTAAATAACCAGTTAAAATGTTGTTTATATTATAATATAGAAGCAATTAAAATTCAATCTCTGTTAATTTGTCATATTGACTAAAATATTCAAATATTTTTACGGAAAATAAAGTAAAAAAACAATTGACATTCTCATGCTTCAACCTTATAATAATCTAGTATGCGTGTAATTGCGCTGTACGCATTGCCGGATAAATTGGCATTGTTAAAGAATAATATAGGAGGTGAAAAAGAATGCCAACATTTAACCAATTAGTAAGAA
>CAYTGS010000132.1:0-5678 GCA_964437435.1 uncultured Roseburia sp.
CACGAATTGTCTGATAATCTGACAAAAGGAAATCAATTGCCTTCTGCATCTTATCATCATATGTTTTTACCCTTGCGTCCATTTTAAAACCTCCTGTTTGTCATTAAACTGTAATAACAGTTCCGTTTGACTTTCCTTTTACAGTATTGATAATACTGTCCTTCTCATTTAATCCGAAAATTGTCATTGGCATTTTATTTTCCATACAAAGCACCGCTGCCGCAAGATCCATGACACCAAGCTGCTTATCAACCACTTCCTTAATCGGAATAGTGTCATATTTCTTAGCATTCTTATTAACCTTTGGATCAGAGTCATAAACTCCGTCAACCGCCCTTGCGGAAAGTACCATATCAGCCTCAATCTCAATTGCCCTTAAAACTGTTCCCATATCAGTAGAGAAATATGGATGACCAATTCCTCCTGCAAAGAACACAACCTTACCTTTATTTAATGCATATAAAGCCTTATCCTTTGAGAAAAGTTCAGTGAACGCCGCACATTGGAATGGGGTAAATATTTCTGTTTCCATTCCCACGTATCTGAATATTTCAGATACATATATACAATTCATAACTGTGGCAAGCATACCGATCTGATCCGCCTTTGTACGGTCGATTGTCTCACTTGTCCTTCCTCTCCAGAAATTACCGCCGCCGATGACAATACCTACCTGTACTCCGCTTTCAACTATCTCCTTAACCTGCTTAGCAACCGCAGTGACCGTAGGCTCATCAAAGCCGGTCCTTTTATCACCTGCAAGTGCCTCACCGCTAAGTTTAAGCAAAATTCTTTTCATAAGACCTCCAATGCTTATTTTCTGTTTTTCTTAACGTCATTAAAGAATGATGTAGGGCTTACATCAGCATAGCACTGTGAACACATACCTTCGATAACAGCACCATTGTTAATCTGTACTGACTTAGATTTAATATTACCCATTACAATTGCCGATGTATCAAGGATAACAGGACCCTGAACATCAATATCTCCCTTTACGGCTCCTGCAATGACAGCACTCGTCGCAAAAATATCACCGATTACAACTGAACTCTGTCCTATCTTGACGCTTCCCTTACTTCTTACCTCACCGTTAATCTGGGCTGATTCAGCATAAATCTCGGCTGCTGATGAATTTCCTGTAATGTTGCCTGTAACATTTAGCTTTCCTAAAATGTCAATATTGCCTGTTACGCTTCCTATTAAATCCATATTGCCACTGCTTGTAATATCACCGTTAATCGTCATTCCGCTTGTAATGACCGCCGTATCTGAAGATACAGCCATATCCGTTTCAAAGCTTCCACTATCTGATGTAATTTTTTCTTCAACAAATGAAGGCTCCTCAATGTTAAGTTCTACCTCGTTTAATAATTCTTCCATACTGTCCATAGTCTCATCTACCTCACTTGTAATATTATCTGTTTCTATATCATTATTATTAACGTCTTCAACTGCCTCTGTTTCCTCCACCAACTTATCAATGAAAACATCATCAGCATATTCATTTGTTGTGTTCTCAACCCCTAAATTATTCTCGGCACTTTCAGCAAAAGTCTCCTCCGACGTGCTGCCACCAATATTATCATTGCTGTCAATATTGTCAAGCATTGCCGCAACGTCAATATCCAAAGTTTCCTCTGACTGCGTTTCCTTAAATAAATCTTCTGCTGCTTCTTCAGCATTATCTAGGCTGATTTCATCAGATGTATTTTCAACTGCTAAATCATTTACCGTTTGTGATAAATCCTGTTTTAAATCTTGAAAAAATCCCATTATTAATTTCCTCCAATTGTAATTTATATGCTAATAAAAGCTTAAGCCTTGATTAACTTCCAGTTAATTATGTACGTGCTGCACCAAAACCGTATCTTCCGATATAGGGAGAAACACCGCATTTTCCGACTCCAAAATTTTATTAATTATTATCGGCAAAGCATCAACAGTAGTATCCTTGCCGGCGGCATCATGGAAAAGCACCACTACATTATTATATTTTTCTATGTTATCAAGTACATTAGCTGCAATCTGCTGTGCATTCTCGTGACCACCCGTTGCATCTCCAGCCGACACATTCCAATCAAAATATGTCATATTTTCCTCATTTAGGTATGCTATAAGCTCATTCATGTCAACCTTGCTTACAGTATTGCTGCTTCCTCCTGGAAACCTCACAATATTACAGTCAACTCCTGTAATTTCATATAAAAAATCATGAAGCTTTGTTAAATCACTTTTATATGAATCCAACGACTCATATATTTCACTGTATTTATGGCTGTAGGAATGCATTGCAAGCGTATGACCGTCAGATACAATTCGCTTATACTGCTGTTCATAGTTCTGTTTACCTACAACGAAGAATGTAGCCTTTACCCCATATTCCTCCAACACATCAAGTATCGCATCCGTATTAGAGCTAGGACCATCATCAAAGGTCAGATAAATCCGCCTCATTCCATCACTCTTGTCATTACTCCTATCCCATTTGGCAGTATTTTCGCCAATCGCCGCCTGTTCAACATCAGATACCTCTATATCCGTTACCACATTATCCATAGCAGATGTCGCCATATCCTCATACTTTAAAGCATCAACAGTCTCCATAACATCCGCCAGACTATCCGAAAGCTCATCAACCTTTCTATTCAGGTTTACGGCAATGACAAGCACCACTATACATATTACCACAGTAGCAAGCGAAATAACAGGGACAAAAATATTTATGAAGTTTAATTTAATCTCGTCATTATTATCAAATTCCATGTCCGCTGTTCCTCATTCCAATCATAGACAAAATAATTATATCATATATTTATAGTATTAGAAAAGAGCTTTTTGATTTATTTGCCTACAAATTTTTTAATTACTGGAATTTTACCACATATTATCGTTAAAATCATTGAAACCGCCAATACAACAATCGTTTCCAATATATTAATTAAATATGACGGTTTTTCAATAAAACTAACTCTTGATATAAAAAATACAAGCAAATATCCTGACAATATATATATACCCATGCTGTCAGCGCCTAATCTTGCAAGGAGCTTAAATCTGAACCTTGTATTTTCCGTCTTGATAATTATATACTTCCACAATAGTATGAAAAAAACACTTCCGGCAAATCCCACAGCCGTACGGTATATATCAATCCCAAGCTGATATGGCACATCCTTTCCCAACAACTTATATCCGGTCAGATATATAAAGGAATTCTCATTATAAAACGCAAAAAAAACAAGAAATAAAACTCCCATAACCAGAACTGACCATGGATTGTCTGCCCAATTTTTTTTATCATAAATATTCTTTTTCAAAATATATCCATGAAAATAATATGCGCTTATAAAATACGGCATCATATATTTATAAGCTCCCATCCCAAGTCCGTCCGGTATGACAAACATCAACGCAAACAAGACTACATATACCGCCACACTGTCGCTCAAAAAATAATGGACAATATATACAGCCAAAAAACACCACCATACAGCCCACAAAAACCATAAATTGTTCAAGGCATTATAAAAATACACAAATATAACCGCCTCAGGCTGCGGAGTTCCATTTATATGATTTGTAATCAGTATACGTGCATAATCAACAGCAGTCCATAAAAACACAGGCGCAAGCAGTGTTGATGCCCTTCTTCCAAGCAATTTTCTTCTCGAGTCTTTATCGTTTGCTTTTGCAATGCTTCCCCATGATAAATATCCGCTCACAAGCATAAACAAAGGCATATGAAAACTATATATAAACTGATACAGCCTGTCACTGAAATAAAGCGCCCCAGTCCTGTAATCCAATCCGCTTCCCTCCTGTATACAATGACCAAGCACCACAAGAATAACAGCAAATCCCCTCAGCACATCCGGCAAAAGCTCTCTTTCATTATTTTTATCCATCAATTTACCTTCCTTAAATTTATACATTCCTGATTAAACTTAACACAATCAATAATTTTTTTCAATATTTCAGGTTGCAATTGACAAATATATACAATACAGTTATGATTATTTTAGTGTTCCTATTAAGAACAACTAGTTATCTTAGGAGGTATTTGTATGCCAAAATTAAATGAAAACTATCTTAATTTGAAAGAAAGCTATCTTTTCTCAGAAATTGCCCACAGAGTAAACGCATATACATCTGCCAATCCAGACAAAAAGGTTATACGCCTCGGAATAGGTGATGTCACACTCCCTATTGGTTCAGAGGTCATAGCAAGTCTGCATGAAGGCGTTGACGCTTTGGGAAGTGCCGAAACCTTTAAGGGATATGGACCGGAGCAGGGCTATGACTTTTTAAGGAATGCAATTGTTGACTATTATGCAAGAAATAATGTCTCAATTGCTGCGGATGAAGTCTTTGTATCCGACGGAGCCAAAAGTGATACGGGAAACATTACCGACCTTTTTGACAAGGATAATGTAATTCTGATACCTGACCCTGTATACCCTGTATATGTAGATACAAATATCATGAATGGAAGAAATATTACTTATATTGACGCTAATGCTGAAAACAATTTTCTTCCGATGCCTGACCACAGCCTTCACGCTGATATTATCTACATATGTTCACCTAATAATCCTACCGGTGCCGCATATAACAAAGAACAGCTTCGAGAATGGGTAAATTACGCACTTGCTAACAACGCAATCATTCTTTATGATTCCGCATATGAATGTTTTATCACTGACGAAAGCCTTCCCCGAAGCATTTTTGCCATAGAGGGTGCCAAAAAATGTGCCATAGAATTTTGCTCACTTTCAAAAACAGCAGGCTTTACCGGAACAAGATGTGGATACACAATTGTACCAAAGGACTTAAAATTCCAAGCTTCAACAGGAGCCGAAATGTCCCTTAATGCAATGTGGAATCGCCGTCAGACAACAAAATTCAACGGTGTCTCATATATTGTTCAAAAAGGTGCAGCCACAGTATTCTCCGAAGAAGGAATGGCTCAATGCAAGGAAAACATTAAATATTATCAGGAAAACGCAAGAATCATTGCAAAGGGACTTGACCAAAAAGGAATACGCTATTTTGGCGGTATAAATTCCCCATATATTTGGTTTGAATGTCCTAACAGCATGGATTCATGGGAATTTTTTGACTATCTATTGAATAATGCCCAGGTTGTAGGCACTCCAGGCGCCGGATTTGGTAAAAACGGTCAAAAATATTTCCGCTTAACCTCTTTTGGAAACAGAGAAAATACGATTGAAGCAATGGAAAGAATTGATAAGCTTTTTTAATTCCATATAGCTTGTATACGAAAAAGGAGCTGTCCCACTAAACGATTAGTGCACAGCTCCTTTTAAGATTCTATTTTACTTTTCAGAACGCATCCTTCTTAAACAATTAAACAAATATATGTAATGGACGGAATGACGTACTCTAAGTCATAAAAAATAAATCTTACTTGTTACTCCATTATGCAAGTGTAACATTGGCAGCTCTAAGCTTAGAACTGTTCTTAGGATCCTGCTCGATGTCAAAGTTTACTTTCTGACCTTCTTCGAGTGTCTTGTATCCCTCTGCTACTATAGCTGAGAAATGTACAAATACGTCCTCTCCTGTACTTTCATTAGTAATGAAACCATAGCCCTTCTGGGCATTAAACCATTTGACTGTTCCGTTGTTCATAGTTTTTGAACCTCCATTAAAAT
>CAYTGS010000133.1:0-5596 GCA_964437435.1 uncultured Roseburia sp.
GGATGTAGACAAGGCAATTGAAGATAAGTCTAAGGAAATCCTTACAGTATAAGATTTAAAAAGCGAGTAGGACTTGTGCCTACTCGTATTCATTATCGGAAAATATAAAATATGGAGGATTTATATGAACGTACCGAATCATGTGGCAATAATTCTTGACGGAAATGGAAGATGGGCAAAGGCTAAGGGGCTTCCACGTACAGCGGGACATGTGCAGGGGGCTAAAACAGTGGAGCAGATATGCGAGGATGCCTATAATATGGGAATTAATTATCTGACTGTATATGCTTTCTCCACCGAGAATTGGAACAGACCTGACAGCGAGGTGGAGACGCTTATGAACCTGCTTAGAAACTATATGAAAAACAGCATTAAGCGTGCAATGAAAAACAATATGTGCGTAAGGGTTATCGGAGATAAGACAGGGCTTGCAGATGATTTAAGGGAAAGCATAGAAAAACTGGAAAACGAGACAAAAAATAATACCGGACTTCATTTTCAAATAGCCATTAATTATGGTGGACGTGACGAGCTTAGACGTGGTATCACAAATCTTGCAAAAAAGGTGGCTAATGGAGAGATTAAGCCTGAAAATATAAATGAAGATACTATAGAAAATGAGCTTGATACTGCAGGGCTTCCGGCACCTGATTTGATGATTAGGACTTCGGGGGAACAGCGAATATCAAATTTCCTTTTATGGCAGATTGCGTATTCCGAGCTGTATTTCACATCGGTACCATGGCCTGATTTTGACAAGAATGAATTGGCAAAGGCTGTTGAGGCATATAATAACAGAGACAGACGATATGGACTTGTTAAGGAGGAATAGTAGGTATGTCGGCAGGCATTTTGGGGAAAATCAGTAAGGAGAGGACAATAAGCTCAGTAATAATCGTTATATGTGCGCTTGCCTCAATTCTTCCTGGAGGAATAATTCTTGCAGGAGTGTTATTTGTAATATCAGTAATAGGTTTTTTCGAGCTTACAAAGGCATGTAAGGTTAGGGAAAGAAATGGAAATACAGTTTCGCAGAAAATAAATGCACTTGAGATAATGGGTGTGGTGCTTATTGTAATATATTATGTCATAACTTATCTGACACAGGACACTACATACATGGCAATGATTATCATAATGGCTTTGATAGCGGTTATGTTTGTGTATGTATTTGGATTTCCGAAATTCAATGCTAATCAGGTGATGAATACATATTTTTCATTTGTGTATTGTCCTGTAATGCTGTCATTTATATTTCTTACAAGGCAGCTTGAAAATGGGATATACCTTGTATGGATGATTTTTATTAGCTCATGGATTTCCGATACCTGTGCATATGTTGTGGGCGTAATGATAGGAAAGCATAAGCTGGCACCGGTGCTTAGCCCGAAGAAATCAATAGAAGGTTCTGTTGGCGGAATATTGGGTGCTGCAATTGTTGGAGCTATATTTGGCGCATATCTTGACAATGCACTTGGGCTTAATGATTTTAATATTATACTTGCGATAGTGGGAGGTGTTGGCTCTGTTATATCACAGGTTGGGGATTTGGCGGCATCAGCAATCAAGAGAAATCATGATATAAAAGATTACGGAAAGCTTATTCCCGGACATGGCGGAATAATGGACCGTTTTGATAGTGTTATATTTACGGCACCAATAACGTATTTTATGATTATATTACTAATGAAATAAGAATATACTAGTAACTGTACAGTTATATATACTGATAGGAAAGGAAGTTTTGTTGTGAAAAAGATAGCTATACTTGGCTCTACCGGCTCTATAGGTACCCAGACTCTTGAAATAGTGCGTGAAAATTCTGATTTACAGGTTGTAGGACTTGCGGCTGGTTCAAATATTAATTTATTTGAAAAACAGGTAAGGGAGTTCAAGCCTTTGGTCGTTTCACTCCAAAACGAAGCGGCATGTAATGAATTAAAGGTAAGGCTTTCCGACATGGACGTGGAAATAGTTCCCGGAATGGAGGGACTTTTACGAATTGCCGAAATGGAGGAATCGGAGGTTTTAGTAACTGCAATTGTGGGCATGATAGGAATAAGACCTACAATAGCCGCTATCAATAAGCACAAGGATATAGCCCTTGCCAACAAGGAAACACTTGTTACGGCAGGTCACATAATAATTCCGCTTGCAAAAGAAAAGGGTGTGTCAATTCTTCCTGTTGACAGTGAACACAGTGCTATATTCCAGTCAATGCAGGGCGAAAATAGAAACCGCATAAGCAAGCTTATAATCACTGCATCGGGAGGTCCTTTCCGTGGACGGACAAGGGCAGAGCTTGAGAATGTTCAGTTAGAGGATGCCTTAAAGCATCCTAATTGGTCAATGGGACATAAGATTACCATAGATTCGGCAACACTCGTAAATAAAGGTCTTGAGGTTATGGAGGCTAAGTGGCTGTTTGACGTGGATTTAGACAGAATACAGGTTGTGGTACATCCACAGAGTATAATACACTCAATGGTAGAGTATGTGGACGGCGGTATAATGGCGCAGCTCGGTGCTCCCGATATGAAGCTTCCTATACAGTATGCGCTGTTTTATCCTGACAGGCGACCTATGAATGGAAAAAGGGTGGATTTCTATGAGCTTGGAAGCATTACCTTTGAAAAGCCTGATATGGAAACGTTCACGGGCTTAAAGCTTGCCATGCGTGCCGCTTCGGAGGGTGGAAGTATGCCTACGGTATTTAATGCGGCAAATGAGAAGGCAGTTGCACTTTTTCTTAACAGGAAGATTAGGTTTTTGGAAATTCCGGAAACAATAGAAATGTGCATGGATGCCCATAAGAAGATATTAAATCCTACAGTTGATGAAATCCTTGCAACAGAGAGCGAGACGTATGAGCTTATCAGCCGTAAAATTTCATAGCTTATCAAATAAAAATGGAGGTTAGATATTAAGTAATGATTGTTACAATAATCGTATTTGTCCTTATATTCAGTGTAGTTGTAATTTCACATGAGCTGGGACATTTTATTATTGCAAAGCTTAACGGAATAAAGGTATTGCAGTTCTCGGTTGGTATGGGACCTGATATTATAAAATTTACAAAGGGTGAAACGAAATATGTATTGAAGCTTCTTCCAATAGGCGGTGCCTGTATGTTTGAGGGGGAGGACGGCATATATTCGGATGACAAAAATAAAGATGAAAATGGTACTCCGAAGGAAAAGCCAGAGGGTGCTTTTAATGACGCAAATGTTTGGGCGAGAATTGCCACGGTTTTTGCGGGACCGTTTTTCAATATTATACTTGCATTTTTGCTTTCACTGATAGTTGTAGGCTTTTCTGGAGAAATAATTCCTACTGTAAATTCGCTTACAGAGGGTTATCCGGCTATAGAGGCAGGATTGCAGGAGGGTGATATCATCACTAAAATGAACGGTGAGAGGATATATTTGCAGGGGGAAGTGACTTTTATCTCGGCAGTTAGTACGGGAAAACCAATTGAGATAGAGTATAAGAGGGATGGTCAGAAATATAAGACAACTGTTACTCCTAAATTCAGCGAGGAGGATAACAGGTATTATATCGGCTTTACAATCGGTGAGACTATAGAATGTAAGGGCTTGGACCTTATAAAGTACAGCGTTTATGAGGTTAGGTATTGGCTCAAGACTACTGTAAAGAGCCTTCTTATGCTTGTACAGGGAAGGCTGTCGGCTGATGATTTATCGGGACCTGTGGGAATTGCAGTTACTATTGACGAGACGATAGAGGTTGCAAAGCCTTATGGAATACCTACAGTTGTGCTTACAATGATTAATTTTGCAGTGTTGCTCAGCGTTAACCTAGGCGTTATGAATTTACTGCCGCTTCCGGCACTTGACGGTGGAAGGCTACTGTTTATGTTTATCGAAGTGGTGAGGGGAAAACCTGTTCCACCCGAAAAGGAAGGAATTGTTCATTTTATTGGTTTTGTTGCGCTTATGATACTAATGGTATTTGTGCTTTATAATGATATAGCTAAAATATTTGCCTAGTCCTTGCGGACCATGTTCACAGGGTGGGTCAAATCTGCCTTATAAATTTGAGATAGGAGATGTAGGATGTACAGGGATAATACAAAGGTTGTTCATATAGGAAATAAGGTTATCGGCGGCGGAAATCCCATTATGATTCAGTCTATGACTAATACAAAGACTCAGGACGTTGTTGCTACAATAAACCAGATTAAGCGTCTGGAGGCTGCCGGTTGTGACATTATAAGATGTACAGTACCTGATATGGAGGCTGCCCGTGCGATAGCGTGGATTAAGAAGGAGATTTCAATTCCTCTAGTGGCTGACATTCATTTTGATTATAAAATGGCAATCGCCGCAATTGAAAATGGTGCTGACAAGATAAGGATAAATCCAGGAAATATAGGAAGCCGTGATAAGGTGGCGGAAGTGGTTAAGGCAGCAAAAGAGAGGAATATCCCAATAAGAGTGGGGGTAAACAGTGGTTCGTTGGAGAAGGAACTGGTTGAAAAATATCACGGTGTAACTGCCGAGGGAATTGTGGAAAGCGCACTTGACAAGGTTCATATTATAGAGGATTTGGGCTATGATAACATGGTCATAAGCATAAAGTCCTCTGATGTAATGATGTGTGTAAAGGCACATGAGCTTTTGGCTGATAAGACCGTATATCCATTGCACGTTGGAATTACTGAGTCAGGAACAGTAACCAGTGGAAATATTAAATCGGCAGTGGGACTTGGAATTATCTTAAATCAGGGAATAGGTGATACAATAAGGGTATCGCTTACAGGCGACCCAGTCGAGGAAATTAAGTCGGCAAAGCTTATTTTGAGGACTTTGGGGCTTAGAAAGGGCGGTATAGAGGTTGTATCCTGCC
The DNA here is from genome assembly GCA_964437435.1 of uncultured Roseburia sp. Taxonomy (GTDB): domain Bacteria; phylum Bacillota; class Clostridia; order Lachnospirales; family Lachnospiraceae; genus COE1. The sequence continues at coordinate 4,870 of CAYTGS010000133.1, forward strand.
CAACATGTGGACGTACAAATATTGATTTAATCGGACTTGCAAACAAGGTAGAGACTCTTGTGTCAGGCTATGACCTGAATATAAAGGTTGCCGTTATGGGATGTGCCGTAAACGGACCGGGAGAGGCAAAGGAAGCAGACATAGGAATTGCAGGAGGAGTTGGCGAAGGTCTTCTTATTAAGAAAGGCGAAATCGTCAAAAAAGTACCGGAGGGCGAGCTTTTAGCCACTCTTAAGTACGAGTTGGATAATTGGGGTTAAATATGGAGAAAAATTTTTTCGAGGCATTTCCAAATCTCAAGCTTGAGGGCGTACATAAGGATTTTTTCGAGCAGGTGGTGGTGGAGAAAATAACTGCCACAAAGCGTAAGGATTTTCTTAGAATTTACATCAGAAGTGAGAGACTTATAGAGAAAGAAATTGTATACAGTGTGGAAAATGAGATTAAAAAGCAGTTTTTTCCAAATGACAATATTATCATAAAGATATATGAGAAGTTTACATTGTCAGAGCAGTATACTCCAAAGAAGCTTATGGACGTGTATAAGGAAAGCATATTATTAGAGCTAAAAAACTGTGAGCATATGGTTTATACGGTATTTTGCCAGGCGGATTTTAATTTTCCAGAGGACGGCATTATGGAGCTTGTTCTTGAGGACAGCGTTATCGCAAAGTCCAAAGAGGATGAGCTTATTGGCATTTTAGACAAGGTTTTCAACGAAAGGTGT
>CAYTGS010000134.1:0-5500 GCA_964437435.1 uncultured Roseburia sp.
CCGTAGCTTCACAGATCCTTTGTATCTCCACTACTCTGAATAAGAGATTAATTCAGTTTTACAATATTGAATTGTCATATCATAGTCATAGTATACTACTATGCATATATTGTCAATAGAAATTTTTTAGCTTACATAAGAAAATCTTTAGCTATCCCACCTTGAGCTTAAATTTTGTAAGCTCCCTGTCAGATTCCACCTTATCTATCATCGCCCCCAGACTTTGGAGCTTTACATGGAAATCCTCATATCCACGCTCAATGTATTTAATATCATCAACTGTACTAAAACCGTCAGCCTTAAGACATGCAAGCACAAGTGCCGCACCCGCTCTAAGGTCAGGTGCCGTAAGGTTTGCGCTGGTAAATTTTTCCACACCTTCTATTATTGCCGTATTTCCCTCTACCTTAATATTTGAACCCATCTTTGCAAGCTCGTCAACATATTTAAAGCGGTTATCAAATATACTCTCCGTTACAATACTTGTTCCATTTGCAAGTGCCAATGACACTGCTATCTGGGGCTGCATATCCGTCGGGAACCCAGGATAAGGCAATGTCTTAACATGGGTATTTCCGAGACGCTTTGAGGCAACCACCCTAACAGCATCATCAGATTCCTCAACCTGACATCCCATTTCTATAAGCTTTGCACTTGTTGACTCTAAATGTTTTGGTATAACGTTTTTAACCGTCACATCACCCATTGTAATAGCTGCCGCCATCATGAACGTTCCGGCTTCTATCTGGTCTGGAATTATTGAATATTCAGAGCCGTGAAGCTTTTTCACACCCGAAATCCTTATAACATCGGTACCTGCGCCCTTAATGTTTGCACCCATTGAGTTGAGGAAGTTTGCAACATCAACAACGTGTGGCTCCTTTGCCGAATTTTCTATTACGGTTTTCCCCTCTGCAAGGGATGCCGCAAGCATAATGTTGATAGTCGCTCCAACTGAAACCGTATCAAGATAAATATGCGCTCCCTTTAACTCTTTTGCGTCAGCAATAATAAGACCATGTTCAATCTTCACATCTGCCCCAAGTGCCTTAAAGCCCTTTATATGAAGGTCAATCTTGCGGCTTCCGATATTACATCCGCCTGGGAGTGCAACCTCTGCATGCTTGTACTTTCCAAGCAACGCACCCAAAAGGTAATATGATGCCCTTATTTTTTTAATATAATCATCCTCAATGACAAGCCCCGATACCATTGAAGCATTAATTCTAACTGTATGTCTGTCCGTCCTATATACTATCACACCTATGCTCTCCATTGCCTGAAGAAGCACATTTATATCCCTCACATCCGGCAGATTATCCACAACCGTCATTTCATCAGTCATAATTGCCGCTGCAAGCACTCCTAATGCTGCGTTTTTCGCACCACCGATTTCAACTTCACCAACAAGGGGAATTCCTCCCTTAATTGCGTACTGTTCCATCGTCCACCTCATAATATTCTACTATTACTATATAAACAACTGTTTCCAGTTTCTATCTATCTGAAATTATCCTATCTTTACAATTATATACCTGTTTTTATGATTTGTAAACCGACATACTTATTGTTAAATCACTTTATAAAGGTATTTTTTTGTCAATTTTAGACAAGAAAGCTCTTAGTTAAGGTACTTAAGGGGATTTACCGCTGTTCCGTTAATACGGATTTCAAAATGCACATGCGGTCCTGTGCTTCGTCCGGTATTGCCACTCAATGCAATCCTCTCTCCCTGGGATACAGTCTGACCAGTCTTTACAAGCACCTTGCTTAAATGACCGTACCTTGTCTGTCTTCCGTCGGCATGGTTAATATAAACCGCATATCCGTAACCGCTTGCCCAGCCTGCATATGCAACCGTTCCGGCATTTGAGGCATATACTGTGGTACCTATCGCCGTAGCCCAGTCAACTCCCTTGTGGTATGTTGAAGCTCCCGCTGTCGGTGCGCTTCTAGCTCCAAATCCAGAGCTTAAACGTCCACCTGAAATAGGCTTGATGTATGTAGGAGGTATGATTGTTCCTCTCTCAACTATCTTTGGAACCGCCTCCGCATATATTTCCTCTTTTATGATTTCCCTGCTTACTTCCTGGCCGTTTTTGTACTCTATGACCGCAGCAACCTTACGTCTTCCGGCAGAAGGCTCCTGAATTGTCACTTTCTTGGTCGTATACCATTCATCATTATCCACATATTGAACCTCTGCCTCATAATCCTCAGTATATACCTTTTCTTCTTTCCATACTATAGAAAGCTCCGGTTCGGGAACTGTAATTATAAGCTCCTGGTCAACATGAATTACCGTATTCTCATCCTCCAAGGCATCATTTATCGCTATAAGCTCGTCCATTGGAATATTGTTGCTAAGGGCTATCTGAGACAGTGTATCTCCCGATACAACCTTATAAATTACCTGTGTCTCCTGCTCCTTTGTGACAAGGTTTACAGCCTCGTCAACATCCATTAGCTCATCTTCCAACAGATATGATTCGACAACCTCTATCTTTTCAGCATATTCAATTCCTACAAGTCCCTCATCATAGTCCTCAAACTGCTTTTCCCTTATTGGCTCAATACTATCAAAAATCTGTACAAGCTCCGTTTCCATTCCGGCTGTATCTCTAAGGGCTTCTTCTTCCTCTGTATCATCCTCCCTAGGCATAATAACAGCCTCAAGCACGTTAATTTCCCTTTGGGTGTCAAGTTCTAATGAAACCTGATATTTTTCATCCGGGTCATATTGTGCAATTGACTTTGAGAGGAAGTCATGCACCTCGTTATATGAGCCAAGATTTACTGAAACTTCATTTATTTTCACTGTATATGAACGGTGAAGCGTCTCAATAGCCGACTCCTTCATGACATTCACCATGTTTTTTATAACACTTCCGCTATTATCCACGGACGCAAAAACTTTCTCGCTACCCTCAGTTTCCAAATTGACATCCATAAATACAAGTTCATCAGTGCCAATCTCCGACACTGCCTCACGTCTTGCCTCCGTGAGGATTTCATCAATATTATCTATTGAGCCCAAGGTCCCAACCTCTACTCCATTTAACTTTATAACAAAATAATTATCTCCTGTATGTCTGATAAATTCAATTGTCGGGAATAAAAGCGCACACGCAAGTATTGTTATGGCTGCCGCCTCAATAAAGCACAGTCTGAATTTTTTTATGTAATGGTTTTTCCGAATCATGTATGTAAATTACCCCTAATCAATAAAATGTGATTATCATGGGAAAAAGCCCACGAACAATCACATTTTATCAGTCTTTTGTGATATTGTAAAGTAATTCCGAATTAATTTCATGTCATGTCATATGACACAAATATATTCAAAGTCAAGACCTGCACATCTCTGTTATAATAACCGTTACAGTTTGTCGCATCTAATTTTACCGCATGGTTGGCTGCAACCTCATATGTTCCCTCATTAGTTGACAGAGTAAGGACACCCTGTAATACCATGATATAAACTAATCCGTTTTCATCACCGGAAAAGCTTCCACACCCTTCGCCAGGCTCTATCCTAAGACTATACACCTCAAAATTCCTATGTCTGTCATAGGGAAAAATCGTCCTTACCTGATATGCACCCTCCTCCGCTTTATATATGGGAAGTTTTTCATTATCTATTATCATTATTGATTCCGTCTTAGGATATATAAGCTCCTCAAAGGAAACCCTCATTCCGTCAACAATTTTGGCAATTGTGGCAACAGTGGGATTTGACTCTCCTCTTTCTATCTGCCCTAACATACTTTTACTCACACCTGTTTTTTCAGACAACATATCAAGGCTCATATTTTTGGATTTTCTAATTCTTTTTAAGTTTATTGCAATGTTTTTATCTAACTGGCTCATTGTAATCCCCCTCTACATAAATGCAAAAAGCACCAGACTTCCCAATAGGAAATCTGATGCTACATCTTCGTGGCAATTATTCCAATCAATTCAATTAATATTACTTTATCTTTTTTAGTCCTAATCGTCAAGACTTTTTTTGAATACTATAACCAAACCTTCCGATTTTTTCTCCCATGGAATAATATTCACCATGGCTGTATACTATCGGTTCGGCATTAGACAACTGAAACGCACCCTTCTCATCCATATACCTGTCATCAACCCTGACGGCAACCACCTCGGCGACAAACATATCATGTGAGCCTAGTCGGTTAATATTTTTTACCTTACACTCTATATTTACAGGACTTTGGGCTATACCCGGTGCCTTTACAGCCTCGGAAGCTATAGGCGCAAGCTTCATTTCTTTCCACTTATCCACGTCCTTTCCACTTCTGACCCCGCAGTAATCGGTTGCATATGCCAGCTCTTTAGTCGTCAGGTTTATTACAAACTCTCCTGTTGCCTCTATAATATGATGCGAATACCTCTCCGGACGCACCGAAATACTGACCATCGGCGGGTTTGTACAAACTGTTCCTGCCCACGCAACCGTCAGAATATTAGCCTTTCCCTGTTCATCAGCCACGCTTACCATTACCACCGGCAGAGGGTAAAGCATATTGCCGGGCTTAAATGAAATTTTTCCCATATACTACTCCTATCAGAAAATCCCAGATGTAATCAAAATAACCGCCGCCCAGACAACAAGGTTACATATTGATGCTACCGTCGCAACAATGCCTATGCATATTGCCGTATTTGTTTTCTTTTTCAGCTCGCTTTGCTGTTCCTGAAGCATATCGGAATATTTTTTCAATTCATCAGTGACAACAGCCTGAACATTTCTGTAAACCTTTACATTTTCCTTGTGAACAAAATCATCACTGTTTTGGAACTTACTCTCAATCAGCTCCACAAGCTCCGCTGTATCAGTCTGCTGCTTTACCTCATAAGCACGTTCACGCTCCAAGCGTTCTTCCTCTTTCTGCTCCAAGGCAGCCTCCCTGTTTCTAGTCTGTTCATCAGTGATATCCCTAAGCATATTAAGGAGCTTATGTTCATCCTCCCTCATACTCTCAATCTTTTCAGCATTCTCACCAATTTCCAAATTAAGTTTCTCAGAAAGCTCCGTATTTTTGTAATTAAGCTTTCTCATCTCCTGAAGAATTTTCTCATATTCCGATACCTGAAGCTTTAATTTTTTCATTTCCTCAGCCTCCGCCTCCGAATTTGCCTTGATGATTTCCTGCGCACTGAATTTCTGTGCCAGTTTATCCATGAAATTATCCATCACATTAACCGCACCTTTCATAGTATATTGCTAATTTTATGACTATACATGTCTGATTTTATCATTTTTTCGATATATCCACAAGACATTTTAAACGTTCTGACAAACATATTGTATAGATTGCATATTTTTTGATATCTTTTTGTTCCGTTGATATACATATTTACAATAATATAACATTATGTTCATAATTTATTCATATTTAGGTAGTAATATTTAAACATAGCAAATGAATGCGTATAATGTTTTTCATTACACATAGATAAATTTTTTCATAATAGCCTCGGCATATTT
>CAYTGS010000135.1:0-5492 GCA_964437435.1 uncultured Roseburia sp.
TGCACTACTTGTGTCATCATGTGTTCTCTTAAATATATATTCTTTTTTCAACAAAAGAGATTTTAACACTTTTTTTCACACAAAATCAAGTGGGCAAAAATGAACAATTTCTTTTGAAATTTCATTGGTTAGTTGTGTAATTTTATAACTAAAACATTAATAATTTATTTAGTTTATCACCGCCCTGTGGCTTAACTTGTAGCTTCCATCACTTTGGGGAATTGCTTCGACCGTCATGCGGCAGGAATTTTTATGCTTTTCAACCAAATATCGGTCTATATAGCCTTCCTGACATTCACCATCGTCATATGCATCATATATTTCATCCCATAGGTCCTTATCCTTTACGACCAAATCAAAGCTTATATTTGAATTGTCATTATTTATCATCGCTCCGAAACATTCATTAAAGTAATCGCCCAAATTACCTATATAATTACCGTCACCATCACCCCTTACGGTCAAGACAGTAATATAACTGTTTCCTGTAGTCTGTGTTGTTGTCGTGGTGGTGGTTGTCGTCGTTGTAGTGGTTGTTGATGATGGCTGTACAGTTGTTGACGGAGTAGTTGTGGTGGTGGTTGTAGTACTTGATGGCGCAGATACAACCTCAACCGGATTTACCTCCAGACCGCTGTATCTGTTTCCATTACATGATGGTAAATAAATTGAAAGTCCCTTTCTCACATGATTTCCAGAAAAATCCGCATCTGAACAATTAAAGTAATCGTATGTCTCCGGATTTGTGTCATCCCATGTGCTATCCACGTTATAATATCCGTCATCAAGCTTTACAATATTCCAGGCATGGTTTTGTCCCGCATATCCTGTCACGTAATAACATGGAATATCTAACTGTTGCAGTACATACTGAAAAGCCCTTGCATACCCTGCACACACTGTCCTACCATAGACAAGCGCACTGTATGCGCTCTGGTTCATCGGTGCATTTGCATCATACTTAACCTTTGATATAAGCTCATCATGACAGATACGCTCCTTTTCATAATCAGTATAATGTCCGTATGTCTCATCTGTTATGAGCTTTGCCGCAGCATTGAACTTGTCCTTTGAGCTTACAAGGTCATCAGCGGCAGCATTAAATACGAGGGTAATATCAGCCACATTTCCCTTTGGAGTATACTTGTATTTATATGCCGTATCTACCCAGAAAAGCTCCGGATGGTCATTTACAACCGCCGTGAACGCATTATTCAAATCCGTTGTCGTTGCATCCTGCACCGGACTGAAATGCTTAAGCTCATCATTTGCATTAGCATAAATCTGTCGGTAAAGCGCCTTTTGGGTATCATCTATAATTCCATAATACGGATAAATATTCTCATCAAATGTAAGACTATCTCCTGTATTTCCCTTGGAAACAGTCTTTGCAATTTCTTCAGCCTTACTGTCTGTAATCTCTGTTCCAGTGGCAATTACAGGCGTATATCCCGTAAGCCCTGCAACATTCGACGGTATATTAAGCCCCTCGTCATCGTCAGCGGAAGCCATTGCCAATTCACCAATAGTCACCGTCGTATTTATCCATAAGTTACTATTATCTTTTGTATTGTTTACTACCGTATTATTATTTACCGTAGCGTCATTTGCTGTGGTATTGCCCGTTGTAGTTTCACCGGATTTATTATTTAATGTGTTTCCGAGTGCCAACGCAATACTAGGATTAAAATGGCAAAGCGCAATAAAAAGGAGTATAATCGCCACCAAGCCACCAAATCCGCACAGTATTTTTTCAACTATACGCATAACAGCACCTCCTGTCGTTCTTATACTCCTTATTTTATATGAAATCTTACTATTTTACAAGAGCAAGTGTCTGTCTTGCTATTGCAAGTTCTTCATTAGTAGGTACACAAAGGAGTGCAACCTTGCTTCCGTCCTTGGAAATAACCCTTTCTTCGCCTCTCACGTTGTTTTTAGCCTCATCAATTTCTGTTCCAAGATATCCAAGATACTTAGCAATCTCGATACGTCCTGAAATATTATTCTCGCCTACGCCTGCTGTGAAAGCGATAGCGTCAACACCGTTCATTGCTGCCGTATAAGCACCTATATACTTAGCCACTCTGTAGTAGAATGCGTCAAGTGTAACCTGTGCAAGCTTATTTCCCTTATCTGCTGCCGCCTCAATATCTCTGAAATCTGAAGAAACCTTTGACATACCGAGTACACCTGATTTCTTGTTAAGCACATTATTCATCTCCGCCGGGGTAAGATTTTCTTTTTGGCATATAAAATCACATATAGCCGGGTCGATATCACCGGAACGTGTTCCCATGATAATTCCCTCAAGCGGTGTAAGTCCCATTGATGTATCTACACATTTTCCATGGTCAACTGCTGAAACTGAACCTCCGTTTCCCAAATGGCAAACGATAATCTTCAAATCCTCTCTTTTCTTTCCAAGGATTTCGGCTGTCCTTGCCGATACATAATCATGGCTTGTACCATGGAAGCCGTAACGGCGAACCTTGTATTTCTCATAGTACTCGTATGGAAGTCCGTAAAGATAAGCTTTCTCAGGCATTGTCTGATGGAATGCTGTATCAAAAACTGCCACCATAGGTACATTTGGCATTATTTCCTTACATGAATTGATACCGATAAGGTTTGCCGGATTGTGGAGCGGTGCAAGGTCGTTACATTCCTCAATGGCTTTCATAACCTCGTCATTAATGATAACTGATGTTGCAAATTTCTCTCCGCCATGCACTACACGGTGTCCGACTGCGTTAATCTCATCAAGAGATTTAATTACGCCATGGTTAGCGTCCGTAAGAGCGTCAATGACAAGCTTAACAGCTACCGTATGGTTAGGCATAGGTGTCTCGATTTTAACCTTATCTTTTCCGGCTGGTGTATGTGTGAGTAAGCTTCCGTCGATACCGATACGCTCGCAAAGTCCCTTTGCAAGTACTTCCTCTGAATCACTGTTGATAAGCTGATACTTAAGTGATGAGCTTCCGCAGTTAATAACTAAAATGTTCATTTTTTATCCTCCTAAAACAAAAAAGTAGTAGAACTTCTTATAATAATAACAGTCTACTACTTTTTTCCTTAAAATGAAAGCGCTTACATAAAAAATCTTTATAATTTTCACAAATTATTCCTTAATACTTATGTGCTCAAACAGATACTCCAATACATCCTCTGTAAACTTCTTGGCTTCTATTCCCACAGCATATACACCGTCACTTATCTTTTCCTGACGATTGACAACGGCATACATAATAAGTGTTTCGGCAACTATTATAATATCCTTTCCAACCAAATCAGGTCTGTCAGTTGACATATATATACCCATACCAAGCGGGCTTACATTTTTAACGTCAACATATATTTTTTCCTGTGTATCGCATATTACAATTACTCCCCTTGCAGTATACTCCACACGTCCTATTACTCTTTTCTCAACCATTTTTTTATCCTCCTAAAACCTTAACATAAAGCAACTATTCAATTCCCTCATTTATCTAAACAGTTGCCAAAACTTACATATATTTATGTTATCACACCAAAATTTTGTCTTCAATGTGATATTCCACATTGTTATATTCATCTTTCACTGATTTAAATGCAAAAAGTGCCTTTTACGGCACTCTCTACATTTTACTTTCATTTTACTATAAATTCCTCTGTAAGCTTGTTTAGAGACACTGCTATCTCCCTATTGTCCTCGGCACGTTGGCTTATACTGTCAAATATTGCAACAAGCTCTGCCGTCTCATGTGCAGTTACGTTTACTCCGTTTGTACTCTCCTCTACCGAAGAATTAATCTGCTCCATACTTCCGACCATTCTCTCAATGCTGCTGTTTAACTCAGTTGTATTGTTTTGGAATTTTCCCATTATATCGTCAATATATAATGCGTCATCACTGTACTGTTTTCCGGTGGATACAAAATTTTCATAATCCTTGAGCACACGCTCATCAATATACTCTACCATACCGTTTGCATTCTTGATAAGTGAGTTTACGGAATTTGTAATAAGCTGGTTTATTTCCTGTATATTGTTCGCTGTCTCCCGACTGGAATCCGCAAGCTCCCTGATTTCATCAGCAACAACTGCAAATCCCTTTCCTGCCTCGCCAGCCCTTGCCGCCTCTATTGACGCATTAAGTGCCAACAGGTTCGTCTGGCTTGATATACTTAAAATCTGAGCCGTAAGCGACTGTATCTTTTCAACACTCCTGCTGTCATCTATTGCAACCCTTAACGCATCCTCTATCTCCTCAATCATGCGACTTGTCTCTGTACGGTTTTTCATTGCATTTGACTCTAAGGTTGTAGCCCTTTCTTTCATTTCCACAGCGTAGTCATGTATTGAATCTGCTGACTGACTGATTTCGTTCACATCAGTCCGAATAATTCCAACACCATTGTTTACAGTTGAAACGGAAGCCGATAATTCCTCCATTGAAGCTGACATTTCTTCCATAACACCCGATATATTATTAGCACTATTGGTTGACTCCTTCATATGTACTGCAATATCGGATGCAACCTCGTCCAATACTGACGCATTGGTTGTCATCTTTCCCATAATTCCTTCCAAGGTCTCTATAAAAAGGTTAATGCCGTCCACAAATTTTCCTATATCGTCATTACCACGCTTAGTAAGGCGCAGTGATAAGTCACCCTTACCTTCATTTACAGTATCCAGGATTTTTTCAAGCTCAACCCTTGCCAATTGAATAGGTACAGCAATATATACTCCACATAATATAAATATAACAATACCTGCTACCAAGCTGAAAATTGCCACAGCATAAAGAACCTTTGTGGAATGTACGAACTCATTATGTTGAGCCTGTGATGAATTTTCTATCTGCCCCTGTTCATATATAAGAATATTCTCCAAAAGCTGCTGCGTATTGTATCCGTTTTGTCCTATATATCCGTTTAAAAGTCCTAATGCAACATCATCATCACCCGAATCACAGGCAGCAATAAGCTCCTCCGAATTAGCAAGATAATCATTATATGATTCAATAAACTCATCTATCCGTGCCTGCTCGTCCGAGGTAAGCTCATAATCCTGATAAGACTTCATATTTGCATCGCACTTCTCTATATTTTCTTCCAAATTCGCGGAAATACTATCCCTTATATCCGGACAGGTATAATATGAAAAAAGTAATTTCTGTATACTCTCAAAAGATGTCGCAACATTTCCAATTGAAGCAATCTTAGTAACTCCATTATCAATTACCTCTCTGCTTGCAGTCTGCAATGAATACAGCTTCCATATGCCAAATGATGATGCACTGATAGCCGAAAGTGCAAGAATAATAATGGAAACTCCAAGTTTTAAGGTAATTTTAGCATTTTTAAAAAAATTCATTTTCAAAAAACCTCCATTTATGATATTATTGTATTTTTTATTTACGTAACTATTAATTATTTGTTTACATATATTTTATATCATAACACAATAATTCAATAAATGTACATATTTTTTCAGAAAAC
>CAYTGS010000136.1:0-5490 GCA_964437435.1 uncultured Roseburia sp.
ATTTGATACTAGTAAACTTTTCTATAATTTGATATACTAATTCTACTAAACTTTTAAAATTATCCTGTTTTAAACATACGTTAAAAGTAAGCTTACGGAGGAGAAGTTAATATGCTTTGGAGAAGCCTGTTTTCATCAACAACATTGTCAGAGGGAAGAAAAAATTTTAATGAGGGAAAAGTTAAGAGAATTCAAAAAATTACTGATGAATCGTATCAGGCGAAGGTGCAGGAAAATTACACACATACGGTTCATATTAACTTTATAGATGAAAAAAGGCTAAAAATGACGTGTGATTGTCAGTGTGAACCGTATTGTAAGCATCAGGCGGCAGCTTTATATAAAATAGAAGAAATATACGGAATTGACAATATTGTAAAACAGATATCGGAGAAAATGAAAAAAACAATTTTTTTTCCACGACCGGAGACTTACCAATATTTCAACCTTAATAAAATCACAGCCCAAGAGGAAATTGATAGGAAAAAATATGAAAAAGCAGTCGAACTTGTAAAAAGAGGTGATGTATTACTTAGTGATGTTGAAGTCGAATATATGTCATCAGAAGAGGGATTGCTTGTAAGCTTAGTCGGTTGCTATAAACCGAAGAATTCGAGAACTGAAAAAACAATTATTATAGAGATGGATGATAATGAGATATTGTCCAAAAGCTGTGATGTAAATGGATGTCAGACATCATACTTTTTTTATTACTATAGAAATGATAATCCGATATGCGTCCATCAGGTTGCGCTTCTAATACTGTTTGAGGAATTTCAGAAAACCCATGCGGTTGGTGACAGTACTGACATGGGTGCAGAGATATTTATGAGTAGATACCGCATGAAGCGGATAAATACCCAGCCGGAGGGAGAGATAACGGCTGAAAAATTCCATTTAGAGCCTAAGCTTGAAAAAGCTGGGGATACGCTTAAATTAAGATTTCGTGTGGGAACGGATAAAATGTATGCGGTTAAAAATCTAACCATGTTTATTGATGATGTGGAGAGTGGGGGTATTATGAAGCTCGGAACGAAAAACGAGCTTAATTTTGCTGTGAGCACTGTTGCAGATGACGCTAAGGGTGCCTTGGATTTTATAAAGAGGATTATAAGGGATGTGGAACGCTTTGAAGAAAACCGCAGGATATCTAATTATGTTACTCCGTATGAGGTAAAGGATACAATAGAGCTTTATGGAAACAGGATTGATGATTTTTTTGAGCTTTATAACGGCAGAAAAATCATATACGAAGATAAACAGTTGGATATTAAAAATTCCAGTATTATACTTCGTGACAAAAGCCCGAAGTGTAATCTCACAGTGATGAAAAACGTTGTTGGAACGGAGTTTCAAGGGGTGACTGTAAGCGGGAGGTTTCCAACCTGTATAGAAGGAAATAAGGCAGGCTATTACATATCAGAGGATAAAATAAAGGGTAATTACCTTAATCGCTTTTCAAGTGAACAGATGGAGCTTTTACAGCCATTGGCGGATGTTGAACGGGATGGTAATATCAGCTTCAAAGTAGGGCGAAATCACCTTGCTGAATTTTTCTATAAGGTTGTTCCGGAGCTTAGCCAGGCAGTTGAGATAAAACAGCTTGATACAGATGTTATAGAGCAGTATCTTCCTCCCGAAGCCCGGTTTTTCTTTTATCTTGATGCGGAAAATGGAAATATTACCTGTGAAGTTGAAGCTAGATACGGTGATGAAATATTAAAGACTAAAGAGCTTATTACCAATGAAAACCAGTCGGTTTTTAGGGATTATGAACAGGAATTAAGGGTTGTCGGTGAAGTGATGCAGATTTTCCCAAAGGTAAGCGATGATAAGACAATGCTTCACTGTGGAAATGATGAGGACGCAATTTATTATGTACTCAAAAACGGAATTGACCGTTTGATGGCTCTTGGAATAGTTAACAGCACTGACAGCTTTAAACGACTAACACTAAAAACAAGGCTTAAAGTTAAGGTGGGAGTGTCTGTCGAAAGTGATATTATGAATCTTGATATTTCCTCGGATGACCTGTCAAGGGAGGAGCTTGTGGCAATATTGAACAGCTATAAGAAAAAGAAAAAATATCACAGGCTCAAAAATGGTGATTTTGTAAATCTTGATGATGAGACAATCGTCTCATTAGAGGATATGTTTGATAATCTTAGGATATCGCCAAAGGATTTCGTAAGGGGAAAGATGAAAATTCCTTCATATAGAGCGCTTTATCTCGATAAGATGCTTGAAAACACGGTAAATCTTTATGCTGACAGGGATAAAAATTTTAAGAAGCTTATAAAGGAATTTAAAACTGTTGACGAGTCGGATTTTGAAGTCCCTGAAAGTCTTCAGGATGTAATGAGAAATTATCAGATTCATGGCTATAAATGGATGAGGACCATTGCCGCATACGGATTTGGCGGAATACTTGCCGATGACATGGGACTTGGAAAGACACTACAGATGATATCGGTTCTTTTAGCCTCCAAATTAGAAGGTAACAATGGCTGTTCAATTGTCATTTGTCCTGCCTCCCTTGTATATAACTGGCAGGAGGAGTTTAGACGCTTTGCACTGGATATAAATACTTCTGTTATAGCCGGAACACAGGCAGAGCGGCAAAGCCTTATAAAAGAATATGAAAACCATGACGTGCTTATCACATCATACGACCTTTTAAAGAGGGATATTGATTTGTATGAGGGAATAAATTTCAATTTTGAGGTGATAGACGAGGCACAATATATTAAAACACATACCACGGCAGCCTCCAAGGCGGTTAAGCTGATTAACTCAAGTAAACGTTTTGCGTTAACTGGAACGCCTATTGAGAATAGATTAAGTGAGCTTTGGAGTATATTTGATTATCTAATGCCGGGTTATTTATATGAATATGATACATTTAAAAGGGAAATTGAAAATCAGGTTGTAAAATACAAAGACGAGAATGCGACTACAAGATTAAAACGTATGGTATCGCCATTTATTCTAAGGCGTTTAAAGGGTGATGTATTAAAGGACTTGCCTGCAAAATTAGAGGAAATACGCTATGCAAAGCTAGAGGGAGAACAGCAGAGAATTTATGACGGACAGGTTGTAAATATGAAAAATATGATTGAAAACCAGGATGAAGCTGATTTCCAAAAAAATAAGATAAAAATTCTTGCCGAGCTTACTAAAATTCGTCAGATTTGCTGCAATCCGTCACTTCTGTTTGAGGATTACAAGGGAGAATCTGCAAAGACCCAGGCTTGTCTTGACTTGATAGAAAGTGCTCATGAGGGCGGTCACAAAATGCTTGTGTTTTCGCAGTTTACATCAATGCTTTCGATATTGGAGAGGGAGCTTGATGATAGAAAAATTGAATACTATAAAATCACAGGGGAGACTAAAAAGGATAAGAGGATAGAGCTTGTAAACCAGTTTAATCAGGATGACACTCCGGTATTCCTTATTTCACTAAAGGCAGGCGGAACAGGTCTGAATTTAACAGGTGCAGATATCGTAATACATTATGACCCATGGTGGAATGTTGCAGTTCAAAATCAGGCAACAGACCGTGCACACCGTATAGGTCAGACTAAGACGGTATCAGTATATAAGCTTATTGTGAAAAATTCAATTGAGGAAAAGATTGTAAAAATGCAGGAGGAGAAAAAGAATCTTGCAGACGAAATCCTAAGCGGTGATATGGGCTCAATAGGTCAGATGAGCAAGGAGGATTTACTTGAATTAATAGGTTAGCCTTAATTGACATTTTAATAATTTGGTTCTATCATATATTCAGAAATTATTTAATGAGGTGGAAAATTATACATGAAAAAGGTTTTTATTGACGGCAGCGAGGGCACTACAGGACTTCGCATATTTGAGCGTTTTGAGGGAAGGGACGATATAGAAATATTGAAGATTTCACCAGAGCTTAGAAAAGACCCGGACGAGATTAGGAAATATATAAACGCTTCAGACATTACATTTCTCTGTCTCCCTGACGCAGCCGCAAAGGAAGCGGTTGTAATGGTAGATAATGAGAATACTATCATAATAGATACCTCCACAGCCCATAGGACAGAAGAAGGGTGGGCTTACGGTTATCCGGAGCTTTCCGCAGCACACAGGGAGGCAATCAGAAACAGCAGGAGAATAGCAGTTCCAGGATGTTATGCCACAGGCTTTATTACAATTGCCTATCCTATGGTTGCACAGGGAATTCTTCCAAAGGATTACCCGGTGGCGGCATTTGCAATGTCGGGTTACAGCGGAGCCGGAAAGAAGACAATCGCAGTATATGAGGCTTCTGAGCGTGATAAGGAGCTTGATTCTCCACGGGAATATGCCCTTAACCAAAACCACAAGCATTTAAAGGAAATGCAGAAGATTACGGGACTTAGCAGAGCTCCCTTATTCTCGC
This sequence comes from uncultured Roseburia sp., assembly GCA_964437435.1. Taxonomy (GTDB): domain Bacteria; phylum Bacillota; class Clostridia; order Lachnospirales; family Lachnospiraceae; genus COE1. Next base: position 4,412 of record CAYTGS010000136.1, read on the forward strand.
CCTTAATATGTGATTATTACAGCGGAATGGTGGTAACATTACAGTTTTATGCGGATATGCTAAACGGCAAGCCGACTCCCGTTAGTGTACATGAAATGTTTGAAAAGTATTATGAGGGTGAACAGTTTATAAAGGTAATGCCTTTTGGAAAGGAAGCTGATTATAACGGATTTCTTGCTGGAAATACATGCTCTGGCTGGGATGGAATAGAAATATACGTCACGGGAAATGATGACAGAATACTTGTGAGCACACGCTTTGACAATTTGGGAAAAGGAGCGTCAGGTGCAGCAATCCAGTGTCTTAACATAATACTTGGTTGTGAGGAAAATAAAGGTTTACAATTATGATAAAGTTACCTATTGATTTTGAATGTAGAATGCAGGATATGCTAAAAGAGGCATATCCTGCTTTCGTGCATAGTTATGAGGATGAAAAATACAGCTCTTTGAGGGTAAACACCCTGAAAAATTCAGTAGAAAATTTTATGGAAATCCAACCCTTTGGAGAGCTTGAACAGGTGGCATGGGAGGAAAGGGGCTTTTATTATGATAATAGCGCTCAACCCGGTAAGCATCCGCTCCATGAGGCAGGAGCCTACTACATACAGGAGGCAAGCGCAATGGCACCGGCAGCCTATCTTGGGGCAAAGCCGGGGGAGCGCATACTTGACCTTTGTGCAGCTCCTGGGGGAAAGACTACACAGACTGCATCATATATGGAGAATAGGGGTATTTTGGTCTGCAATGAAATCAATCTGCAGAGGGCTAAGATTTTATCCGAAAACGTGGAGCGCATGGGCATAGCAAATGCCTTTGTGACTAATGAGACACCAAAGCGTTTATCTTTAGTTTTTGACGAATATTTTGACAGAATACTTGTAGATGCCCCATGTTCGGGGGAGGGGATGTTTAGAAAGAATGAGGAGGCAGTGGAAGAATGGAGCCTTGATAATGTAAGACTTTGCGCCGAGAGGCAGGATGAAATCCTTGACTGTGCCGATTTAATGTTGAGACCGGGCGGGAGACTTGTATATTCCACCTGTACCTTTGCCCCTGATGAAAACGAGGGAAGCATAG
>CAYTGS010000137.1:0-5479 GCA_964437435.1 uncultured Roseburia sp.
GAAATATTCACGCTCTTTTGGAGTGTTGTCTGGGAAAATGTCTGCAAGCTCATCTGTTGTGACAAAGAATATATCATCAGGAAGAATTTCCTCTATGTATTCGTACTGAATAGCCATGTATTTTTCGGTATTCTTAAGGCATTTATACACGTTCTTCACGGTAGCCTTTAATGTGTCAAGGTTTCTGTCCTCCTTAGTAATAATCTTTTCCCAATCCCACTGGTCAACGAATATAGAGTGGATATTGTCAGTGTCCTCGTCACGCCTTATCGCATTCATATCTGTGTATAATCCCTCGCCAACGCTGAAGCCGTATTTTCCAAGTGCGTAGCGTTTCCATTTTGCAAGAGACTGAACAACCTCGGCGACACGTCCGTTTTGCTCCTTTATGTCGAAGCTTACAGGTCGCTCTACACCGTTTAGGTTATCATTTAAGCCTGAAAGAGGGTCCACAAAAAGCGGTGCGGATACCCTTGCCAGGTTTAAATGTTTGGATATTTGGTTTTGAAAAAAGTCTTTAACTGTCTTGATTGCGATTTGCGTATCATGCAGATTTAATGCGGATTTATAATTTTTTGGAATTTTAAGGTTTTCCATTATTAATTTCCTCCCTTGGGTATAAAGTACTACATTTACATATATATTATAAACAGTTATTTTAGTTGTGTAAAGTCTTTATTCAATTATGAAAAATCACTATAAATTTTAATAAAAAAACACAATAAATATTGTGTTCAACACTTGAAAAAATTTTTAAAGGTAGTAAAATAAATGGGGCGTATGAATAAACTGATAATACATCGGTTTTACATACAATAATTGAATAATTATTAATTGTTCATGGAAAGGAAGTGAGAAGATGGACGGATTGGCAGAAGAACTGCTCGCAGAGCTTCAATGCGAGACGGTCTTTACAATTCATCTGGGAGGTACTGATATTCCTATCGCCGAATCTACAGTAATTACATGGTTTATCATGGCGGTTATATTACTGCTGTCGATTTTCCTGACTAGAAATCTTAAGGTACACGACATCAGTAAAAGACAGCTTTTTGCAGAAACAGTCGTTATTAAACTTGAAAGTTTTATTGCTGATATGATTGGCGAGGATGGACGAGCGTATGTGCCTTATCTGTGCGCTGTAATTCTCTATATCGGGTTTGCAAATCTTATTGGCTTGTTGGGTTTAAAGCCCCCTACAAAGGATTTGAACGTCACGGCGGCATTGGCACTTATGAGTATCGTACTTGTACAGTATGCCGGTATTCACAAGAAAGGTGTCAAGGGATGGCTTAAGAGCTTTAAGGAGCCTATGGTCATTGTAACCCCAATTAATATTCTGGAGGTATTTATAAAGCCGTTGTCACTTTGTATGCGACTTTTTGGTAACGTGCTGGGAGCCTTCGTTATTATGGAGTTAATCAAAATATTGGTTCCGGTGGCAATACCGGTACCATTTAGCTTTTACTTTGATATTTTCGACGGACTGATACAGGCTTATGTCTTTGTATTCTTAACGTCGTTGTACATTAAAGAAGCTATTGAATAAAAAACAAAGAGTATGAAAAATAATCAAATTAATTAAATGGAGGAAAGAAAATTATGATGGTAGCAATTGGTGCAGGTATTGCAGCTTTATCTTGTATAGGAGCAGGTGTTGGTATTGGTATAGCGGCAGGTAAGGCAACAGAGGCAGTGGCTAGACAGCCGGAGGCAGATGCTAAGATTACAAAGCTTTTACTTTTGGGTGGTGCGCTTGCAGAGGCAACAGCTATTTACGGCTTCGTTGTAGCGATATTGATAGTAATATTACTTGGCTAAATTTTGTTTCAGGGTTTGTGTAAACGCAAACTTTAAGAAATTTGTGCAAATGGAGGAAGATTAAAGATATGTTAAGACTCGATATTAATCTTGTTTTTACCATTATCAATCTGCTGATTATATATTTTATAGTTGCGAAGTTCTTATTTAAGCCAATTAATAAAATCTTGGCTAAAAGACAGGAAGAAATAGATAAACAGTATGCGGACGCAAAAGTCGCAACTGACAAGGCTAATGAGCTTAAGGCACAGTATGAGGATTCTATAAAGGGAATTGATGATGAGAAGACAGCGGTAGTAAATGAGGCACGTACAAAGGCTGGTGCCGAATATGACAGAATTGTGGCTGATGCACATGCCGAGGCAGACAAGCTTGTTGATAATGCAAAGAGGCTTGCAAAGGTTGAACAGGAAAAGAGTATAAGGCAGGCAAAAGAGCAGATAGCAGACCTTGTAGTGGAGGCTACGGCAAAGGTTGTGGCTTCAGGACAGGGAAGCGACGCTGACAGGGAACTTTATAACCAATTTTTAGCAAAGACGGGTGAACAACAGTGATAAGTAAAGCAATTGGATATGCAAATATAATGCGTAAGCTGAATATAGCAGAGAATATTGTGGGACAGACTGACGACATTTTTAAGGCTGTACCTCAAATTCAGTCTGATTTTGAAAATCCTGCTGTGGCACTTACGGCAAAGCATAATGTCATTGACAAGGTATTTCCGGTTGAAATCCGAGACTTCCTTAAGCTTTTATGCGATAAAGGGGATATGAACCTTTGGAAAGACGTTGTGGAGGCATATAAGAAATCCGCTAATGAAAAAACAGGCGGATGTAATGTTAAATTAAGATATGTGACAGCTCCAGACGAAGCACAGCTTGAGGGAATTAAAAAGTTCGTTAGAAAACAATTTGGCATAGATGACAGTGACAGCGATAACGTTACTTTTGAGCTGGTGGAGGACAAGTCACTTGGCGGAGGCTTTATTATTGAAGCTGATAACGAGGTGTTTGACTGGAGTACAAACGGACGTATGCAGCAGTTTAAGGAAAAGCTTGCAAATGTAGGCTCTGAAAATTCTGTAAGTACGGACAATATTATCTCGATACTCAGAAGCGAGATTGAGAACTTTGACCTAGAGGCAAAGGATAAGGAAATAGGTACCGTAAACTATGTAGGTGACGGTATCGCAAACATTGACGGTATTGACCATGCGGCTTACGGTGAAATCGTTTTGTTTGATTGTGGCGTAAAAGGCATGGTACAGGATGTAAGACGGGACGAAATAGGATGTATTCTTTTCGGACGTGATACGGAGATTAAAGAGGGCTCAAGGGTAGTCCGCACAGGAAAACGTGCAGGTATTCCAGTAGGTGAGGGCTTTAAGGGCAGGATTATCGACGCATTGGGTGCACCTATCGACGGACAGGGAGCTATCAAGGAGGAGGGATACCGCCCTATAGAGCAGCCGGCACCAAGTATAGTTGACCGTAAATCTGTAGGCGTTCCAATGGAGACTGGTATTCTTGCAATTGATTCCATGTTCCCTATAGGACGGGGACAGCGTGAGCTTATTATTGGAGACCGTCAGACTGGTAAGACATCAATCGCAATCGACACTATTCTTAACCAGAAGGGTAAGGACGTGGTATGTATTTATGTGGCAATCGGTCAGAAGGCTTCGACTATAGCAAAGCTTGTAAACACTTTAAAGAGTAATGATGCAATGGATTATACCATCATAGTATCAGCTACGGCAAGCGACCCGGCACCATTACAGTATATAGCTCCATATTCGGGAACAGCGCTTGCAGAATACTTTATGCATCAGGGAAAGGATGTTTTGATTGTCTATGATGATTTGTCAAAACACGCAGTAGCCTACAGGGCGCTTTCACTTTTGCTTGAGCGTTCTCCAGGACGTGAGGCATACCCTGGTGATGTATTTTATCTTCACTCAAGGCTTTTGGAGCGTTCGGCAAGACTTAGCGATGAATTAGGCGGTGGCTCGATAACGGCGCTTCCTATAATAGAGACACAGGCAGGTGATGTATCTGCATATATTCCCACAAACGTTATATCAATCACGGACGGACAGATTTTCCTTGAAAGCGACCTGTTCTTCTCTGGTATGAGACCTGCTGTAAACGTAGGTCTTTCGGTATCGCGAGTAGGTGGTGCAGCCCAGACTAAGGCAATGAAGAAAGCTGCCGGAAGTATACGTATCGACCTTGCACAGTTTAGGGAGATGGAGGTATTTACACAGTTTGCGTCTGACCTTGACCCTGCCACAAAGGAACTGTTAAAGCATGGTCATGTGCTTATGGAGCTTTTAAAACAGCCTCTTTGCAGACCGCTTAGCACGCCGGAGCAGGTAATTACTTTATGCGCTGCAAATGCCAAGGTTATGCTTAATGTTCCGTTAAACAAGGTTAAGGACTTCCAAATGAAGCTTATTGACAATATGAAGTCGGAACATTCTGACATCATGCGCCAGATAGAGACGGGGGCAGCCCTTGATGAGACGTTAAACAATGCAATCGTAGATGCGGCAACGAAATTCAGGGATGAGTATCTTGCATAGGAAAGGGTGAGATGAATAATGGCTAATACACGTGAAATACAGAGCCGAATGAAAAGTATTCAGGACACTATGAAAATCACAAATGCCATGTATATGATTTCCTCCACAAAGCTTAGAAAGGCAAAATCAAACCTAGAGGAGACAGAGCCATATTTCTTTACACTCCAGTCAATGATTGCCCGCATTATAAGACATCTTCCAGAGGTTGAAAATGTGTTGTTTAATGAGAGGACGGAAAAGGCACCGGAGGACAGGATTAAGGGAATAGTCGTTGTCACCGCAGACAAGGGACTTGCAGGGGCTTATAACCATAATGTCCTGAAAATGGCTGAGGAAATGTATGAAAAAAATAAATACACAAAGCTTTTCGTAGTAGGAGAAGTGGGCAGGCAGTATTTTAAGAACAAAAGTATAGAAGTTGCGGAGCATTTCCACTATACAGCCCAAAATCCTTCGCTTCACAGGGCGAGGGTTATATCGGAAATGGTGATGGAGCAGTTCAAGGATGGTGAGCTTGATGAGGTGTATATTATCTACACCAACATGAAAAACAGCATGACAACTGAAATGCAATGTATGCAGCTTTTACCATTTGCGAGGGCGGACTTTGTAATGGAGGAGGCTCACAAGGCTGGCATTTACCAAGAGGAAATACTGTTTAACCCGTCGCCTAAGGCGGTGCTTGAAAACATTCTTCCAGACTGCGTTATGGGTTATGTGTACGGTGCCCTTGTGGAGTCGTTTTGCAGTGAGCAGAATGCGAGAATGATGGCTATGGAGGCAGCTAACAAGAGCGCCTCTGAAATGATACATGATTTGTCAATAGAATATAACAGAGTGCGTCAGGCTATGATTACCCAGGAAATTACGGAGGTAATTTCGGGAGCCAAGGCGCAGAAGAAAAAGAAGAAGGCAAAAATAGGAGGACGAAACGTTGAATAAAGGAAAGATAGTACAGGTTATGGGACCTGTAGTAGACGTTGCATTTGAAAATAATGAGCTTCCTTTTATCAAAGATGCCTTAGAGGTCACATGTGAAGGCAAACGCCTTGTTATGGAGGTGGCACAGCATAT
>CAYTGS010000138.1:0-5371 GCA_964437435.1 uncultured Roseburia sp.
ACGGCTAATTCATACTTGTTCATTTTGTTACCTCCTTTTGGTCTCTGGCTTCTTCCTCACGAAGAAACAAGGATAATTATATATCACGAGTATAGATGTTATCATATTTTTTTCAAGGTTTCAAGCTTTTTTTCTCAATTCCTTTGTACTTTTTTCCACATTTTTCCTTGGAAGCATTACCTGATGTCCGCAGCCCATACATTTTAGTCTGAAATCCGCGCCCACCCTGAGTATCACCCACTCGAAGCTTCCGCACGGATGTTGTTTTTTGAGCTTTACAATATCGCCCACTTCGTATACGAAATCCATTGTTACAGCCTTTCTATATGTTAATCTGTGAAAATACCTCTCCAATACTTCCTGTCACAACAAGGTCAGCCATTGTATCTCGCTGAGTAGGTGTCTTGTTTATAAGCACGAGCTTATTTCCATGGTAATAGTCAATCAGACCCGCTGCCGGATAAACCGCAAGGGACGTTCCACCTATTATTAGCATATCAGCCTCGCTTATGACCTTTACCGACTCACTTAGGATATTTTGGTCAAGCCCCTCCTCATACAGTACAACATCCGGTTTAATTCGCCCGCCACACTCGCACAATGGTACTCCTGTGGAATTTACAATCTCCTGCACATCGTGGAATTTATGGCACTTTTCACAATAATTTCTAAGTACACTTCCGTGAAGCTCCAATACCTTTTTGCTTCCCGCAGCCTGATGAAGACCGTCAATATTCTGGGTGACAACCGCCTTTAGCTTTCCCACCTCCTCAAGCCTTGCAAGCGTCTTGTGGGCTGTGTTTGGCTTTGCGTCAAGGCAGAGCATCTTATCACGGTAAAATCTGAAAAATTCTTCCGGCTTCTTCATGTAGAAAGTGTGGCTCAAAATTGTCTCCGGAGGATAATCATACTTCTGATTATACAGACCGTCCACGCTTCTAAAATCAGGTATTCCGCTCTCGGTGGAAACTCCTGCCCCGCCAAAAAACACAATGTTCTTACTTTCATCAATCATCTTCTGTAATTTCTTGATTTCTTCGCTCATATTATGTTATTCTCCTTTCCGACTTTTGAACTTTATGTTTCATATTAATCCTCCATTTTAAAGTAACTTGCAAAAAATCTTCCATATATGGATTTTCCACACTATTTACCATGTTTTATATGAAATATTTAAGTCAACCTTTCCCTTTATTCCGCTGACCGTTCCCTTATCGGAATACTGCCAGCAGCTCACATTATATGGAATGTACATATAGTCATCATAAAACGCATACCATTTTTCATAGTCCTCAAGCCTCGTCAAATCAAGCATTTTAGTAAAGCATTTTACATTTCCATATATCATCGGGGTATATCCCGCCTGCCTTATTGTCTCGCAGAATGAAATTACCGCCTCCGTCCTATCCTCCCTTGAGATTGTATCCGCCCTTCCCTTAGAGTTTCCTATCGCCTCAACGTCAATGACAACCGGATACTGCACATCATATTCAGAAATATTTTCAATTACAAATTCAGCCTCCTCAACAGCCTCATCAACTGACACCGCCTGCGTGAAGAAGTATACTCCTGTCGCAATCCCTGCGTCATAGGCTCCCCTCATATTTTCATCAAAATTCTCATCAATAACAATCTTTCCCGATTCATAGCCCCTAATTCCAAGTCTTACAAAGGCATACTCCACATCATCATCCCTAACCTTGTCCCAGTCGATTGTACCTTGATATTTTGATACGTCTATACCCTTATGGGAAATCACTTCTCCGTCTTCCACATACTGCATTTCACCGTTTTCATTTTTGACAAAATTTTCAGACAACAAGCTGTGCTTCTGCACCTCCTCAAGCACCGGCGCAAATACATATTCGTCATCATCATAATAAATCAGGTTTTCAGGGAAAATTTCCCGCAGCATTTTAAGCGGACTTCCATCCTCCGCAGTCACAAGCTCCTTGATATGCGATTTAAGGGCTTCCTCACCTGCCTTCTCCAGGTCATATTCATCACCCGTCTCCTCATACTGCTGCTGTAGCTGAATTTCGTTAAATGCGGTTACAGCCTCCTCAAGCTCAAGCTTTTCCTCCAATGTATCATTAACCTGCCGATTTGCCTCCGCCAAATCCCCCGACAGCTTATCATTTTCATTTTTTTCTTTTATATACAGTGCAGCGAAAATCCCCATAAAGGTAATTGCTACAACCATAAAAATCACCACCACAAATAACATTGCCGAAAGTGCCCTTATTCTGTTTTTACGCATAATGTTCCTCCTTATGTAACTATAATTTTATTGTACACTACCATGAGAATATATGCAAATATTGAATAAAAATATATAAAAAGCGCATACAATACTTGAAAATAGGTATTGCATACGCTTCAATTATGACTTAAAATAAATATGTAAGAAAACCACCATTTGCCACGACTAGTATCTACTAATTTATCTTTCGTGTCTTCCGGTATAACTTTGTCATTTCTTATCAAGCATCCGGATTTTACTTTTGTACTGTACCCCGGTTAATTATGTTGTTCCTTACAAGCTTAAGGTTTCATCTTTGGTGTGTCCTATTTATCAGTCATTCCATGTATGTCACTGGACTCATCTTTGGTATCATCTTTAGTATTTACGTTGCGTCTTGTTCCGTCAATCTTATCTTTAGTAGATGTTTTAAGATGTATCATCCTAAATGTTATGCCCGACAAATGGTGTCTATATAAAACATACTCTATATTAAGAATTATTACAATAGATTTTGCCACTTTGTAAATTACATTTTAGCTAACAGAAAATTACAAAATTTTTCAGTTTATTTAAAATTAAAAGACTGTTTCAGCTTCATCCTAAAACAGCCTTTCAACATGGAAAGTTGATGTATTTATACTTCATATAAATACAATATGGAACACACTATCGCCACTTATCTTTAGAGTGTAAAGGTTTTAAAACAAATTTGTTTTATGGGACAACAATAAAATTTGCTACATTAAATGTCATTGTTTCGACAAATGGCGTATACGTATATTTAATATAATATGAATTTTTTATATTTTTGCAATATCTTTTACATTTTTGTCAATTACATTTTGTGCTAATTCAGTATTACAAGTTGATTTGTCGCATAATTAATGACTTTGTTTATGAGCATATTATACAAACTATGTTTTATTATTAAGGAGGTATACTATGTTATTTTCAGATAAATTAAAGACGCTTATGGATATAACGCACACGAGCAACAAGGCTCTTGCAAAGCACCTTATCGTAGACCCGTCCATGATAAGCCAGCTTAGAACAGGCGCACGCAACATCACAAAGAAAAACAATCATCTCAGAAATATGTCGGATTACTTTGCCAGCCGTTGTGACTCATCTTCCCGAATTATGGAGCTTCAGGATTTTATCGACGACCCAAATTTAAGCAATGACTGCACCCTCACGGAATTGAGCGATATCATATTCCGCTTCCTGTCGGAGGACGACAAGGGAAATACCTCATCTCAGGTAATATCCGAGATTTTTAAGGCAAATCCACGCATACACAAAACAGGATTAAATCCTTTAGAAATTCCTGACAAAAGCCTTATGGTATGTCACAACCTGTCTGAGAAAAAGGAATATATGGGAAAATTATTCAAATACTTTATGTCCACGAAAAATCCCGACGTTATATATTTTTCTTCAGAGGAAATAGTAGAATGGATTTACAATGACCCTGAATATTACAGCAATTTCAGGTCATGGTGCATTGAGCTGATAGAGCGTGGTTTTAGCTTTATAAGGATAATGAAGCCTATTGAAAACCGTGAGCATTTCTTGAAAAACATACTACTATGGCTTCCAATTTACCTCACAGGCGGAGTTCACTTATATTATTACCCACATTTCAGGGATGATATTTTCCGCCAGACAATAGTTACAATGGAAAATACAGCTTCATATTTTTCAAGCTCAATTGCCAGGACTGATACCTGCTATTACAGCTTCGTAAGCACCAATCCTTCGCTTTCCGCCGCATATGTGCGCCAGCTTAAGGATTATCTAGCAATGTGCCGTCCGTCAATGGATATATGTAAATCAGAGCAGGAAATATCATCTGCATTTTCAAAAATGATGTCGATTTCCGGCGATAGAATAACAAAATCATTTGATTTATCCCCCGAAAGTATTCCATATAACGAAATGCTCGAATACATGGGAAACAGCAATGATGATGTATTAAAAAATGCTGCAAAGACTGTCAGCCGTCTTTATAAGGAGACAGATGTTGACAACACGAACTCGACTATTATAGATATGTGTACCGTCGCTTCATATGAAGATATAATTGCAGGCAGGGTGAAGCTTCGGCTTCCAGGCTTCGTAAACCACAAACCGTTGTATTACAGTAAGGAGCTGTATGCCATGCACCTAAGACATATACTAAATCTACTCAACACCAACCCGAATTACAACTTTTATCCTATAGACCCATCGGATTTCGGAGAATACAACAACGATTATTCACCTGTAAGCGTCATTGACAATCATGCTGTGCTTGCAGTTTCAGACACCACAGTACTTTACTTTACGCAGCCCGACATTGTACGCACATTATATGAGCATTTATATAACCAATCCCAAGTGCTTGCAAAATATTTCCAAAAACGTGATGATGTTATAAAAATGTTAAGTGATTTGCTTATCAGAATTGAGGCTTAGTATTATAATAAAAGAGGCTGCCGAAACAGCCTCTTTTATATTTAAGTTTTAAAGTTCCACCTTATCAAGGTGCCATATCTCATCTACATATTCCTGTATAGTACGGTCTGAAGTAAATTTGCCTACCTTTGCCACGTTGAGCATTGCACTCTTTGCCCAGCCGCTTGTATTCTTGTAAGCTTTTTCTACCTTTTTATGAACATCCACATATGACCGGAAATCCTTTAATATGAAGTAACGGTCTGCCTTGTCCGTGTCTAACGTGTTTAATAATGAGTTGTAAAGACTTCTGAACAGCTCCCTATCCTGTGAATAAGTTCCGTCAACAAGCTGGTCAACAACTTTCTTGATATCTGCGTCACTATTGTAGATATCCATGGGGTTATAACCTCCGAAATTCTCATACCTTATAACCTCATCTGAGCTAAGTCCGAAAATAAACGCATTATCAATTCCGACTTCCTCTACAATCTCAACATTGGCTCCGTCCATTGTACCGAGAGTTAATGCACCGTTTAACATGAACTTCATGTTACCTGTACCGCTGGCTTCCTTTGAAGCTGTGGATATCTGCTCTGAAATATCCGCTGCTGCAAATATAAGCTCTGCATTTGATACCCTGTAATTCTCTATAAACACAACCTTTATCCTGCCCTTAACTATAGGGTC
>CAYTGS010000139.1:0-5370 GCA_964437435.1 uncultured Roseburia sp.
GTGCAGAGGTTACTTTTAGAACTGCAGCAGCAGAGGAGTCTATCAGAATTATGGCAAGTGAATTTCCTGAGATGTTAGTTGGTGCAGGTACAGTACTTACAACAGAGCAGGTTGACAGGGCAGTTAATGCCGGTGCTAAGTTTATCGTTAGCCCTGGCTTAAATCCTAAGATTGTTAAGTATTGTATTGATAAGGGCGTTCCTGTAACACCTGGTACATCTAACCCTTCAGATGTAGAGCAGGCTATTGAGCTTGGTCTTGATGTGGTTAAATTCTTCCCTGCTGAGGCAGCCGGCGGATTAAATATGATTAAGTCTATGGCAGCTCCTTATACGCAGATGAAGTTCATGCCTACAGGTGGAATTAACGCTAAGAACATCTGCGATTACCTTGCATTTGATAAGATTATCGCCTGCGGTGGTTCTTGGATGGTTAAGAAAGACCTTGTTGCTGCTGGAAAGTATGATGAAATCCAGGCTCTCACAGAGGAAGCTGTTAGAACTATGCTTGGTTTTGAGCTTAGGCATATCGGTGTAAACTGTGAGGATGAGAATAAAGCCGATGCAGTAGCTTCTAGGTATGATGAATTATTCGGATTTACAAAGAAGGTTGGAAACAGCTCAATTTTTGCCGGAATTGAAGTGGAAGCTATGAAGAAGATTGGACGTGGAACAAACGGACACATCGCAATCGGAACAAACAGCGTAGCACGTGCTAAGAACTATTTAGAGTCAGTTAAGGGCGTTAAGTTCATAGAGGACTCAGCAGTAGTTAAGAATGGCAAGCTTACAGCTATCTATTTAGACGAGGAAATTGGCGGATTTGCTATCCATCTTGTACAGAAATAAGTAAGTTACATAAGAGGCACCATCAGGTTGATGGTGCCTTTTTTAAAACTTTACAAATGAATTCAAGAGGAGGTTGAGTTATGTTATACAAAATTAATATGATAACAGAAGAGGACGGTTGGATTGCCATCGATACAAGCGGATACGGCTCGGAACCAGTCAAGCTTTTGGCTCAAAGCATTGCAGACGAAATGGGAAAGGAAATGTATCAACCATATGAAGGTGATGCACAGTTCTTGATAAAGGGTGACCCATATAAGCTTCTGTTTCAATATGATGACATGTTTGGTACGGTGGTTATACTTGACAAGTTAGAGGACAAGGATGCGGTTGTCGAACTTTTACAGCGTCATTTTGAAAAGTTAAAAGATAAAAGGTAAATGGAGGTATGAAAATGATTGATAATAACTGTTCTTATTGTGTCGAGGGCGAGCTTGTAGCAAAGTTCGGCATTAAGATTTGCGAGTTAAATGCAACAAAGGTGTATTTATTTAAGGAGCAAAGCCATAAGGGACGTGTAATTGTTGCAAGCAAACTACATGTTAGCGAGATGACTGAGCTTACGGATGAACAGAGAAACGATTTCTTTGCAGATGTAAACCATGTGGCAGACGCTATCCACAAGGCATTTTCGCCTGACAAAGTAAATTATGGTGCATACGGTGATACAGGACACCACCTCCACTTCCATTTAGTACCTAAGTACAAGGATGATGAGTTTGAGTGGGGCGGAACTTTCGCAATGGATCCTAAGAGAAAGACCTTGACAGATGGTGAATATGCTGAGATAATTGCCGAGCTGAATAAATATTTATAACATACATCTAACATAATTATCGCACAAAAAACTGAAGGGAAAATTTCTAGTTGCATAAACAAATGTAAAAGAGCTGAATTACACATCCAGCTCTTTCTTTTACACATAATCAGCAATTCTGTATATTAAGTCCTCAGTGTCCTTCCAACCAAGACATGGGTCGGTAATTGATTTGCCATATATGCGTTCGCCAATTTTCTGACAGCCTTCTTTAATGTAGCTCTCAACCATAACACCTTTTACAAGGTTCGCAATCTCAACATTATGTCTGCGTGAGTTCATAATTTCGTGAACAATACGAATTTGCTCCTTGTACATTTTATTTGAATTGTTGTGGTTTGCGTCAACTATACAGGCAGGATTTAAAAGGTCACGCTCATTGTACTTTTCGAGTAAAAGCATAAGATCCTCATAATGGTAATTTGGAATACTGTTGCCATGCTTATTGACCGCACCACGCAAAATTGTATGGGCAAGGGGATTGCCTTGGGTGTTAACCTCCCAACCTCTGTAAATAAAAGGATGTGGGTGCTGTGCGGCATAAACGGAATTAAGCATAACGCTAAAATCCCCGCTTGTAGGATTTTTCATTCCGGCAGGAACATCAAAACCGCTTACAACGAGACGGTGCTGCTGGTCTTCTACTGAACGAGCGCCCACAGCCACATACGAGAGGATATCAGATACATACCCCCAGTTTTCGGGATAGAGCATCTCATCAGCGGCAGTAAGCTCTGATTCCTCCATAGCCCTAATCTGCATTTTCCTCATTGCAATTATACCCTTTAAAAAGTCAGTTCCCTTTTCGGGGTCTGGCTGGTGTACAATTCCCTTGTATCCGTCGCCTGTAGTCCTTGGCTTGTTGGTATATATTCTAGGAATGAGAATAAGCTTATCATTTACCTTATCATTTACCTTTGCAAGCCTTGATACATATTCGCATACAGCGTCCTCGTTATCAGCCGAACAGGGTCCGATGATTACAAGAAATTTATCTGATTTGCCTGTGAACACGTCGCTGATTGCCTTGTCTCTTTTTGCCTTTAATTCCTTCATATTATCAGGGACAGGATATTCATCCCTAATCTGTTCGGGTGTAGGCAGTAATTTTATAAATTCAAAACTCATTTCAAAACTCCTCCTTTGTTACACAAAACACATTAATTATAAACGAAATAACGCCTTAAGGCAAGAATAATTAATAAATCAAGTAATATTTGGCTGCATAAATTTCCGTATATGTATCCGGAAAAACCAATATTAGGAACAACGAAAATAACAAAGCCTATTCTAAAGATTACGCTTATAAGATTGAAGATAAATGTAATTCCTGTTTTCCCTAAACCGTGTAGAATACTTGATAATGTGCCGGATATATATAAAAACGGACATAAAAATGATAAAGCCCTAATCTGGCTTGCGGCAATATCACTTTTAA
The DNA here is from genome assembly GCA_964437435.1 of uncultured Roseburia sp. Lineage (GTDB taxonomy): Bacteria > Bacillota > Clostridia > Lachnospirales > Lachnospiraceae > COE1. Next base: position 3,104 of record CAYTGS010000139.1, read on the forward strand.
AAAGCCAATCACCAATAAAATCAGCAAAAATAAAAAAGAATAAAAAGCAGAATATTCCAACAAAAAAACAAAACAGAGTGCTCAAAATGATGGTTTTCCTAATATGCTTAAAGTTACCTGATGACTCATCCTCCGAGACTGAGGGCAATAGGAGGCTTGCAACTGAGCCTGTGAGGGCATGGGGAAACATTATAAGGGGAATTGCCATGCCTGAAAATACACCATATACGGACAATGCGTCCTTCGAGGTCATTCCGCTTTCAATGAGCTTTTGGGGCAGTTTGATTGTCTCGTAAGCCGTGATAAGCCCTATAAATATTTTGTTAAGGCTTATTGGGAATGCAAGTGAAATTATAGACACTGCTTTCCTGTATGACAATGACCATTTTACAGCCACATTTTGCAAATATGAATTAACTGAAAGCGTGATAAGCGAAAAAACAGCGGCACAAAATTCACCTGCAAGCGTACCTATACAAAGGTATGACAATGAGACGTTTGCCTGAAACGAAACAGTTAGCTTATAAAGTGAGAATACGGTAATTACACGCACAAGCTGTTCAATGATAACTGACGCTGAAGGGCAAAAGGTTTTTTTCTGACCATAAAAAAAGCCGTTTATGCATGAGTGGATTGCTGCAGGGGGAAAGGAAAGTGCACATAATTTTAAAAGTGGTGCGCAACGTCTCTCGCCTATAATTTGAGTGGAAATAAAAAGACTGTAATTAAAGACGAAATAAGCCACTAACGTTGAGATTGCCACTGATATAAACATTCCTGTGAAAAGATAACTGTAGCTGTCAGAGGAATCCTTATTATTGGAGGCTGCAACATATCGGGTGACGGCACTTTGAATACCCATTGCACAAACGGAGGTTACAAGCATCATAACGGGGGCGGTCAGACCAAAAATACCAAGGGCTTCCTCGGTGAAAATACGGGATATGAAAATCCGGTAAAAGAAACCGATAAATTTTGTTATTAGACTTGATAGGGTTAAAAGTAAAGTGCCTGCCACAAAAGGATTTTTATATAAGCTTTTTATGTTGTTCATCTAAAGTCTCCAAAAGAATAATCATTATATTTTATGGGATAAAAAGCCAATTATGACAGACGTTGACACCCGTTTTTCCAAATGGTATGCTATTAATCAGTTAGATTGTAGGTTGATTTCATAAGAAAGGTAAATATATATGGGAAATAAAGTAGTGGTTGGAATGTCAGGTGGAGTGGATTCGTCAGTGGCGGCATACATTTTAAAAATGCAGGGCTATGATGTAATAGGCGTTACAATGCAGATTTGGCAGGACGAGGACGTAAGCAGCATTTCGGAAAACGGCGGTTGCTGTGGACTTAGTGCGGTAGATGATGCAAGGCGTGTGGCGCAGTCACTCGACATACCTTATTATGTGCTTAATTTCAAAAATGAATTTAGGAGCTGTGTTATAAATCCTTTTGTGGAGGATTACCTTCATGGCAGAACCCCTAACCCATGTATTATGTGCAACAGATATGTAAAGTGGGAGGCATTATTAAACCGCAGTTTGGAGCTTGGGGCTGATTATATTGCAACTGGTCATTATGCACGTATTACAAAGCTTGAAAATGGGAGGTATGTGATAAGAAACTCGGTGACAGCCAAAAAAGACCAGACATATGCTTTGTATAACCTTACCCAGGACCAGCTTTCACGGACACTTATGCCTATAGGTGATTACAATAAGGACGAGATAAGGAAAATTGCAGCAAAGCAGGGACTTCCGGTTGCCAATAAGCCTGATAGTCAGGATATATGCTTTGTCCCTGACAATGATTATGCCTCTGTTGTGGAAAGAGAGGCGGTAGGGAGGATACCAAAGCCTGGAAATTTTGTGAGCACAACAGGGGAAATTTTAGGACGGCACAAAGGGATAATCCATTATACGGTAGGACAGAGAAAGGGACTTAACCTTGCCATGGGACATCCGGTATTTGTAACTGAAATCCGTCCGGACACAAACGAGGTGGTAATAGGCGAGGCGGAGGATGTATTTACAGCTTCATTGGTCTGTAACGATGTAAATTTCATGGCAGTCGAAGACATTGACAAACCGATGGAGGTGATAGCCAAAATTCGGTATTCCCACGGAGGAACCCCCTGCATAATTGAAAAGATATCGGGGGATAGGATTAAATGCACATTTAAAGAGCCTGTCAGGGCTGTTACACCCGGACAGGCTGTAGTATTTTACCAAAATGATTATGTTTTCGGTGGTGGAACAATCCTT
>CAYTGS010000140.1:0-5366 GCA_964437435.1 uncultured Roseburia sp.
TTTCGGCAGCCGTAATTGACAGTCAAAGCACTGAAAATATCAGCTATTCCGACGAAAGCCGCTATACCTCAATGCTGCTGATGCAGGCAATTAACGATGCCCTTGACAAGGCACGTCCCCAGGCTTCAAACTATTACTAACTATTGTTATGATTTATTAAGCATTGTTTTAAGGTCATTTATATCAAAATCATAGATTTTATCGCAAAACTGACATCTTACCTCCACCGGTTTACCGTCATCTATCATTTCCTGAATGTCCTTTTTGCCAATGCTTATAATAGCTCGCTCCACACGCTCCCTGCTACAGTCACAAAGATATTGTGCAGGGATTGTATCATTTATTTCAAGTCCCAAATCGCCCAAAAGCATTTCCAACATCTGCTCCGGGGTATTCCCAGCGTCAAGAATTTGCGTGACGCTGGCTATGGTCTGGAGCTTTTCTTCCAATTTATTAATTGTATCATCATCTGCAAATGGCATGAGCTGGATAATAAAGCCTCCTGCCTGCCGTACAGTATTGTCCTTCTCCATTAAAACGCCAAGACCAACCGCTGAGGGAACCTGCTCCGATGTGGCAAAATAATAGGTTAAATCCTCTGCTATCTCGCCCGTCTGTAGCTGTGTCTGACCAACGTATGGCTCCTTTAAGCCCATATCCTTGATTACGCTTAAAATACCTGTTCCGATTGCGCCTCCAACGTCAAGCTTTCCCAAAGCGTTAGGCGGAAGCATTATCTGTGGCTCTAATGCAGCCCCCTTTACGTTAGCCTTTGAGTCGGCTGAAACCGTAAGCCCCCTTGCCGGACCGTCACAGTGGATTTGAATTGTAAGCATATCGTTTTCACCCTTAAGCATACTTCCCATCATTGCACCTGCCGTAAGAAGCCGACCCAAACCTGCCGCCATGACAGGGCTTAAATCATGTATGCTCCTTGCTTTTTCCACAAGCTCCCTTGAGTTAATGGCAAATGCACGAATTTGGGCGTTTGCCGCCGTTGCTCTCACTATATAATCTGACATTCATTGTCCTCCATTGTTTTTTAATTGTTCTCTAGCCACACAGTAAATACGTTCACTTACATCCGTAACCTCTCCCAATGTGTCTGCGTCATATGCCTCCACAAATTCAAGTCCTGCCTCCGCTATAAATCCTTTCATTTCCCCAAGGGTATATCCCCTCTGTAGATGAACCTCATTAAAACGGTTAAAAAGCTCATTACCACCCACAGACGCTTCCTCATTCCTAACAAATACGGTCAGGTCATACTCATTTATACATTCCTCAGAATCATAAAAATTCTCCCATATAAAGCTACATTCTTCCCTGTTCTCCGCAATAACGCTGTCACCTATAACCGTCTCATATTTATATTTTGTATTAAAATCAAAGAAAAATATTCCATTTGGGTCTAGGTAGTTGTTCACAAGCTTAAAGCACTCCACGATATCCTCGTCCAAAAGGAGATAATTTAAGCTGTCACAGACGCTTACAACAGCCCTGACTGTACCGTACAGCTCAAATTCACGCATATCCTGATTAAGATAAAGGATGTCATGACCCGATTTTTCCTTTTTGTTGCATGCAACATTAAGCATTTCATCCGAGCTGTCAACACCTATCATGTCATAGCCCTTGGAAGCAAGTAGCTCTGTCATGCTTCCCGTTCCACAGCCAAGCTCCAATATAAGCCCGTCATTAATATTATATTCTCCAAGCTTTGAGACTATATTTTCACACCACTTCTCGTATGGTGTCTCGTCCATAAATTTGTCATACACACTTGCAAAATCTGTATATGCTTCCATAAAAACCCCCTAAAACAGTATGAAAAATCTGTTATATATGGATTTCCATACTATGCTCCTAATTTCATTGAAATAAAGAAACCTGCCACAAGAAGAACTATACCCGTGATTATTTCAACCACTCCTACTGTAGCCACATCCATCATAATTATAATTGCAAATGGTGACGCTGCAATAAGTCCGATAATTGCCCAATATGTAACAAGCGGAAATTTGTTGAGCAAAAACTCAATAAGCTTCGCAACGGCAACCACGCCTACCACTACGCCTATTCCAAATGGGATAAGTACAATAAATGTGTTAAGCATTGCAGTAATATCAAAGTCCTTAAGGGCATTGATAAACGCATTTATCGTGTCAATAATTGTATTGTAATAACCAAGTATCATCATAACCATAGAACCGCTGACGCCTGGAATAACCATTGTCGCTGCAGCAATAACACCAACACCGAAAAGCTTAAGAATATTTCCAACGCTAAAGGTAACGTCAACGCTCGAACCGCTTCCCTCGCCCACAAGGGCAAAGCCTACTACAACCACAAAAAGCACAATGAACGCAATAATCTGTGGAAGTCTTATTGTATTTCCCTTAACCCTTTTATAAATAACCGGAAGACCGCCGATAATAAGTCCTATGAAAAACAAATTCGTCTGTAACGGAAATTTGGGGAACAATATTTCCGAAAAAATCTTTGCAAAAATTGCAATGGATAAAAGCATTCCTATTACAATAGGTACAAGGAGCGCAACCGCTTCCTTCATTCTCTTTATAAAATGTGTGAGCACAAGTATCAGCTTGTCATAGATACCCATTGAAACCATCATTGTACCACCGCTGACACCCGGAATAACGTTTGATATGCCTATAACCATACCTCGCAAAATATTTGCTATAAATTCTTTCATGTAATAATTCTCTCCATTCATTAAAATTCTCGTATCTGACTACCTATCTAAATATACAGCCCAAAAAGGTTTTTGGCAAGTATTTACTGTCTGTCAGCCAAATACTCCCTCAAAAATGCAAGCACCTTATCCATCTCCTCATCTGTTCCGATTGAAATCCGCATATAGTTTGAAATTCTGTCCTTATTCCAATGTCTCACATACATTTCATTTGCACGGAGGGCATTGAAAATTTCGTCTGCGGAAACTGTTTTGTGGGCTGCAAATATGAAATTTGTCTTTGAGTCAGGAAATATAAAGCCAAGCTTTGAAAGCTCCTCCTTTGTGCGCTCCCTTGTTGCCACAACCCTTGCAACCGTGTCCCTAAAATATTTTTCATCCTGAACAGATGCCACTCCTGCTGCAATTGCAGTCGTATTCATCGTATAGGAATTAAATGAAAACTTAACGTTATTCAGATAACCTATTAATTTTTCACTTCCCATCGCATATCCTATACGCATACCTGCCATTGAACGTGACTTTGAAAAGGTTTGTGTCACAAGAAGATTATCATATTTATTTATAAGGGGGACACAGCTTTCGCCGCCAAAATCAACATATGCCTCATCAATTATAACAATTGAAGCCTTGTTTGCCCTTATAATTTCCTCAAGGACTGAAATATCAGCCATAACGCCTGTAGGTGCGTTAGGATTAGCTATAACTATACCGCCGTTTTCCTTTAAATAATCTTCCTTTTTAATGCGGAAATTCTCATCTAATGGCTGGCACTCGTAAGGTATTCTATATAAATCAGCCCATACATCATAAAACGAATATGTAATATCCGGGAAAAGGATTGGTTTACCCGAATTAAAAAATGTCAAAAATGACATTGAAAGCACATCATCCGAACCAACCCCGACAAATACTTGCTTGGGCGAAAGTCCGTGACGCTTTGCTAAGGCATTTACAAGCTCTGACACGTCAGGGTCAGGATATTTTCTCAATATATCGTAATCAAAATTGTGAAGTACCGTCTCTACGCCTGGTGCTGGCGGATAAGGACACTCATTTGTATTAAGCTTTATTACATTTTTGTTTTTTGGCTGCTCACCTGCCACATATGGCACTACTTTACGTACATTTTCTTCCCAATTCATGACTATGCTCCTTATAATAACATATAAAATTCGACCTTTATAATATATCAGACTTTGAGACATTATACAACGTTATTTGTAATATCTAATATATAATCTGCACATCTTCTATATTGTTATTGTTAACATGGAACGCAATAATATTTTCAGCCGTCCTGTGATGAGCCATATAGTAGGTATCTTCTATCTTTGTTATATAGTAGGGTGTTCCGCCTGATATTCCAAACTCAGAATATATATCCTCATATTCCCCTGTTGCAAGCTTTTCAAGGCTGTCCGTTCTTATAATTGTTGCGTAGTCCTGATTTTCAGTGTTATCGGTTGACACTGTTATATAGTAATAATCCTCTATTTTTACAATCTGTACCATTCCCGCAATCTCTGGCGTTACCTTATATTCATCCACTATATCAAAACCGCTGCTATCCTCATTTATCACAGCCTTTATTATTTTTTCATTATTATGCCCTGATACAAAAATTATACCGTCATCCATGATTGTAAACGACCTTACGTATACTCCATAAAGCTGGTCAATTTTCAGAATTTTTTCAATATACAGAGGGTATACTCCATTGTCAAGTTTACTGTTTCCTCGCTTTATCATGTACATTTCACCTGTAATTGAACTCCATGCCATAAAAACATTATTTTTTTCATCATACTGTACATAGTGCGGTCGCAGTCCTGTGTTTTCCAAAGTCTGGGTATGCACATATTTTCCGTCAATTTTCTGGAATGCCAGCAGCCTGTTATTTTCAGTATCATCTATCAATATTACAGTTCCGTCATAAGCGATTGTATGGGCATAATGAACCTCATTTGTCAAAACATTCCAATTATCAAGGCTGTCACTCAAATTGTCATTATAGATTATCTGGTCATGATAGCAGTCTGCAATAAAGTACATATCATCCACTTTAGTTATGTATGTGGAAACGCTTAATGTGTCATAACTGTTTTTATCAGTGTTTGCAGTCGGCTCTGCTATTACCGTATCCAATACTGATTCGTCATAGCTTACAGAATTATTATTCCCGCAGGCTGTACTAAACACTATATTAGTTATGCACAAGGCAGTGATTATTAATTTCTTCAAATTCATATTCCTCCGATTTTGTAATTATTTTTTGGAAAGCTAACACTCATTATACCATAATTTGTGAACATTTTGTGAACATAAAGTAAATAAGTAGTAAATAAAATTTAAATAAATTTTGATTTTAGTATTGACCTTTTGAAAAAAGTATGTATAATAAGGTACTTGTAAGAACAAAAGGGAGTAATCCCAATATTTTGCACTTTATAGTGCATGCGCATTGTCGCAAAATGGAGGAAAAAATTATGAAAAAAAGAATTTTAGCAACAGTTATGACACTTACATTAGGAGCAGCTATGCTTACAGCTTGTGGCTCAACAGCAACAGACGAGACAGTTGATACATCAATAGTTGAGGAGACAACAGTTGAGGCTACTACTGAAGAAGCTACTACTGAGGAGGCTAC
>CAYTGS010000141.1:0-5223 GCA_964437435.1 uncultured Roseburia sp.
CGCAAATGAGGAAACAAAGTTTGGAACAACTTGTGAGGAAGTTAAACAGCTTGTGAGAGATATTGCAAAATTGCCAAACGTTTGTATCAAAGGTTTGATGACAATAGCGCCTTATGTTGAAAATCAGGAAGAAAACAGGATATATTTTAACAAATTAAAGAAATTAGCGGTTGACATTAGTAACGAAAACATTGATAATATAACTATGGAAATTTTATCGATGGGAATGACTGGCGACTATCCTGTAGCCATATCAGAGGGAGCGACATATGTCAGGGTTGGAACCGGTATCTTTGGAATAAGAAATTATACTATAACTAACTAGGGAAAGGAAATGTAGACATGGGAGTAATGGATAAGTTTTTGGACGCATTACATTTAAACAACGAGGAAGATGATTATGATGAGGATTACTACGACGACGGTGAGATTATAGATAATACCGTCAGGAAGCCCGTAGCCGTATCACGTGATGACGACTATGATGATGAGCCTGTCGAGAAATCAAGAAAATCATCAAAGGTAACACCTATCAGACCTGTGAGAAAAGGAGCAGGAAATGGTATGGAGGTATGTGTTATAAAGCCTGCAAGTGTTGAAGACGCAAGGGAAATTACTGAAACACTTTTGGCAAACCGTACAGTTGTCCTTAATTTGGAAGGTCTTGATGTAGAGATAGCTCAAAGAATTATTGATTTTGCTTCAGGTTCTACATATGCTATCAGCGGAAACCTTCAAAAGATTTCTAATTATATATTTATTATCACACCGGCTTGTGTTGATATTTCAGGAGATTTTCAGGAAATTTTCTCCGGAACCTTCAATGTTCCGCCAATCTCACACAGTACATTATAATTATTACTTGGGATAAAAAAGAGTATATGCTTCCCACTTTGTTTTAAGGTGGGAAGCTTTTTGGTATAGGAGGATATATGTCACAAAGATTAACAGTCAATCAGAATAATAAGCCTATTTATGATATTGTATTTGAAAATGATTTCAGCAAGCTTGCAGAGGAGCTTGAAAAATTTGAGATAAGCGGGAAGAAGCTCTGCATTGTCACTGATTCAAAGGTAAAGGGATTTTACGCTGATGAGGTAAGCGGGGTACTTAAGGACAAGTGTAAGAATGTTGTTGTCTTTGATTTCCCTGACGGTGAAAAGAGTAAAAATCTTGATACAGTAAAAAATATATATGAGTTCCTTATACAGCATAAGTTTGAGCGAAAGGACATGCTTTTGGCACTTGGCGGCGGTGTCGTCGGAGATATTACAGGATTTGTGGCAGCAACATATCTTAGGGGAATTGATTTTGTTCAGATTCCCACATCATTGCTGGCACAGGTTGACAGCAGCGTAGGCGGAAAGACAGGTGTTGATTTCGACCAATATAAAAATATGGTCGGCGCTTTTTATATGCCCAAACTCGTTTACACAAATCTTTCAACACTCAAGACATTAGATGACAGACAGTATTATTCAGGCATGGCAGAGGTTATGAAATACGGACTTATCAAAAATGCCAAGTTCTATGAGTGGATTATTGATAATATGTATGAAATCCATGAGAGGGATTTGGAAACTTTAGAGGACATGGTTCTCAAGAGCTGCACATATAAGAAGCTTGTAGTTGATAAGGATCCTACCGAAAAGGGTGAGCGTGCCATACTTAATTTTGGACACACCATAGGTCATGCTATTGAAAAAGCAAAGAATTTTGAACTTTTACACGGAGAGTGTGTAGCGCTTGGAAGTGTTGCGGCCGCTTATATATCATGGAAGAGAAATCTTATTTCAATGGATGACTACTATGAGATACGCGACATGTTTGTGCCATTCAATCTACCTATTTCGATAGAAAATATTGATCCGGAAGAAATATATGCGCTGACTGCATCTGACAAGAAAATGGAAGGAGATCATATTAAGTTTATTCTTCTGAAAAATGTCGGAAAGGCTATGATTGATACCACAGTCACAAAGGAAGAAATTATAGCGGGAATAAATGAAATATATTTTAGTGAAGAGGACTGGGATGAATAAGAAGAAAAAATTGCTGCTGTTTTTGGACGTGGTTCTGCTTTTAATATTGCTGGCAATCGACCAGTTAACAAAATATTTCGCAGTCATTAAACTGAAGGATAAAGCTTCGTGGGTAATTATAGACGGAGTGTTTGAACTGCATTATCTTGAAAACAGAGGTGCTGCATTTGGCATGCTTCAGAATCAGAAAGTATTTTTTGTGCTGATAGCGGTTGTAATACTTGCAATGATAGTTTATGTACTCTATAAAATTCCTTATCAGAAAATGTACAATAAGCTTCATATTTCCCTTGTATTTATAGCAGGCGGGGCAATAGGAAACCTTATTGACAGAATAAGATATGATTATGTGGTAGATTTTTTGTACTTCAGTCTTATCAATTTTCCGGTGTTTAATGTGGCTGACATATATGTGACATTGTCGGCTATATTCTTGGTGATTTTACTTCTGTTTGTATATAAAGAATCAGATTTGGAATTTTTAACATTTAGAAGCAGGAAATTTAGGGATAGCAAATAATAGTATATGAATGAAATAGTTTTTGATATTACTCCTGAGATGGAGGATGAACGTATTGACAAATGCCTGAGCAGCTATATGGAGGATTTGTCAAGAAGTTATATCCAGAAAATTATAAAGGAAGGAAATGTCTTCGTAAATGACAAGGCGGTAAAGGCAAATTATAAATGTAAGGTAGACGATTCGGTAAGATTTATTATTCCACAGGCTGTGGAGCCGGATATTATGCCGCAGCCTATTCCCCTTGATATCATATACGAGGATAAGGATATCCTTATTGTCAATAAGCCTAAAAACATGGTGGTACACCCTGCTCCCGGTCATTATGATGGTACGCTTGTTAATGCCATAATGTATCACTGTGGAAGTGAGTTATCCGGCATAAACGGTGTTATGCGCCCCGGAATTGTCCATAGGATAGACAAGGATACCACAGGTTCTATAGTGATATGCAAGAATGACGAGTCACATAAGGCTATAGCTGAACTTTTAAAGACTCATGATATTACACGAAAGTACAGGGCTATAGTGTATGGAAATATAAAAGAGGATTCCGGAACAGTCAATGCACCTATAGGACGTCATCCAAATGACAGAAAGAAAATGGCAATTAATGAAAGAAATGGGAAAAATGCCGTAACCCACTACAAGGTTCTTGAGCGTTTTGGAAATTATACCTATATAGAATGTCAGCTTGAAACCGGACGAACACACCAGATACGTGTACATATGGCAAGCATAGCTCATCCGCTTCTCGGTGATGATATATATTCAAGCCATAAGAGCCCTTTTAAGCTTGAAGGTCAGGTTCTTCATGCAATGACTATAGGATTTATTCACCCCACAACAGGAGAATATGTAGAATTTGAAGCTCCGCTTCCTGAATATTTTGAAAAAATATTATCTGTATTAAGAAATAAAATGTAATTTTAAGGTGTGCGTTTTGACGCATGCCTTTTTTGTGAAAAATTATTAAATAATTCTGAAAAAACAATTGAATTTTTATTAATCTGTGATATAATTAGTAATTGTTAGTGAAAATTATGTTAACACAAAGGACTAGTATATTATGCAGGAATACACACGACAAACTGCCATTGATAAACTGCTTGACAGCTATCAGGCTTATTACAATATTACGACTATAGATGATAAAACTACACCACATCTCAAAGCGGTCTGTGAGTTTTACGAACATTCAGAAAAATTCGTTTTATCCCGAAAAGCAGAATTGTGGTCTGCAAACTGTGAGGAATTTATATATTTATTTGATATAGAGCATCTTACGAAGGATGTATTTGAAAAGTGCAGGGACTACGCACTTAATGACGGATTGGGGAGGGCAAATATCGGTCCAGGGCATATGTACACTTACATCACACCAGTCTTTATATGTAGCGAAAGCGATAAAGCTGCTGTAAAAGAAGTCAGAAAATGCCATATTTACAAAAGTTTTCAATTCTCTCTACACGGTTGGATGGATTACCATGTTGCTGTTTTTGAGAGTTCAACTAATAATATTTTCACAAACAGAAGTGGTAAGTGTGTAGAGAAAGTATTGAAAAGTGTATTATTCCAAAAGAAAAGGAGAAGATTTTTATGAACACATTAGTATTATTACTTATTTGTGTGGCTATTTTGCTGTGTGGTTATATCTTCTACGGCAGATGGCTTTGTAAGCAGTGGGGTGTAGGTGAGAACAAAGAGGAAACTCCTGCACATACCATGGCTGACGGCGTTGATTATGTTCCTGCCAAAGCTCCAGTATTGATGGGACATCATTTTTCTTCAATTGCCGGTGCAGGCCCTATTACAGGACCTATTGGTGCAGCTATGTTTGGTTGGCTGCCTGTTACCCTTTGGGTATTGGTTGGTGGTATATTCTTTGGTGGCGTACATGACTTTGGTGCATTGTTTGCATCTATTCGTCACAAAGGACAGTCTATCGGCGAGATTATTTCTGTTAACATGAGTAAGAGGGCAAAGAGATTATTCCTTATCTTTGCATACCTTACGCTTATCCTTGTAGTAGCAGCTTTTGCTTCAATCGTTGCAACTACATTTGGTGCAACAATTACGGACGGAGTTGTTGATAAGGCAGCAAGCGCATCTAACGCTTCTGTTGCAATGGTATCTTTACTCTTCATCCTTGTTGCAATTGTATTTGGTTTTGCAGTTTACCGTCGTAACGCTCCAATGCTTGTATCTACAATCATTGGCGTTGTCGCAATCATCCTTTGTATGGCTATAGGTATGAACTTCCATCCTTTCTACCTCTCTACAAAAGCATGGATGATAGTAGTAGGTATCTACATTGCAATCGCTTCTGTTACACCTGTATGGATTTTGCTCCAGCCACGTGACTATTTAAGCTCATTCCTTCTTTATGCAATGTTGGCTGTTGCAATCTTTGGTGTTATTGGATGTCATCCTAATATCGACTCAACATTCCCTGCATTTGCAGGCTTTGCTGTAGATAATGGTAATGGTATCCAGTATCTGTTCCCTGTACTCTTTACAACAGTTGCTTGTGGAGCTATCTCTGGTTTCCACTCACTTGTATCATCAGGTACAACATCTAAGCAGCTTGACAAGGAAACAGACGCTAAGCCTATCGCTTACGGTGGAATGTTACTTGAGTGTGTACTTGCAGTTCTTACA
>CAYTGS010000142.1:0-5222 GCA_964437435.1 uncultured Roseburia sp.
TGCCATGTATTTTGCAAATCTTTATATGATGACTAAAAAGCTCAATCTTGAATAATCAAAAACAACTGATACTCCATGTACTGTAAAGTATCAGTTGTTTTTTACTTTTCACGTAAATTTATAATAATGTTTTTACTATATTGTATAAATCCTTGGTTGCCTGTTCTATATCAGCTTTTGCAAATATAGCACTTATAACCGCAACCCCTGAAATACCTATGTCTGAAAGCTGCGTCACGTTTATATCACTTATGCCACCGATTGCAACTACAGGGATTGGAACCGATTTACATATATTTTTTAATTCTTTATGTGATAGTGGTGTTACGTTATCCTTTGAGCCTGTGGCAAATACTGCGCCCGAGCCTAGGTAGTCTGCGCCATTTTTCCACGCATTTACCGCCTCTGGCACATTGTGGGCTGACACTCCGATAATCTTATTCTCTCCTAACAGTTGTCTTGCCTTTTGGATATCCATGTCATCCTGTCCTAGGTGAACTCCGTCTGCATCAACCGCCACTGCAACCTCCACGCTGTCATTTATTATTAATGGGACATTATATTTCTTGCACACCTTATTGATTTCCAATGCTTCTTTTATAATGTCCTCCTTACCCATATGTTTTTCCCTAAGCTGTATAATTCCTGCACCGCCCTTTATGGCTGCCTCCACCTGGCTTTGAAGCGTTCTGCCATTAAGCCACGCTCTATCTGTTATTGCATATATACACATTTTATCTTTTAGATTTGTTTTGTTGTACATACCATTATATCCCCACTATTTCATGTTAGGCTTATTCACGCTCACATTAATTTCATCAATTTACAATTTTCAATTCCTGCACTCCAAAAATTTTCGATTGGTAATTTTTTAACCTGACACACTATACTGCAATTCATCGCCCCATGTCCCACAACCAATATATCTTTTCCTTGTTCCAATTGCGGATAAACTATCTCGTTTAAAAAATCTCCTGTTCTATGAAAAAGTTCTTCAAAAGTCTCTGCATTTCCAACTGAAACCTTATATTTTTCAGGATGTTGAAACAAAATATTTATAGGACAATCCGGTATCTCAAAGCTGTTTTCTATTCCCTCATATTCTCCAAAGCTCATTTCCACTAAACGCTCATCCTCGATAATCGGTATGTTTCTGTCCTTTAAGACAATTTCTGCAGTTTCTTTTGCCCTTATTAACGGAGAACAGTAGCAAAAATCAAAATGAATGTCTTTATATTCATTTGCAGCTTTTTCTGCCATTGTTCGTCCTTCCTCGTTTAACGGAATATCAGTTCTTCCTTGAAGTTTATGCCTTACATTCCAATCAGTTCTCCCATGTCTCATTATATATAACATTTATTATACCTCAGCTCATAAAATCTATATCTTAAACTTTATGATATAGTTTTTTGTTTTTTAAATTTAATATTTTAGGTATATTTATAAGAAAGAGCGTTGTAGCCGCGAGGGCTGACAGCGTGTCTGAAACCGGCTCTGCATAATATACACCCATAACTCCGAAATAATGCGGCAATATAATCGCAAGCGGAATAAGCAGGATAATCTTTCTAAGCACAGCTATAAACAGCGATAACTTAGCCTGCCCTAATGCTACAAATGTGGGCTGAATACCATTTTGCAATCCAAATACAAGCATACCCAGCATAAACACCGGCATAACCTCACCGACTATATCAATAAGCTGTGTCTCATTGGTAAACAATCCTGCAAAAAGCTTCGGATAAAGGATTGTACACCAAGTCCACAAATGTACAAAAATAAACGTTATTCCTATCATCCTGCGATACGTGGAGCGAACCCTGTCGTAATTCCCCGCCCCATAATTGTAGCTGATAATCGGTGACACTCCTTGGGTAAATCCCTGCACCGGAGCTGAAATCATCTGCATTATGCTCTGAATAATTGTAAAAGAACCAACATATAAATCACCGCCATACATTGAAAGTCCCCTGTTAATCACTATACTTATAAGGCTCTCCGTTGATGACATTATAAAAGGCGATATGCCTAATGAAATGATTTTTCCAATTTCACTTTTTCTTGGTCTTATCATTTGAATACGAAGTGTCAGTGACGCATTTTTATCAAACAATGTTCTAAGTACCCACAGCGCACTTGCTGTCTGTGAAATAATTGTTGCAATTGCAGCTCCTGCCACACCAAGTTTAAATACAAATATAAATATCGGGTCCAATACAAGGTTGAGCACTGCGCCAATTCCAACTGAAAGCATTGCCGTAACTGATTTTCCCTGCGCAATGATGTATTGATTAAGTCCCATGTACAAAAGTACTGATATCGTTCCGATTAGGTAAATACTTATATATGTATCCGCATATCCAATGGTTGTGTCGCTTGCACCAAACATACGAAGCAACGGTCTTTTCCATATATAAAATACAACCATTATTCCCACCGCAAAGCAGACAAGCAGGAATACGCCTGTTCCCAATATTTTCTCTGCCGCCTCCCTGTCTTTTTTGCCTAATGCAATAGATGCTAATGGTGCGCCACCTGCACCTACAATCATTGCAAAAGCTGATACAAGCGTGATAATTGGAAACGTCAGTCCAACTCCCGTAAGTGCACTTGCACCAACACCGCTTATATGTCCTATGTAAACTCGGTCTATGATACTGTATAAAATATTTATTAACTGCGCAATTATTCCCGGCACCGCCATTTTAAGCATTAGCCCTGTGATAGGACCTGTGCCAAGTTCTGATTGTTTATTTTCTGCTTTTGTGTTCATAATTTATTTTCCTTAAAATTTTCCCCAATCATATTATTATATATATGATTAATCTTGTAATCAAGTATTTTTATTGAGTTCCTTATCAGTGCAGTAAAGTATTTTTTGTAAATTTTCACACAATTTTGTTGTATTTTTTAACAACATTCATTAGAATGTATCTATATATATGTAAAAGGAGGACATAACATGGAAATTACACAGGATATTAAATACATAGGGGTTAATGATTATGATATAAAGCTTTTTGAAAGCCAATATAACGTCGAAAATGGAATGGCTTACAATTCCTACGTGATAGTTGATGAGAAAATAGCTGTTCTTGACACTTCGGAGGCTGATTTTGCAAAAGAATGGCTTGATAATCTCGAAAATATACTCGGTAAGCGCAAGCCCGATTATCTGATTGTACAACATATGGAGCCTGACCATTCATCACAAATTGCGGTTTTTATGGAAAAATATCCAGATGCGGTTATCGTTTCGTCAATAATGGCTTTTAACATGATGAAGCAGTTCTTCGGGGTTGACTATTCTAACAGGCGACAGGTGATAAAGGAGGGTGATACACTTTCTTTAGGAAACCATGTTCTTTCGTTTATTGCTGCACCTATGGTTCATTGGCCTGAAGTTATGGTGACATATGATACTCTTGACAAAGTGCTTTTCTCAGCAGACGGCTTTGGAAAATTTGGCACCTTGGATACTGATGAGGATTGGGCTTGTGAGGCTAGACGATATTATTTTGGAATTGTCGGAAAATATGGCGAACAGGTTCAAGCTTTGTTAAAAAAGGCTTCTGCACTTGAAATTAAAGCAATATGCCCGCTTCATGGTCCGGTGCTTAATGATAACTTGGAGTATTACCTAAATCTTTACAATATATGGTCATCTTATGGTGTCGAGTCCGAGGGAATAATGATTGCTTATACTAGCGTTTATGGAAATACAAAAAAGGCTGTAGAGCTTCTCGCTGACAAGCTTAAAGACAAGGGCTGTCCGAAAGTTGTACTTGCCGACCTTGCAAGAGAGGATGTAGCAGAATGTGTTGAGGATGCATTTAGGTATGGTAAGCTTGTTCTTGCCACAACTACATATAATACTGGAATTTTCCCATATATGCGAGAGTTTATAAATGACTTAACCGAACGCAACTACCAAAAACGTACAGTGGCGCTCATTGAAAATGGAACCTGGGCTCCTTCTGGAATTAGGGTTATGAAATCCATGTTTGAAAACTCTAAGGATATTACTTTTGCGCAAAACTGTGTGACAATAAAATCAGCCTTAAATGAGACAAGTCTCTCTCAGCTTGATGCGCTTGCTGATGAACTTTGTCAATAATTGTACACCCTGCCAAATATGGATAATTATTTAGCAGGGTGTTTCCTTACTTCTTTTTATTCCAAGCACACACCGCATTTTCAGTTATTTCTACTGCTATTTTACGTCTTTTATCTCTTTCCAAGCTGTGACCAACCGTTCCAATGAATAGCTGGCATTTGCCGGACTGGTGGAGGGCAGCTTATGTGCAGAAATTCCATTTTGGGGGTAAATATATTTCTGATACAGTTCATATGCTTTTGTACCGTTGCAATATATCGCCTGTATGTCGGCTGCTGATAAAATCTCCGACAGGTCATTAGGCTGTACTTGGGTAATACTTGCGTCTGACGAGCCTGTAATTTCACAGCACGCAATCACATCCCATACAGCTATATGATTTTCCAGCAACATTTCCCTCTTTTGGGATACCTCCTGTGGAATAGGACATTCCAAAATTTCTGCCAATACCTTCCAAAATCGGTTCTGCTTATGTCCGTAGAAAAACTGTTGCTCCCTTGACTTTACAGACGGGAAACTGCCTAATATCAAAATTCTCGATTTTTCATCATATACCGGTGCTATTGGGTGTGTTATTTTCATAATATTTTACATTAATTGTTATCCACTGGTGCTGAACCTATCTGGGTTCTCGTCACTGTTGTATTTCCATTTTCGTCTGTAGTGGTGGTCTGAAGATATGCTACGCCATTGATTATAACTACTTCCGTCTCAGTATCTTCTTCGGAATTTGATGAGTCTCCGCCACCTGCACCTGATGCAGAGGTTTCTTCCGCTGTCGCATTGCTTCCATTTCCAACCTCAAGACCTTGGGCATTATATGTTCCACTTGGAATTACCATGTCAGCACTTGCCAAGCTCGGAATATAACTGTCCTTATCGCTTTCCTTATTGTCCGTCTGTGTCTCGGTCTGTTGGGTATTAATTGTCTGTGCCTGTGCAATTGATGCTAGATATGGGTCATAATTTACACCATTAATGTTCATTCCTTTAATCCGCCTTTCTTATATTTTTTATATTTGATAAATGAATTGCTACATTACAAATATCTCTCGCAATTCTGTCATCTTATATTTTATTTCGGCAAAAAAGATTAAAGGTTTAT
>CAYTGS010000143.1:0-5096 GCA_964437435.1 uncultured Roseburia sp.
GAATTTTCTCAATCTGTCCCTGACCTATAATTGAATATCCCTCTTTACCGATACCGGTATCATAGAAAAGCTCATTTACATCCTTCAAACGACAGGGTGTACCGTTTATGGAATACTCGCTTTCGCCTGAACGATATAAACGTCTAGCAACCGTGACCTCCTCATACTCTATAGCAAGCGTATGGTCCGAATTATCAAAAGTAATTGCAACATAGGCATATCCTAGAGGCTTTCTAAGCTCTGTTCCTGAGAAAATGACATCCTGCATGGATTCACCCCTAAGCTGCTTTATGCGCTGTTCACCAAGCACCCATCTCACCGCATCGGCAACATTACTTTTTCCCGAACCGTTAGGTCCTACAATTCCAGTAATTCCCTGATGAAACTCAAATAAAATTTTATTTGCAAAAGATTTAAAACCCTGTACCTCTATACTTTTTAAATACATGCTTTACCCCTTGTTTTTTATTTTTAATAAAGCCTCATATGCCGCCTGCTGTTGGGCTGCCTTCTTAGTCCTGCCACTACCTTTTCCTATAAGCTTATCATTGAGATATGCCTCAACGCTAAACTCCTTGTCATGGTCAGGTCCCGTTTCGCCCACAAGTTCATACCTAAGCTGTGCACCACTTGTTTTTTGTATTTCTTCCTGCAAAAGCGTCTTGCTATCCATGAATAAAATCTTGTTTTCCAAATCGGAAAGGATAAACCGGTGAATAAATTTTTTCGCATTCTCTATACCGCCATCGAGAAAAATCGCACCGATAACCGCTTCCATAACATCGGAGATAATTGAGTCTCGCCTCCTACCTCCTGTAGCCTCCTCACCCTTTCCCAAGAGGATATATGAGCCAAGCTCGATATCCCTCGCACAGTAGGCAAGCGCAGGCTCGCATACCATGGATGCACGAAGCCTTGTAAGCTGTCCCTCCGGCATATTTTTATTTTCATTATATAAAAATTCACTTGAAACCAGCTCAAGCACTGCGTCTCCCAAAAATTCAAGACGTTCATAATTATCAATTTTATTAATCTTCTGTTCATTTGAAAATGAGCTGTGGGTAATTGCCTGTTTTAACAATGCCTCATTTTCAAATTTATATCCTATCTTTTCCTGGAGTTCTTGCAGGATTTCCCTCATATTCCTCATTAATTAAAATCCTCCCTGTAACCTGACCAAACAATACATTCAGCCATATTACAACAACGAAAAAGCCCCACAAAAGGGCTTTTTCACCTCTATGCTTTATTTGCCTTTTCAATAAATTCAACAGCCTGTCCGACTGTAGATATTTTATCCAATCCCTCTGCCGGAATTTTAATACCAAGCTCATCCTCAACGCCCATAACTATTTGGTATATATCCAATGAATCCGCACCTAAATCACTGAGAAAAGTCATATCATATTCTATCTCATCCGGATCCATTCCCAAAACAGTTGCCGTTACCTTTTTTAAAGCCTCAAATTCCATCTCTTATCAGGTCCTTCCCTATTCATCCTTTAGAATGACTTTTTCTTTTATCTTTTCGTTAATTTTTTGCTCCTTAAATGTCATGCATTGAAGTATTGAGTTTTTAATCTCAATAGATTTTGAACTTCCATGCGTCTTTACTACAAGACCGTTTAAGCCCAAAAGCGGAGCGCCTCCGTGTTCCTCTGTGGAAAATCCCTTCAGGGTTTTCTTGAGAGCAGGTTTGACGAGAAGCCCTCCAATCTTTCCACGAAGCGAGCTCATCATTCCGCTTTTAACTTTCTTAATCAGGACGGCTCCAACACCCTCATAAAGCTTAAGAACAATATTACCCGCAAAAGCCTCACATACAATAACGTCAGCATATCCTGTCGGTATGTCCCTCGCCTCGATACTTCCAATAAAGTTAATTTCAGGACAGTTCTTTAAAAGCGGAAAAGTTTCCTTTACAAGCGCATTTCCCTTTTCCTCCTCAGCACCAATATTTAAAATTGCCACTTTTGGATTTGGGATACCCACAACGCTCTCCATATAAACTGAGCCCATCTTTGCAAACTGTACAAGATGAGAGGGTCTCGCATCGACATTTGCACCGCAGTCAATTAAAAGCGCCACACCGTCCTCCGTTGGAATAAGAGGGGCAAGGGGCGGTCTCTCGATACCCTTAATTCTGCCTACAATAAGCTGTCCTCCGGCAAGCACCGCACCGGAGCTTCCTGCTGAAACAAAGGCATCACATACACCGTTTTTGACGAGATTGAGTGCCACGACTATTGATGAGTCTTTCTTTTTCCTAATTGCCATAACAGGAGGCTCAGCCATCTCTATAACCTCTGTGGCATTTACTACCTCTATCTGTTCCTTATTGTATGTATATCCCGCAAGTTCTTCCTCAATAATATCCTGCTTACCTGTAAGATATACCTTAATTCTGCTGTTCTCATTTACAGCCTCAACAGCGCCTTTAACTATTTCCACAGGTGCATTGTCTCCACCCATGGCATCAACAGCTACTTTTGTAACATCATCCATGCTATATTCCTCCATCCATATGTATATAAATATACTAAAATTTTGAGTGAAAATCAAGGTAAAATTATATACATTTATATCTATTGGAGGTCAGCTATATCATAGCTGAGCGTAAAATTTTTGTTGATATTCATTTTATAAAAGCTAGATACAATACGCTGCATTACATATTCAATGTCATCTTCAGCCAAATCCATAAATATAACTATCCTTTGGGAGCTTGAGAAGGGTGTTGTAACATCAACGCTCCTCACTGAGGTGATTACCGCCTGACGCATAACCTCCATAACCTCGTCCCTCTGTTCCAATGTTGCCGTTGTTTCATCAACAGGCGCCACTGTAAACATTACAATCTGCATCGGTTGGTCATTCCTCTCGGAAAGCTTCTTTATAAAGTTAATATTTCGCACGAACTCCGGATAATTAACCTGATATGCGTTTGAATACTGTCCCTTATGATGTATTTCCTTAATGAGATTATCGAGATCAATTTTTGAAAGGTTCTTTGTAATATCACCCTGCATACTGTTGTATGAGAAAAAGCTGTTCGGGCCTGCCTTTTTTGCCTCCTGTAATGCTTTTTCGGCTTTAAAAATCAGTTCCTCCATGTTATTTTTGGTAGGATTAGTAAACACTGAGCCAATGCACACTTCCATATCCTCAAAAATCCTGTCCTCAGCCTTTTTCGATTCAAGCTTCTGATAAAAATCAGCAACTGCCACATTAAGCCTTTCCTGACTGGTCAAATTACACAAAAAACATACAAATTCATCACTTGAACTTCTATATAAAATTTTATCATCATGTATCGAATCAATAATCTTTGAAACAGTTTTCAAATACAAATCGCCTCTTGCCATTCCGTGTGTATCATTGACCCTCCTAAGTGAATCCAAATCAAAAATAAGCATACACCCGGTTCCGTTTGACAGGTAAACATCCAAAAGCTCCTCGCCACTTCTCCTGTTATATACCCTTGTAAGGCTGTCTTTGTCCTTATCCGAATCATTGAACATTCCTGTTGTCTCAAGGACTTTTTGTAATAACTGATTAGCCATATTTTGGTCTGCATCGCCCTCATCTATATATTTATCAGGGCTGATATCATCAAGTCTTTTCTCACGAAGCAGCTTTAGAAAAGCTTTGGCTATATCAGGGTCAAACTGTGTTCCAATACAATTTTCTATCTCATTATAAACATCTTCCTCTGAAAGCCTTTTCCTATAAATCCTGTTGCTCGTCATCGCATCATAGGCATCTGCAACACCTATTATCCTCGCAATATAAGGAATGTTATCACCCTTTAGCCCCTCCGGATATCCCTTTCCGTCATATCTTTCATGGTGATATTTCGCGCCCACATCCAAACCGTCTATAGCATCTATATCCTTTAAAATATCACCACCCACGATTGTATGGAGCTTCATAAGGGCAAATTCCTCATTCGTAAGCCTTCCCGCCTTATTAAGTATATTGTCGGGAACACCAATTTTACCTATATCATGCAAAAGCGCAATATATCTTATACGCTCCACGTCATCATTATCCATTCCAAGCTCACTGGCAAGTGCTGCCGAATAGTTCGATACTCGTTGGGAATGACCCTTTGTATATTCATCTTTGGCATCTATCGTGTTGACAATGGTGCGTATTGTCTGCATTGTCATCTGACGGCTCTGCTCACTGCTTTCCTCCAATTTTTTCATAAACTCAATATTTTGCTTAGTTATTTTGTCATAAATAATGGTTGCCGCATAGCACCCGCCAAAGCATAATATAATGAGTGCAATCTGGATTTCCGCATCCTTGCTGTTATCAAGTCCCAATTCACCGTTTATAAATCTCATAGCCACAAAATAAATATTTACAATAAAAGAGGCAATTCCGGTAAACAAAATAAGCTTTGGCTCATGATACAGTATCAGCAATGAAAGCATGGGCAGAATATAGCTAAATACCATAGTAGTACTGCCCGTCACCATACTAAACAGGTACATAACAAAATAACCAACAACAATATAAATTTTAAGTTTTTCAGACGAAGGCTGCTTTTTATACTTATATATACATAACGCACACGGTAATATGGTACAAACCAAAAACATTGCCACATATCCGCCAGTCCTAGCTCCCTTAATATATTCCCCAATATAACTAACAAACAAAACCATTGCAATTATGGACCAACCAACCATAAGGCTCCGGTTAATATTTTTTGTTTCAGCACCCATAGAGCTACCTACCCCCGTATAACTTTGGTATATTTGGTTAATTATACCATTTTGTCAAGATAATTAAAAGAGTAAAATACAGCACAAATAATTATTATTTATTTAAAAAAGAAAAAACAAGGGTTTTGTAATTTACACAAACCCTTGTCCTTTGAATTTTTAATTAATCAGCAGTAATAATCTCTTTCTTGTTGTACGAACCACAAGCCTTGCATACTCTGTGAGGCATCATCAAAGCGCCACACTTGCTGCACTTTACTAATGTAGGAGCACTCATCTTCCAGTTTGCTCTCCTCTTATCTCTCCTACCTTTAGAAGATTTATTCTTTGGACATATAGACATTGTTACACCTCCTTATT
>CAYTGS010000144.1:0-5067 GCA_964437435.1 uncultured Roseburia sp.
CTACAGAATTAGGTATATCAATTTGCAGGTCTGCCAGCGTTTGTATATAGTAGGTATTTTCACATTTACTTTTACATAATTCATATAATTTACGTGTATTTGAACTATGCATACCGCCTATTACAATCATTACGTCAGCTTTGACCGCTAATTCGATTGCTTCACTCTGACGTTCTTCCGTTGCATTACATATAGTATTCGCAACAATTATATCATAACCCTTTTTTTGAAAAATTTCAACTAAATATTGAAATTTCTTGTAGTTAAATGTCGTTTGAGATACAATACATATTTTTTCACCAATTTCAACACTAAAATCAATTGCTTCCTGCTCTGATTCTATGACAATTGCCGGAGTATTACACCAACCCTTTATCCCCTCAACCTCCGGATGACCGTCATTTCCTATTATTATGATACGTCTGCCGTTATTTGATTCCTTTTCCACTATATTGTGAATACGTTTTACAAAGGGGCATGTGGCATCTATGCACTCCAATCCCCTTTTCTCTATAAGCTCGTATATTTCCCTTGCGACCCCATGTGCACGGATTATAATGCTTCCGCTGTCTATCATTTCCAGCTCATCAGGGGAATTTATCACATTTACGCCCTTATCCTGTAAATCCTTTACAACCTCCTCATTATGCACAATCGGACCATAGGTATATATTTTTTTGCCTTTTTCAATTTGTTCATATACCGTATCTACAGCCCTTTTTACGCCAAAGCAAAATCCTGATGTCTTTGCCAATACTACTTCCATTATACTCTCCCGAAAATATTTATTCACACATTTTAATTATTGCTTTTGCAACCTGCTCTATCGTCATATCAGAGGAATCAAGCAAAGTTGCATCCTCAGCCTGTCTTAACGGAGATATTTCCCTGTGCATATCCTGATAATCACGGTCAATTATATCCTTTTCTATCGTTGCCAAGTCACATTCCTGTCCTTTAGCCTTTAATTCGTCATAACGCCTCACCGCACGAACATGACTGTCTGCCGTGAGATAAACCTTAACATTAGCATTTGGAAGAACACAAGTACCTATATCCCTTCCATCCATAACAACACTCTCTTTTTGTGCAAGTGCCTGTTGAAGCTCCACAAGCTTTGCCCTCACATCCTTATTAACGCTGCTTGAAGAAGCCATTTTACCCACTTCCTCGGTACGGATTAAGCCATTGACGTTTCTTCCGTTAAGCCATACTACCTGTTCACCATTCTCATAAGTAATAGTTACATCAACCTTTCCTACAGCCTCGCTTATTTTATCCTGCTCCTGTGCCGATATTCCTTCCTCTATAAAATACAATGCCATTGCCCTATACATCGCACCAGTATCCACATATATAAAGCCTTTTTCCTTAGCTATAAGCTTTGCTATTGTACTTTTTCCAGCTCCTGCCGGTCCATCTATCGCTATGCTATATCCCATTCTATTAACCTTACCTTTCCGTTGACTGCAAATTCACTTTCACACTGTCTCTTTTTCGGCAGCACTTTTTCCTGCAAGATATCCTGTTGACCATGCTATCTGGAGGTTAAATCCTCCCGTTAGCGCATCCAAATCCATAACCTCTCCCGCAAAATATAGATTTTTCACAAGTTTTGACTCCATTGTAGAAGGTGAAATTTCATTTACCGAAACCCCACCCTTTGTAATTATTGCCTCGTTATAATCCCTTATTCCTGTTATCGTAAGCTCCAACCTCTTAATAGTATTTACAAACCTTTCACGTTCTTCCTTTGTAACCTCATTAACTTTTTTATCAGGATTAATATCTGCCAAATATGGCATAATCGGAATAAGTTTCGCAGGGAAAAGACTGTTTATCACGTTTTTGAACTGTTTATTTTTGTTTTCGTCAAACTCCCTTAGAACCCTCTTGTCAAGCTGTTCATGAGTGAGTGCAGGCTTTAAATCTATATAAAGCTTCGTCTCTGGATTATGATTTTTTAGTTTATCCATATTATGAACATAATAGCTGCTTGCACTTAATATAAGCGGTCCACTCACCCCATAATGGGTAAAAAGCATTTCGCCAAAGTCAGAATATATCTGTTTTCCGTCACATTCTATTGTCGCCTGTACATTTTTAAGCGAAAGCCCTTGAAGCTCATAGCACCACTTTTCCTTTATCGAAAACGGAACAAGCGAGGGCGATGTTTGGGCGATACTGTGCCCACATTCCTTTGCAAATCGGTATCCATCCCCCGTAGAACCTGTCAGGACATACGAGCACCCTCCTGTTGCCAATATAAGGCAGTCAGCCTCTATAAAACTCTGTTTTTTTGCTGTTTTATCGTATATCTCCACACCTGATATTTCAGATGTAAACTTCAATTTCTTTTTATTTGACTTTTTTTCTTTTTCATTTTCGCCACTGGCATCATTATCCAATGGAAAAATACGTATTTTCTTAACCTCATGATTAAGCAAAACCTTTACACCATGATTTTTTATCTCATGCTCTAGCACCTTTATTATATCCGAACTATGGTCTGATACTGGGAAAACCCTCTGCCCCCTCTCAATTTTTAGCGGACATCCGGATTTCTCAAAAAATTCCATTACAGCCTTATTGTCAAATCCATATATTGCGCTGTAAAGGAATTTGGGATGCTCCATTACATTGTCAAAAAGCTTTTCCGTTTCACAAGCATTTGTGACATTACATCTTCCCTTGCCGGTAATAAATATTTTTTTACCCAGCTTTTCGTTTTTTTCAATTAATATAACCTTTGTATTATCATATTTTGAGGCTGCAACAGCAGCCATCATTCCTGCGGCTCCCCCACCAATAATTACTATCTGCGCCATTATATATTTATTTCTTTCTCCTTTGCCCCAATTGCGCCTGCAATGGGGTATTTAACATTTCCTCGTCAATAAAGTTAATCTCATCATTAAGATATACCTGGTAATTATCCCACGCATACTCTAGTGCTTCAAGATTTTTCCTAACACTCTCCGGTCTCTTAAGACATAAATTAACAACCATAGCATTTATTAGGCTCAAAGGCGCAACAAGCGAGTCAACTATTGAAACCATATCACTTCTGGCAAAAAGATTACATGACGAATACAGGCACATTGGGGAATGGATATTATCCGTAACAGAAATAACCTTTGCATTTCTGTCATTTGCCATTTCCATTGCCTTTAATGTTCTCATTGAATATCTGGGAAAGCTTATCCCTATAAAAACATCATTCTCATTAATCCTTATCATCTGCTCAAATATTTCGGAAGTACTTGTTGAATCTATCAGGCAAACATCATCCCTTATAATATTAAGGTAAAATTGTAGAAACTCTGCCAACGGCTTGCAGCTTCTTAATCCAATTATGTAAACATGTTCCGCATTCAATATACTATCGGTAGCCATCTCAAATGCCTGTGAATCAATATGGTCTATAGTGTCCTCTATCTTATCAATATCCGAACTCAAAACAGATTTAATAATTTCAGACTGTGTACTGTTTCCATATTTTACACCGATTTTATGTACGGTATTCAATTTACTTTGAACCCTCTGCGCCAAGGCTGCCTGAAACTCAGGATAACCATCATACTCCAGCGCATATGCAAATCTGACAACTGTAGCTTCGCTTACACCCACTGCACCTGCCAGCTTTGCGGCAGTCATAAATGCTGCCTGGTCGCTATGGTCCAAAACATAGGAAGCCAGTTTTTTATGACTTTTACTCATTTTTTCATATTTTTCATTAATTTTGGATATTGTGTCATATTTTTCGTCCATAATGTGACCTCTGTTCATACTTTTCCTACGAGCAACTCTTATAAATATCCTCAAGTAAATCAACTGTTTCTTCTTCTGTCAAATCATAATCCCCTGTAAGAACCATACATGCACATCCATAAATAAAAATCCACATTTTCATAAACAATCCACTTGGATTTTTACAGCCTACAGCCGAAGCCTTATTAATTTCCTTAGTCACAGCTCCCGTTTTTCCATTCAGAAGCTCGAATAGTCCCCTCTTACCCCTGTGTTCAGACTGGAATAAAAGCTTAAACAGATTGTCCTCTTTCTTCGCATAATTAATATATGCCAAACCCAAATGCACAAAAGGAACTTCTATATCTGATTTGTAGTTTTGATAATAAGCCTCAAACGAATCCAATGCTTTCTTGTAAATTTCCTCATATAATTCGTTCATGTTTGTGTAAACCCTGAATATCGGTTGTGTAGAGCACCCTATCTGTGCTGCCAGCTTTCTGGCAGTAACATTTTCCACTCCCTCACTCCTAGTAAGTTCAAAAGCAGTTTCCAATATTTTGTCCTTTGTAATTACTTCTTTTCTTGCCATATATTTAACCTTGCCTTTCCGTAACTGTAATTATTCAGTACGCTGTCCGTATCGCTTATTCTATATGCAAAACTGTATTTCAATAAATCTTTGGTTATTATCTCAAATCACACATATTAAAAACAGTATCGGGTTAACTGCATTTAACCCGATACTGAAAAAAATTGTGACAAACTATACCGGATATGCACCGTTCTTAGTATCTGCTTTTTCCATGTCAACCTTCTCCTGCTGAGCCTGACGATACTTGAAGAAGTCCGTAGCAACCTGTGGGAATAAGGCATATGATAATACGTCCTCATCCTGCTGTTTCCACTCTTTCATTTCTTCTTCAATCTTCTTTAACTCATTAGGAAGCTTGTCGGCTGGACGGCAAGTGATAATATTTTCTTTCTCCTCTGCCGAAAGAACCTTGTCCTGTACTTCCTTGTTGAAAGGCTTGACTGTCTGACCATACTCACCACGTAGAACTGCCTTTGTCTCCTTTGTTGCCATCTTGTATCTCTCGCCCATGAGGACATTAAATACAGCCTGTGTACCAACAATCTGTGATGAAGGTGTAACAAGAGGTGGCTCGCCGAGGTCTTTACGTACTCTTGGGATTTCCTGAAGCACGTCATAATATTTATCCTCTG
This sequence comes from uncultured Roseburia sp., assembly GCA_964437435.1. Classification (GTDB taxonomy): domain Bacteria; phylum Bacillota; class Clostridia; order Lachnospirales; family Lachnospiraceae; genus COE1. The sequence continues at coordinate 4,978 of CAYTGS010000144.1, forward strand.
CGTTCTGCTCCTTTAACTGGCTAACCATGTTAGACAACATTCCACCCGGAACCTGATACATAAGGGTCTTGATATCAACGCCAAGCACCT
>CAYTGS010000145.1:0-5038 GCA_964437435.1 uncultured Roseburia sp.
GAGTTTAAAAAGTTTATAAGCAAGGGAAATGTTATGGATATGGCTGTCGGTATCATTATCGGCGGTGCATTCACAAGTATCGTTTCCTCACTGGTTGAGGATATCATAAATCCTATTCTCGGTCTTTTCGGCGGAATGAATTTTGACCAGCTTGCATGGAATATTACAGGTGACGTCACATTAAACTATGGCAAATTTATCACTGCCATTGTCAATTTTCTGATTATGGCTCTTGTAGTATTTTTAATCGTAAAAGCCATGAACAAGGCATCTTCAAAATTCAAGAAGGAAGAAAAGCCTGCCGCACCTACCACCAAGATATGTCCGTTTTGCAAGTCTGAAATTGCAATTGATGCAACAAGGTGTCCTCACTGCACATCAGAGCTTAATTAAAACAATAAGTCCAAGGGAGCTGTAAGCATATGGTTTCAAGATTTGACGAGCGGGTTGAGTATGCTGTTAATAACATATGGTTCAAGGCGGATGTGTCTTTAGTTGACGAGTCACTCAAAAAGCTGCGTGAAGCGGCAAACCAAGGGGACGGTGACGCATATTATTTCCTTGGGCGGTGCTATATGGGTAAATCTTATGTAAATCCATCCCTAAATCTTCCTTTAGATGTAAAATTTGCATACGAATGTTTCAACATGAGTCTCATTTTTGAGAGTGCCATAGGTATGTTTGGAACTATGCACATTGAGGGATTTGAGCCTTCATGCGGTGGCTTTGTACAGCCTCCTTACCACAGCAAGCTTGAGATATGGAATACTGTTGCCAAGATGTCACATTCCGGCAATATATTCTGTAAATTCTTGATAGCAAGTGCTTACTATTACGGCTATATCGCTGACTTTATGGATATCAAGGTCAAGGGAAAGGCATTAGATAATCTCAGATATAAATGGGATGCCAGCGCAATAAAGCTGTACGAGGAATGTGCGGTTGCCGGACTTGGTATCGCCATACCAAATCTTGTTGAGCTTTTGAGCTCTGGTAGAAAAGGGGAACCTATTCAGCTAAAAAAAGCCGAAAAATACATAAGGCTTGGCGCAGATATGGGAATAGGCTCTTATGAGCGCATGGTCGGCAATCACTATAGGAAATGTGGCAATGGTGCCATGGCTTTAAAAATGTATGAGCGGGCTTTATTACACAGGGATTTCTATACTTACTATTGTATTGGGAAGCTTTATACATTTAATGGTATTTTAGAGCTTGATTTAGATAAGGCTTTTGAGCACTTCAGCAAAGGATATGAGCTTTTTCCTGATGATTACGGATTTTGCAATATGCTCGGTGAGATATATTTTTACGGTGGATATGATAAAGGTTTTAATATTAAAAAGGATTATGAAAAGGCTTTCTATTTTTTGAATAAGGCCTATTCCCTTGGAAGCCCTTGGGGGGCAGATATGCTCGGCACATGCTATTTATATGGTTATGGAACTGCCGTTAACCTTAAAAGAGCAAGGTTGCTTTTCAGCCTATGCCCTAAAAAGCACCTTGCAATTATCGGTCTTGAAAAATTGTCAAAACATTAATCTTCGTATTTGAACCAGTCAAAATCCGCAGGAATACGGCTTCCACAGCCTCCATTGTTTGCATATATTCCCACCAGAGTTCCCGTATGCCGCTTAGGATCTCCGGGTACGCCCTCGTCGCATAAATATATACAGTTTTCAAGAGTGGCGGCTAAAATCCAGTTTTCGTTATCATAGCTGTAATAAAAACTTCTCGTAAGTTTTTGAACTATCACCTTTAAATATATACTTTGCTCTTTTATATTGTCTGCCTCAGCAATTAGTTCCTCTCCTTGGTTTCGGTTTATTACAAGCTGAAGCTTTCTTCCATTTTCATAGCAGAGTGAAAACCTTACATATGTAGCGGTGCTGTAATAACAGGTAAGTCCTGCCTGTTCACCGTTCTTTGTGGGATAAAAATCAAGCTTTGTGGATGCCTGATAGCTTAACTCCTGCTCACGTCTTAGGAGCGTGTTTTTTGCCCTTATTTCTGATAATTGTCCGTCAAGAGTCCATATTCTAAAGCAGCCTGGTCTCTCGGTGAGGGAATAATTTCCTTTTGCCGGATTTCTTACAAATTCCCAGTTTTTATTAAGTGTCTCACTGTTAAAATCGTCAAACGTCCACTTTGGGGGGATTTTATGTTCATTTAATTTAATATTTGGAGCCTCATGTTCTAGGCTTGGTCCCTTTCTATCGTTAATTATAAACCATCCGTCCTCCAACCATGTAACCTTATCAAGTCCTGTCTCCCTGCCTATTGTTGTATAATGTCCCTCGTTTGGTCGCCCCATAAGATAATATACCCACCAATCGCCGTCTTTAGTCTCGATAAGCTTTCCATGTCCTGTTCTCTGGATTGGTGCATCTGGGTCAAATTGGCGCATTAATGGGTTGTATGGCGAAGCTTCGTATGGTCCAAATAAGTTTTTACTTCGTCCCACATTTATTCCATGCCCATAGCCAGTACCCCCCTCCGCCAGTATAGCATAATAATAATCGCCATGCTTTAAAATATGGGGTCCTTCGGGACAACGCTCGCCTGTGCCTGACCATACAGGAATAGTACTGCCTGTCACTTTAGTACAATCGTCACTTAGCGGAACTAAATTAATCCCCGGACTTATTACCATGTAATGTTTTCCGTCATCATCAACAAAATGTGACGGGTCAATGTTGTCAACTTCAAGCCAACTAGGTTTGCTGTATGGTCCTTCCGGCTTATCTGATGTGACTACTAGCTGTCTTCTCATTACGTTGTTGTCACGTTTTCCGTCTGCATTAAGGCGCAGGGTTGCCATTATTATAAACTTACCGTTTGAATAAGAAATATCAGGTGCCCATATTCCATGCGAATCCTTTATTGCACTTAGGTCTAGGTAATCGCTGTCCGTGATTGCGTGACCTATTATCTCCCAGTGAACCATATCCGTTGAGTGGCTTATTGGGATTGCTGGAAAATATTGGAATGTGGAATTTACCATATAGTAATCGTCACCCACACGGATTACCGAGGGGTCAGGGAAAAATCCCCTTTGTACCGGATTTTTGTATGTTTCTGACATTAGTTTTACCCCTTTTTAATTTCTTGTCTCATAGTCAACATAATCTATAGTTGCATAACCATTGCTTTTTTTGTTTAATGATACACAAAATACTCCGTTTTTCACTCCCACCCAACGTCCGGGAACCGATTCCATTTCTCCAGCTTTTATGTAATTAGTGCCGTCTATACTGTAGGAAATTTCTACTGTTTCCACTGGGAAGTTTTTCTCCGTGTCGCTTAAATCCCTTGTACCCGTTCTAGTTACGATGTATTTTACAAACATGTTTTTACCGTCTTGTGCCGCCAATCTCGGAAGCTCTTTTAAATTTTCCTCCGTGTGGTCGGTAAGAATTTTGCCGTATTTCTGTATACCTGTAATAAAGCAGGGTGTCAGTGTTTCATTTTCCTTTTTAAATGTTAACAAACAATAGCTCATTCCCATTGAGATAACCCCCGCCTCGTCATTTTCGTTGAGATTTGACAGGTCAAGCTTTGTAATGCAGGTAAATTCAGGGGCGTGCCATTTTTGGAGCAAAAGGTTTGGTATATCACCGTAGGGAGTATCTTCTCTTACTAGGTTTTTATATATTGCGTTTAGTCTGAGGTTTTTTCCAGTTAGTTTGTACCAGTCTTTTTGCGGATTAGCATTCCACTGCCATTGGAGTCCTAGAGTTTGAACAGTAAAGTCATCTGACGTTTCCGGCTCGCAAATTTTCCATCTTATATTGCCTATGTTTGGCTTTTTATACTTTAAGACTGGCTCACCATAATTATTATCGCCTTTAGGCATTCCGATTATAGGCCAGTCATTTTTCCAGCTCATTGGCTGTAAATGTGTAATTCGTCCAGCTCCATACACATCTTGGAAATGAATAAACCAATCCTCGCCTGTGATTGTATCAACCCATGCACCCTGATGTGGTCCGTTTATTTCAGTGTCTCCCTGACGCATTACCACCTTGTATTCGTAAGGTCCGTATACATTTCTTGACCTTAACACAGTCTGCCAACCTGTCTTTACACCGCCTGCCGGAGCGAAGATATAATACCAACCGTTTCGCTTATACATTTTGGGACCTTCGATTGTTACTTGGTCATTTTCATTTCCGTCAAATATCTTTATTTCATCCCCAATAAGTGAAAGCCCGTCCGGTTTCATTTCCACCATGTGGAGTACACTTTTATATCCGATGCGGCTCTTTGCCACTCCTGCCACAAGGTATGCTTTTCCATCATCATCCCAAAATGGGCATGGGTCAATCCAACCTGCACCAGGTCTTATATTTATAGGCTTTGACCATTTCCCAAAAGGATTGGCTGTGGTGCTCATATATATTCCCTCGTCGGGCATTGGAAAGCATACGTAGTAAGTTCCTTCGTGGTATCTAATTGATGGTGCCCATACTCCACAACCATGTATGGGAGCCTTGTATCGTTCTTCAGGAATTTCATCAATTATGTAATTTATGATTTCCCAATTCACCAAATCTTTTGAATGGAGCAAGGGAATTCCCGGTACATTGCAAAAGCTTGAGGCTATCATGAAATAATCATCGCCTACACGTATTGCGTCGGGGTCTGAATAATCTGTATATAATATGGGATTTTTGTAATAACCGTTTCCCAAGTCTGCATTCCAAATTTTGCTGCTAATCATTTTGTCCTCCAAACTCTGATTTGAGCCACCGTTCAGATTGGTAACATACAAAACCAGTGGAAACCTTGTTTTAATCATTTCCACTGGTTAAATTTAATTTTCACTATGCCCTTAACTTAATTTTATCCATGTCTTCCATGATTGCCCTATCTGTTTCTTTAAGCAAATCTGTATTGTATGCCAATCTTCTGTCAACCTTTTCAATTGACGCTTCAAGATAATCAAATCTAGCATCCATTTCCTTTCTGACATGTGATATATCTTTCTTAATATCCTTTACCTCTAGCTCTATAGCCGTTACTCTGTCCTCTATAG
>CAYTGS010000146.1:0-405 GCA_964437435.1 uncultured Roseburia sp.
GCTGGTCACAGGCAGGCTTTGCAATGACAGACGATATTATAAATGCCCTTGTTCCAGGTTCGGTTGTAGAGATTACCTATAGCAGTGAAAACGGTGATATCTGGATAGTAATGAACGAGGCAGAGGCAGGCTGGATGCGAGTAGGCCAGGGAAATGCAGACGGAAGCGGAAGCGACTCAGGTGTATTTGACGGCTCTAAGTGCTACATTACATATGAGCAGATAGCGGCATTGTGTGGAGATGATGTTTCTAAGTGGGGAAGCACAATGCAGTGTGAGGCATCAGGAGCATGGGAGGTTTACGGCGTAAGAGTTGGAACAGCTAAGGAATTTAAGATGCTCAATAACCTCGTAGAGTTTGAAGGATTTGCAACAAAGGGAGACGGCTGGTCACAGGCAGGCTTTG
>CAYTGS010000146.1:505-5006 GCA_964437435.1 uncultured Roseburia sp.
CAATGACAGACGATATTATAAATGCCCTTGTTCCGGGTTCAGTTGTAGAGATTACCTACAGCAGCGATAATGGGGATATTTGGATAGTAATGAACGAGGCAGCCGCAGGCTGGTCAAGAGTAGGTCAGGGAAATGCAGACGGAAGCGGAAGCGATTCGGCAGCATTTGACGGAACAACTTGTCAGGTAACATATGAACAGATAGCTGCAATATGCGGAGATGATGTTTCAACATGGGGAAGCACAATGCAGTGTGAAGCATCAGGAGCATGGGAAGTTTACAGCGTTTCTGTTGGAACAGCATTAGAATAAAGCGGGGAGGATTAAAGATATGATTAATACTAAAAAATTATTGGCACTTGGACTTAGTGCTACAATGGTAATGGGGCTTACCGCTTGCGGAGGCTCAACATCAACAACAGACAGCACGGACACAGCATCAACAACGGCATCTGCAACGACAGACAATACAGCTTCATCAGACAGCAGCAGTGATAGTTCTTCAAGCAGCACCCTTTATAATGAGGGTGAGAGAAGGACAATCAGAATTGGTACATGGTATGACCATTATTATGACAGCACAAATTCTGATATCCATGATGACCCTAGCGTTTCAGATGAAGAATTGGCACAGCAGCATTTTGATATTGTTGCAGAGGTTGAGGAAAAATACAATGTCAGTATCGAGTTTGTAAACCTTACATATACAGGCGTACAGGAGTCAATCAATACTTCAATACTTGCAGGAAATCCTGACTGCGATATTTATGAGGTTGACTTAAGCTTTGGCATACCGGCAGCCTTAAACCACTTTGCAATAAACCTTGAGGATATTCTTCCGGCTGACAATGATTTGTTTAATGACCAAATGGTATTTTCACAGGTTGATATCGGAGTCGATGACGGAGTATATCTTTTCCAGTCAAACAGTGCGGAAATGCTTCTTGCAAACACATATATGCTGGCATATAACAAGCAGATGCTTGATGAGGCAGGTCTTGAAGACCCCAACGAACTCTATGCAAAGGGTGAGTGGACATGGGATAAGTGGAGAGAGTACCTTATTGCTCTTACACAGGATACTGACGGTGACGGTGTGACAGATGTATATGGTTATGGTTCACGTTTTGACTTCCTTTTGTATAACCTCCTTATGAGCAATGGTACAGGTATAGCAATGAGCCCTACAGAGACTCTTTCAAGTCCGGAGGTTGCAGAGGTTCTTGACTTTATTTATAACATTTACAATGTTGACCATGTGGCTAATCCTTGGAATTCAGATGATTTCGACTACAACCAGAACTGCTACATGGACGGCAGGGTTGCATTCTGGATTGATGCAGCATGGATTTCATCAGCAAACAATGATGCAGGCTTAAGCTTTGATGTTACATGGTGCCCATGGCCTATAGGACCTAGCGGTGATGAGTCAACTAACAAGTTCAAGAATGTTTCATCAGGTAACGCATGGATGATACCGGCAGGTGTTGATAATCCTGAGCTTGTATATAATGTATTCTATGACTGGCAGAACTGGTATCACGGCGATACAGATCTTCGTGACGGCGACCTTACATGGTGGGAGGATTGTGCAATCACAGAGGAAAACTATGAAGTTATGGAATATATGGGAGCAAGGGGAGCATTTGACCTTTGGAATGCCCTTGGGCTTGACTGGGATTTCACACAGCTTATGAATGGCGAGATGACAGCCGCACAGTTCCAGGAAACCTACAAGCAGAATGTACAGGATGCACTGGATAGCTTCTATAAATAACTTTTAATCTAAAAAGGATATAAATTATGAGGGCATTGAATATAAGGAAAATAATCAGCACGGCTATTGTTATTAATCTTACGGTTCTTGCAACAGCTTCGTGTGGAAACAGTGCAGTGTCCCCCACAGTCGAAACAGCCGCCGATATGGAGGCTGTTTCGGCAGTTGAGACTGAAGACACCGTTGAGAACGCAGATGAAGTTGCAGAGGAAGCTACGGTTTGGGAAACGGCTGCGGGTGACAAGGAAGATAGTGGAACAACAAGTGAAAGTGAGGGGCTTAGTGCAATGGATATAGTTAAAAATATGCGTATCGGTTGGAATATCGGCAATACGCTAGACAGCACACGGGATAATATTACAAGAGTTGACGCACCATACAAATTTGAGACGGCATGGGGAAATCCCAAGGTTACGCAGGAGCTTATAGATACAATACTTGACAATGGCTTTAACGTTATACGTATACCTGTCTCATGGAAAAACCACATAGCACCGGCACCCGACTACACAATCACGGATACTTGGATGGAAAGGGTAAAGGAGGTTGTGGACTATGCCTACAACAAGGGGGCATATGTCATTGTAAACACTCATCATGAGGATTGGAATTATCCCTATTATGATAATTTAGAGCCTGCTTCAGAGGAGATGCGGGCGGTTTGGAGCCAGATAGCCGAAACCTTTAAGGACTATGATGAGCATCTTATATTCGAGGGACAAAATGAGCCTAGAAAGGTTGGAACCAATGTTGAATGGACAGGAGGAGACCAAGAGGGTTGGGATGTTGTAAATGAGCTTAACCAAGTATTCGTAGATACAGTAAGGTCATCAGGAGGACAAAATTCAAGCCGGCTTTTAATGATTTGCGGATATGGGGCTAACTCAACTGTCGGAATAAAGCATATTGATATTCCTGAAAATGACAACCGCATCATAATTTCAGTCCATGCCTATGAGCCGTATGATTTCGCACTGAATACCGAGGGCAGAAGTGAGTGGAATAATGATACGTCAGCAATAGACACGCTTATGAGCAATCTCAAATCACTATATATTGACAAGGGAATACCCGTCATAATAGGTGAATTTGGAGCTATGAATAAGGATAACGAGGACGAGCGTGTTGAATGGGCAACCTATTATGTGACTAAGGCAAAGGAAATAGGTGTTCCATGTATATGGTGGGACAATGGATGCTTCACTACAAATGGCGAGAACTTTGGACTTTTTGACAGAAGCCTTTATGTGTGCAGATATCCCAAGCTTTTAGAAGCACTTATGGAAGCGAGTAAGACAGAGTAGACCGTTATTTACAGGTGGTTATTTTGGGCTAATTGTATTGAATAATATTTTAATAATTGTTATACTAAATAAATATATTAAAATACGAGGTGTAACAATTATGATAAAAACAGGTATTGTAACAGACAGTCATAGTGGCATTGGTAAAGCGGAAGCTGATGAATTGAACATCAGAGTTTTACCAATGCCCTTTTATTTTGATGACGTATGTTATTTTGAAAATGTCACAATGCAAAAGGACGAGTTTTTTACAAGGTTAAAGGCTGGAAGCGATGCTAAAACATCACAGCCCTCCATAGAGTCAATAAAGGATTTATGGGACGATGCATTAAAGGAATTTGAGGAAATTGTATATATTCCCATAAGCAGTGGACTTAGCGGAGCCTGTATGACTGCAACGGCAATGGCGCAGGAAGATGAGTATGAGGGAAAGGTATTCGTAGTTGACAACGGTCGTGTATCAACGCCAATGCACCGCTCAGTCCTTGACGCAGTAGAGCTTGTAAATAAGGGCTACAGCGCAGCAAAGGTAAAGGAAATCTTGGAGAAGAACAGGGAGAAAATGATAATATATGTGGCGGTAGATTCCCTTGAATATCTAAAGCGTGGCGGAAGAATTAGCAGCAGTACGGCGGTACTTGGAAATCTGCTTAATATAAAGCCTATCCTTAAATTTGACGTGGGACTTTTAGATGTATATAAAAAGAGCCGTGGCTTTAACAAAGCCAAAAAAGAAATGATAGATGCAATGAAAGAGGAATTTAACACCCGATTTAAGGAGGAGTACGAGCAAGGTAGGGTTCACCTTGTAGCTGCCTCAAGCGCTTCCGAGGAGGAGACAGCCGCTTGGATAGCCGAAATAAAGGAAAACTTCCCTGGTATGGAAGTAATGTGCGACAATCTTTCATTTGGAGTTGCGTGTCACATAGGACCCGGGGGATTGGGAATTGGATGCTCTTGTGTGCCGGTGGAATAGTGAAAGTTTTAGGGAGGTATGCCTATGAGTAACGAAAATATGCCAGACGAAAATATGATAGAGGATATCATGAAACATCTCGACAATGAGCTTCAAAAAGGCGCTATGAGAATGAGTGTCATAATGGATGAAAATTCAAAAGAGGAAAAGACCATATCACACAAATGCTGCAACAGTTACGGCAGACCAAGCAATGAGACGGTGGGGCTTCTTGATATGTACACGGATATGTGTGCAGGCAAGCCTGATAGGGAAGGGTGACGAAATTATGGCAGAAACAATCATCACAATTGTAATCCTCTTAATATGTGCTGTTCCTTTGTAATCCCTGATATTATGATTGTATGTGATAGGAAGCATTTAAAGGGTGGAAGCTATGATGGAACACCTAAATTTATAGTCGAGACATTAAGCCCATCCACAGCAAAGAAAGATAGGTCAATCA
>CAYTGS010000147.1:0-4976 GCA_964437435.1 uncultured Roseburia sp.
TGGTGGCTGTTGAGGTGGCACCTGACCTTAAAACCTGCAAGGCGTGGATAAGCGTACTCGGAAACGAGGAATCGCAGCAGTCCACACTTGAGGGGTTAAAGAGTGCGGAGGGATATATAAGAAGCCTTCTTGCAAAGAAAATCAATTTGAGAAATACGCCGGAAATCAAGTTTATAATTGACCAGTCAATTGCATACGGTGTTTCAATGACAAAGAAAATTGATGACATTAACCGTGCGGATGACCTTAGACATGTGGATGATGAGGCGTAAGGGATAATTTAAGCAACAGAAATATCTGGGAAAATTTGACTTCCCAGATATTTTTGTGTATCATGTAAATGTTCAAGGCAAGGAAAGTATGTGGTTTTTGAGACAGTCTTGAATAAACATTTGGAGGATGTCATGGAAAAGATTAATTTATTGGAAGAATGTAAGGAAGCGAAAAATATTGTTATCTCAGGTCATATCAGACCGGACGGTGACTGTGTGGGAGCGTGTATGGCAATGTATCTGTACCTAAAAAAGGCACTGCCCGATATTAGTATAAAGGTATGTCTTGAATATCCCTCTGAAATTTTTGAATGTATAAAGGATTTTGATAAAATTGATGTAACATATACTGTTGACGGTGATATTGACCTGTTTATTGCACTTGACTGTGAAAGGTCTAGGCTTGGCAATGCGGAGAATATGTTTGACAATGCAAGAAAGCGTATTAATATCGACCACCATGTGAGCAACGAGAGAGGTTGTGGGGATGTAAATTATTGCGTTCCGGGTATAAGCTCAACGGCAGAGCTTGTATATGAGCTTATTGAAAAGGAATATATGGATGAGGAGATTGCAAAGGCGATTTACATAGGTATAATTCACGACACAGGAATATTCAAGTATTCAAACACATCGCCTAAAACACTTAGGATTGCGGCGGAATTGATAGAATATGGTTTTGATTTCCCTACTATTATAGACGAGACATTTTATGAGAAAACGTATACCCAAAATCAGCTCTTGGGAAGGGCTCTTTTGGAGAGCATTATGTTTATGGACGGCAAATGTATAGTAAGCGCTATAGATAAAAAGACACTTGACTTTTATAATGCGACATCAAAGGATTTGGATGGTATAGTCAACCAGCTTAGAATTATCAAGGGTGTGGAGTGTGCCATATTTATGTATGAGATTGGAAATCTGGAGTACAAGGTAAGTATGCGTTCATGCGGGTATGTGGATGTGTCTAAGGTTGCCACTTATTTTGGGGGCGGAGGTCATGTCAGGGCAGCAGGCTGCAACATGAACGGTACATTCCATGATGTGATTAACAATATTTCGGCACGGATTGAACTACAGATTAAAGAACACGACGAAAATAGTCAGCAAACGGTATAAGAAATGATAAATGGAATTATAAACATATACAAGGAAGCGGGCTTTACATCACATGACGTAGTGGCAAAGCTCCGTGGAATTGTGAGACAAAAGAAAATCGGACATACGGGAACCTTAGACCCTGACGCAGTTGGGGTACTCCCAGTGTGCTTTGGAAATGCCACAAAGCTTTGTGACATGATGACTGATAAGAGCAAGGAATATGAGGCTTGTATGCGCCTTGGGGTGACTACTGACACTCAGGATATGAGCGGAAATATCTTAAGCGAGGTCGAGGTCAACATAACTATTGACGAAGTAAAGGAAGCCGTTATGGGCTTTGTGGGGGGATATGAACAGATACCGCCTATGTATTCGGCATTAAAGGTAAATGGTAAAAAATTATACGAGCTTGCAAGGGAAGGCAGGGAAATCGAGAGGCAGCCACGCCATGTCGAAATTCCGTCCATTAGAATTACGGATATTAGCCTGCCGTTAGTCAGCTTTGTTGTGGAGTGCTCAAAAGGAACGTATATAAGGGCGCTTTGTGCCGATATAGGTGAAAAATTAGGCTGTGGTGCAGCAATGGAGAGCTTAAAGCGCACGAGGGTTGGCGATTTTAAAATCGAGAATTCCATAACGCTTTCACGGTTCGAGGAGCTTTTTAAATCGGGAGAATATGGAAAATATGTAATGCCCTCGGACAGTATTTTTATGGATTATGAAAAAGCTGTCATAAAGGGTGAATTTAATAGTGCTTTATTAAATGGCAATAAGCTTTTTCACGTACAGATTAATTTTGACAATAAGGATAAAGGGAATTTTAAGAATGGGGATTTGATAAGGGTATATAATGACTGTAATGAGTTCAAGGCGGTATATACCTTTGTTGAAAATGAAAACTGCTTTAAGCCTTACAAAATGTTTCTTTAATACGCATGGCGAAAAAGTGGTTATGGAGAGATTTATTCAAAAATGAAAATTATAGAGAATACGACAGAATTTAATATAGATGAAAAGACGGCGGTTGCAATCGGAAAGTTTGACGGTTTCCACAGGGGACACCAAAAGCTTTTAGGACGGTTAAATGAGCAGAAAAAGAAAGGGTTAAAGACTGTCGTATTTACTTTTGTTCCTTCACCGGCAGCTTTTTTCAGCAAGGAACCGATAAAGGATTTGTCTACTATATCCGAGAAACACAGAATTTTTGAAAATGCGGGTGTTGATTATCTGATAGAGTACCCTTTTTATCAGGAAATTGCAGACATGGAGCCGTTGTCATATATAAAGGGTGTGCTTGTAGACAGGATAAACGCAAAATGCATAGTGGCAGGAGATGATGTCTCCTATGGAAAAGGTGGTAAGGGCGATTATAAGCTGTTAAAGGAAAAAGCGTCTGAATATGGATATGACGTTATTATAATAGATAAGGTATTGTATGAGGGTAGGGAAGTAAGTTCCACATATGTCAGGGAAGAAGTAAGAAAAGGAAATATGGAGCTTGTCACAAGCCTTATGGGTACACCGTACCATGTGGGCGGGGAAATCATACATGGAAGAAAACTTGGGCGTACAATAGGAATGCCTACGGTAAACCAAATTCCGCCTAAAGAGAAGCTGCTGCCTCCAAACGGTGTCTATTATTCATATGTATATCTTCACAGTCAAAATGGAAACATGCCATATGACGGCATAAGGCTTCCGTCAATTACTAATATAGGCACTAAGCCGACTGTGGATAACAGGCTTGTGATGGGGGTCGAGACATTTATTTATGATTTTGATTATGATGTTTATGGAGATGAGATGGAGGTATACCTGCTAAAGCATAAGAGACCTGAAATGAGATTTGACGGGGTGGATTTATTGCGAAGGCAGATGTCGGAGGATATTAGGGAAGGGCGTATTTTCCATAATATGGAAGCCTGAATGGGTTGACACTGTTATAAATTATTGATATATTAACTTTGTAATAAATTTGTAACAATTAACAAGCTACTAGAAGGATTGATTTATACTATGAAGAAAATTTATAAGCTGAAATATACGAGTATTGTTGCGGCAGTAGGAATGGCTACGATTATATTTGGAAGCGGAGCTTACGCCGATACAAGTGAAGATGAAAATGAGATTGAGGTTGTAACTTTGGATTTGACACCTGCATCGGATAATGAGGATTATACTGTGGTGGAAACAGAGCAGGAGTTTTACGCAGGAGCAGGTGAGGTATTAAAATATATTGAGGATATTGAGCCGAGTATTGACGAGCAAGCCGAAATACAGGTATTAAATCAGGAGCTAGAGTCAGAGCCGGAAACCTATTGGGGATATACAAACCTTGGAATAGCCCATGTTGACAATCACCTGAATATAAGGCAGGAGCCAAACGAGAATGGAAAGCTGGTGGGGAAACTGCCAAAGGATGCAGCCTGTGAGATACTTGAAATTGATGATAACGGCTGGGCGCATATTAAATCTGGAAAGGTTGAGGGGTATTGCAGCACCGATTACCTTTATATGGGGGATGAAGCCATAGCAAGGGGTAAGGAGGTTGCTTCAATGATAGCTGTGGTAAATACTGAAACCTTAAAGGTAAGGGAAGAACCCAATACTGATTCTATTGTAATCACGCTTATTCCACAGGAGGAGGAATTAGAGGTCGTTGACATTATGGAGAACGGCTGGATTAAGTTCCTGTTGGATGATGAGGAAGCATATGTTTCGGGAGATTATGTTGATGTTGAGGAACGGCTTGAGAAGGCGGTGACGCTTACTGAGCTTTTATATGGGCAGGGCGTGTCGGATGTTAGGGTTGATTTAGTACAGTATGCGAAGCAGTTTGTCGGAAACCCATATGTATGGGGCGGTACAAGCCTTACAAACGGTGCAGACTGTTCAGGATTTACTATGAGTATATACAAAAAATATGGTGTGTCACTTCCGCACCATGCAGCATCCCAGGCGCAGCTTGGAACTAAAATTGAGTTTTCGCAGCTCCAGCCTGGAGATTTGGTATTCTATGCGAAGAATGGAAGTATAAACCACGTTGCAATTTATATAGGAAACGGACAGGTTGTACATGCTTCAAATCCCAAAACAGGAATAAGAATATCAAGTCTTAACTATAGGACACCTTATTCAGCAAGGAGATATTTATAATCATAGGCAGATAGACGTATTAAAATTTTTTCTTGCATATGCGGATTTTGTGTGATATACTATATCAGTGTGTTGTGGATACCATAACGCATTGAAGCATAGCCAATACCCAGTGTAGGGATACTCCAACCCAGACTTGGTATTTGGTGGTTAATTATAATTATATGGAGGAATTTAAAATGATTTCTAAGGAAAAGAAGCAGGCAATTATCGCAGAGTATGCAAGAAAAGAAGGCGACACAGGTTCACCGGAGGTTCAGATTGCAGTATTGACAGCTAGAATTCAGGAGTTAACAGAGCATTTAAAGAATAATCAGAAGGATCATCATTCAAGACGTGGTCTTTTAAAAATGGTAGGTCAGAGACGTGGTCTTCTTGATTACCTTAAAAAGACTGACATTGAGAGATATCGTGCTCTTATCGAGAAACTTGGAATTAGAAAGTAAT
>CAYTGS010000148.1:0-3273 GCA_964437435.1 uncultured Roseburia sp.
GCTGAGGTTTTATATGAGACGGCAAGGGATTTTTTGGGAGACATTTCAGAGGATGGGAATCATAAGAGTACAGTTTTTGACTTATACAGCGGAACCGGAACGATAGCACAGCTCTTAGCCCCTGTTGCGGGAAAAGTCATCGGCGTTGAAATCGTGGAGGAGGCAGTTGAGGCAGCAAGGCAAAATGCTACTTTGAATGAACTTACTAATTGTGAATTTATTGCAGGGGATGTTTTAAAGGTAATAGATGACATAACGGATAAACCTGACTTTATAATTCTTGACCCGCCCCGTGATGGTATCCATCCTAAGGCACTACAAAAAATTATAGATTACAGAGTTGACAGGCTCGTATATATAAGCTGTAAGCCGACAAGCCTTGCAAGGGATTTGGAAGCCATGCTTGACGGAGGATATAGAATGGAACGAGTGGTAGCTGTAGATCAGTTTCCTGGGACAGGGCATGTCGAGACCGTTGCCCTATTATCCCTCAAAAATAAGTAATAATCAAAATATATTGCAAATATATATAACTAAGTGGTATAATAATTATGTCACCTTTGAAAAAGCATTATAATGTATAATGCTTCCACAATATAGAGTTATTAAAAATGGAAAAGGAGAGATAAGTTATGCTGGAAAAGGTTCATTCTATGGAAAAACAGGTTAACACGTTTATTCTCACTATTATGACTATAATTGACCTACTGATTTTTGGAGGATATATCGCAGATTATGCAAAAGGAAATATTGGAATTGGATTTGCCGTCACTGTGGACTGTATAGTCCTTATATCGCTTTTGTGTTCGTATGTAGTTTATTTTAGAAAAAAAGACAGTGAATTGTTTAAACATGTTTCGATGGTAGGATATATGCTGGTATATGCCATTGCAGTGTTTGGCGCACAAAATGATTTGGTATTCACAATGGCATTTCCACTTTGTGTACTTTACATATTATATTATGATTATAAGCTTATTTTTAGGGCTTCATTGGGTTTTGGGCTGATTAATATTGCAGATATTATATATGCGGTTGCTGTTTTGGGTCATGCACATTCAGGCGCTCCGATTGATAGTACATCGCTTTTGCTACAGGGAGCAACTATTATAGTATTTGTTGTAGTTCTCTGTGGTACTACTCGTATATCAAATGCAAATAACAGCAGCAAGCTTGAAAGCATTAATCAGGAGAAGGAAAGAAGCTCTGAGCTGTTGTCAGAGGTTTTGAAGGTCGCAGTTGCCGTGAAGAATAATTCCAATGAGGCTGCTATACAGATTAACCAACTAAGCGAACACGTACAGGCAACGGCATCGGAATTAAAGGATATATCAAACGGAAACAGCAACAATGCGGTAAGTATTGAAAACCAGACTGTAATGACAAACAATATTCAAAACATGATTATAGAGACAAAAAAGCTGTCGGATGAGATGATTGAGCTTGCAAATCAGTCTGGGGAAGCTTCACAAAACGGTCAGGCTGCAATAGACAGATTACAGCAACAGCAGCAGAGAACCGGAGAGGCAAATGAACAGCTAGTGGATTCGGTTACAAACCTTATTTCAAATGCCAAGGAGGTAGGGGAGATTACGGAAAAAATCTTTTCTATTTCGAGCCAGACAAACCTGTTGGCATTAAATGCGTCTATTGAGAGTGCCAGAGCTGGTGAAGCTGGAAGGGGATTTTCGGTTGTTGCAGATGAAATCAGAACATTGGCTGACGAGACAAGAACCCTGACAGAGGGAATACAGCGTATTGTAACTGAACTGAAGCAGAATGCTGATACGGCAAAAGCAACAGTAGATAACGTTTTGGAAGTTGCCGGAATGGAGCAGAATTTGATAATGGATGCAAATGGCCAGTTTAAGGAGATTGGAAGTAAAATATCAGGCCTCAATGACAATGTCCGTAAAAACTGTGATATGATTGAAAAAATATTGGAGTCAAACAATAAGATTGTTGACAGCATTAACAATATTTCTGCTGTAAGTGAACAGGTTACGGCATGTACCGACCAGGCTGTACAGCTTGGAAATGATTCAAGCCAAAAGGCAGAGACAGTAAAGGCATTGATGGATGAACTGATGAGTACCGTCCAGACAATTGACAAATATAATCAATAAACTATGGAAAAAAATAAATGCAGATGATATACTTAAATGTATGTCGTCTGCGTTTTTTGCATGCTAATTTAATGAAATAATTGAGGAGTAGTTATGAAATGAAATATTTAAAGCAGCTAATGATTATATTTGTTATATCATTTATAGGTGAAATATTGAAGGCTGTACTCCCGTTTCCGATACCGGCGAGTATATATGGGATGGTAATTCTTTTTGTGTGCCTTGTGACAGGGATAATTAAGCTTGACCAGGTGCGTGAGACAGGAAAGCTTTTAATCGAAATTATGCCTGTAATGTTTATCCCGGCAGGAGTTGAACTTATGGTGTCATGGGGAGTGTTAAAGCCGATGCTGTTACCGGTAAGCGTTATAACTGTCGTGTCTCTTTTAACGGTTTTTGCGGTGACGGGGCGTGTTGCGCAGTTTACAATAAGGCATCAAAGGGAGGAAAAATAGATGAATGAGATGCTCATTAATTCCTCTTATGCAGGCGTGGCAATAAGTCTTATAACCTATATGATAGGCGTACAGCTCAAAAAACGCTTTAAAATAGGAATTTTTAATCCACTTTTAATATCAATAGCAGTGACAATAATTTTACTTCTTGCCATGAACATCGAATTTGAGACATATAAGCAGGGGGCAAAATATTTAAGCTGGTTTCTTACACCTGCAACCGTTTGTCTTGCAATACCATTATATGAACAGCTTGAAATACTTAAAAAGCATTGGAAGGCAGTCGCTGCCGGAATTGTTTCGGGAGTAATCACAAATATGGTGACGGTGTATGTACTTGCACTTTTATTTAACCTTAACCACCAGCAATATGTGACGCTTTTACCTAAATCAATTACAACGGCGATAGGAATGGGCGTGTCTGAGGAACTTGGAGGATATGTGACAATAACTGTTGCTGTAATCGTAATTACCGGAGTGCTTGGAAATATGCTTGCAGAGTTTTTATGTAAAATATTTGGAATAAAAGAACCAATGGCAAAAGGTCTTGCAATAGGAACTTCAGCACATGCAATGGGAACGGCTAAAGCTATGGAAATGGGAGATATAGAGGGCGCAATGAGTAGCCTTTCGATTGCGGTTGCCGGAATACTTACAGTCGCAGCAGCTTCAATTTTTGCAGGACTGATATA
>CAYTGS010000148.1:3373-4975 GCA_964437435.1 uncultured Roseburia sp.
ACTGATATAGGAAATGAATTGGAGTAATGATAAATGAATGAACAGATAACAAAACAAAATCCATTAGGAGTTGAACGTATTTCTAAACTAATGTGGAAATTTGCACTGCCAAGCATAATTGCAATGCTTGTAAGTGCCTTGTATAATATCGTTGACCAGTTATTTATAGGACAGGCAGTGGGAACATTGGGAAACGCAGCCACAAACATTGCGTTTCCACTATCGACAGCCTGTACTGCACTTGCCCTCTTATTTGGAATAGGCGGAGCCTCATGCTTTAACCTTAGAATGGGCGAAGGCAACAAAAAGGAAGCACCTTATTACGTGGGAAATGCCGCATTTATGCTCTTTGCAAGCGGACTTGTGCTTTTGATAATTACACAGTTTTTCCTGACACCGCTTTTAAAGGCATTTGGTGCACCGGATAATGTACTTCCCTATGCACAGGAATATGTAAGGATTACGTCAATTGGATTTCCATTCCTGCTTCTTACAATCGGTGGGGGACACCTTATAAGGGCGGATGGAAACCCGAAAATGACAATGATTTGCAACCTTACAGGTGCTATTATTAATACAATACTTGATGCAGTATTTGTGATTGGATTTCAATGGGGTATGTCGGGAGCTGCCTTTGCAACAATTATAGGACAGATTATTTCGGCAGGTCTTGTCATCAATTATATGACCCATTATAAGACAGTAAAGCTTGAGAAAAAGCATTTTATTGTCAGTGGAAAATATACAGGACGGATAATGGCAATCGGAATGGCATCATTTTTTAACCAGGTAGCCATAACGATAGTACAAATTGTGCTTAATAATTCATTAAAGCATTATGGCGCACTCTCGATTTATGGCGAGTCAATTCCAATAGCTGTGGCAGGAATAGTAATGAAGGTAAGCCAGATTTTCTTCTCTGTTGTAATTGGAATCGGACAGGGTAGCCAGCCGATAGAGAGTTTTAACTATGGGGCTAAGAATTATGCGAGGGTTAGAAAGACATATTGGCTTGCCTTTGCTGCATCGGGAACAATTTCAGTCATTGCATTTTTGGTATTCCAGCTTTTCCCTAGACAGATTATATCAATGTTTGGCGCAGGTACGGAGGAATATTTTCAGTTTGGAATAAGCTATTTTAGAATATACCTGTTTTTTATAGGCATAAACTTTATACAGCCCGTAACTTCGACCTTCTTTACGTCAATCGGAAAGTCAATAAAGGGTGTTTTCCTGTCGCTTACAAGGCAGATAATATTTCTCATTCCGCTTATATTGCTGCTGCCTCTTAAATTTGGCATTGACGGAATACTTTTTGCAGGTCCGATATCCGACGGACTTGCGGCGGTCATTGCAATGATTATGGTATTGTATGAATTTAGAAGAATTAAATTACTTGAAAAGGAAAAGTCCTAATATGAAAGATTTTAAGAAAAAGACGGCACCTAGGGGAAATATAGATGCCGAAACATGGTTTATAGAGTGTTACAGGCGTTATCAGGGACATCCCATGAAAATTCTTGTTGCACTTTACCGTGGAAACTATCATAAGTTTGTACTTGCAGTAATAAGCTTTTTCATAAAGCATGCCTGCGTGTGGGT
>CAYTGS010000149.1:0-4875 GCA_964437435.1 uncultured Roseburia sp.
GGCTGCCATTGCGCCTGTTGCCTTAATCTGACCAGCCGTGACAGGCTCCCCATTATAATTATATGCAACAACCATTCTATCGAGACGTTTCTTTAAATCCTCCATATCGTCAGCAAGGCATAAAACAGCCATTATCTCGGAAGCAACCGTAATTACAAAATGGTCCTCCCTCACAAAGCCGTCAGTCTTATTACCCATACCTACAACAATATTTCTAAGAACCCTGTCATTCATATCAAGACATCTTTTCCATACAATCTGTCTCGTATCAATATTAAGCTCGTTCCCCTGCTGAATATGGTTATCCAAAAGTGCGGCACATAAATTGTTTGCAGAAGTAATGGCATGGAAATCACCTGTAAAATGCAGATTTAAGTCCTCCATTGGGACAACCTGTGACATTCCGCCTCCGGCTGCACCGCCCTTAATTCCAAAACATGGACCAAGCGAAGGCTCACGAAGCGCTATAACCGCCTTTTTTCCAAGCTTTCCAAAAGCCTGACCCAAGCCCACGCTTGTAGTAGTCTTTCCCTCACCTGCCGGAGTTGGATTTATGGCAGTAACCAAAATAAGCTTACCGTTTTTATTGTTCTCTATTTTCTTAATATATTCATCAGAAATTTTCGCCTTGTATTTTCCATACAGCTCAAGGTCATCAGCAGTCATATCCAATGACTTTGCGACCTCGGTAATAGGATATAACTCCGCTTCCTGGGCTATTTCAATATCTGTCTTCATTATCTTCTCCTTTGCAATCTCCTTAACCTATATTATTGATAAAATATTATCAATAGAATAACATTTATAGTATCACTTTGTCTATAACAAGTTATAGATTTTCCTCAACGTAATTCTCAAACTGCTCCATACTCATTAATATGCGCCTTGGCTTCGTGCCTTCTTCCGCTCCCACAACTCCAGCCTCCTCAAGCTGGTCTACTATACGTGCTGCACGGTTAAATCCAATCTTAAACACCCTCTGGAGCATACCAATTGATGCCTTGTCCTTATCAATAACAAATTTTCCGGCATCAACAAAATAAGCGTCCACATCATTACCTCCATTCGAGGAGCCTGTCGAACCTGAAGATGACTGCATATTCTTTATTTTATTTTCTATATCGCTATCGTATGTATTGTTTCCAAGCATCTGATTTTTTAGGAAATCCACCACGTCCGATACCTCTGAATCAGAGACAAACGCCCCCTGTATTCTGGCAGGCTTTGGATATCCCTGTGGATAAAACAGCATATCGCCCTTTCCCAAAAGCTTCTCAGCCCCATTCATATCAAGAATTGTACGTGAGTCAACCCCGCTTGAAACGCTGAATGCAATTCGGCTTGGCATATTTGCCTTGATAAGACCCGTGATAACGTCAACCGACGGTCTCTGGGTCGCAATAACAAGGTGAATACCACAGGCTCTTGCAAGCTGTGCCAGACGACAGATGCTTTCCTCAACCTCTCCCGAGGCAACCATCATCAAATCAGCAAGCTCATCCACAATAATTACAATTTGGGGAAGCTTCTGTAGAGGCTGTCCGTCAGCGTCAAGCCTTCCTGCCTCGGCTGCCTTATTATAGCCCTTAAGGTCACGCACATTAATCTCTGCAAATTTCCTATACCTGTCATTCATCTCCGATACTCCCCAGTTAAGGGCTGCGGAAGCCTTTTTAGGGTCAGTTACAACAGGTATCATAAGATGGGGTATGCCATTGTATACACTTAGCTCCACCACCTTTGGGTCAATCATTATAAGCTTTACATCATCAGGGTTAGCCTTATACAAAATACTCATGATAATAGTATTGATACATACTGATTTACCTGAACCAGTCGCTCCGGCAATAAGCACATGGGGCATTTTAGCAATATCAGTTACTACAACCTGTCCCCCAATATCCTTACCAACGGCAAAGGCAAGATTGGATTGGAAATTTTGAAATTCGCCTGACTCAAGCAAATCCCTCAACGCAACTGCGCTGTTTTCTTTATTAGGAACCTCAATACCTACCGCCGCCTTTCCGGGAATAGGAGCTTCTATTCTAATATCCGTAGCCGCAAGGTTAAGCTTAATATCATCTGCAAGCCCTACGATTTTACTCACCTTTACACCCTGCTCCGGCTGCATTTCATACCTTGTAACGGACGGACCCTGACTGATATCCGTGATTGTCACCTTAACGCCAAAGGTCTGTAAGGTCTGTTGAAGCCTCAACGCAGTTTCCTTTAGCTGGTTTGCGGAATCGCCCTTCTTTCCCTCACCCTTCTTTAAAAGACTAAGCGGAGGGAAAACATATTTCTTTGGTACCTGCTCCTCCATACTGGCAATATGTTCTTCGATTTTTTCTTCTTCCTGCTTGATTTCCTGCCTGTCCTCCTTTGTAAGCTTATAGGTTTCAGGCTCTATGCTGTCCTCCTCTGTAAACTTATAGGCTTCAGGCTCTATACTGTCCTCCGTCACCGGCTCCGGCATATTTTCCAGCTCATCCATAAATGATTTTTGGACTGAAATACCGACCGAGTCTCCCACAAGCGATTGTGGCTGCATATATTCCTCGCCCATATTGTCAATTTCCTCAAATTTGGATTCCTCAAAATTTTCAGCCGGAAGCGTCTCCTCGTAAATCACTTCATTATACGGAATGTACTCGGATGGCTTAATGCTTATATCTTCAACCGTATCTGTAAAATCGCTATTATCCATGTCCTCCTCATCATTAAGAAGTGTTATCTCATGAATATCCTTTTTTTCCATGCTTATTGCTTTGTCATTTTTAAACGTAATAGAGGAGCTAAGGGCAACACCCCTCGCCTTTTTATCCGTCCTCCTGGCATTTTTCGGCTTTTGCTCCCTTTCCCTGTTTTGCTCTCTTTCCCTTTTTTGTTCTCTTTCCCTGTTCTGCTCCCTTTCTCTGTACTCCCTCATACGCACTGCATCCTCCCTTGCAGTCTCGTAAATATAGGAGCCTCCCTTCTTAACACCTGACAGGAAGCTCTTTTCAGTAATAAACACAATAGAAATAATTGCCATAACTATAACGACAAACAGAGTTCCCCCAAAGCCCATAAGCTTATACATTCCATATGCTATACATCCAAACAATACACCGCCACCGCCACGGTTTTCATAGGATGTTTCATACAATTCCTTGATTAATGAGCCATCGCCTGTAATCAAGCTGTTTTGTTTCATTATCATATATGAAAGTATGCCGACAAGGAATACCAATATGACACTGCTCACCATTTTAACTATCGCAACCGTATTTCCCCTGTTTGAAATTCCAAAGGCAAATCCAAGGAAAACAAATATAGGAATGAGATATGCCAAAAAGCCAAATATGCCAAACATCACATTGCTAATTCCTGTAGCTGCAGCCCCCTTTATCAGTCCGATTACACAAAGGAACACAAAAATAGAAACTGCAAATATTACAATGAGCATTACCTCATTTTTTACAGCTACGTCAACACTTTTCCTTTTATTCTTTTTTACAGGTTTTCTTCTTTTTGAAGCACCTGCTCCACTTTTAGTATTACTCCTGCTTGTATTTGCTCGGCTTCTTGATGTACCACCTCTTGATGTACTGCCTCCCGATGCTGATGCCATTTTTATTCCCCCACTGTCACATATTCAAGTATCTGCTCACTGAACATACTTTCACATTATTATATCATTTTTTTTTTTACTTGTCACCTATCAGTTCATGCAATTTAGCCATAGCCTGTGAAATACCGCCCATCTCACTTATAATTCCCATTTTTACCGTTTCCTCACCCTCAAGCACGCTCCCGACATCCTTGGTAAGCATTTCCGTCTCCATAAGGAGCTCCTCAAACCTCTCCCTTGATATACTGCAATGCGAGCATACAAAGCTGGTAATTCGGTTTTGCACCTCCCTAAAGTAGTTAAACGTCTGGGGTACACCTATCACGGTTCCATTCATCCTCACTGGATGAATTACCATTGTTGCACTCGGAACGATAAAAGAATAGTCAGTACTCACCGCAATAGGTAC
Organism: uncultured Roseburia sp.; assembly: GCA_964437435.1. Lineage (GTDB taxonomy): Bacteria > Bacillota > Clostridia > Lachnospirales > Lachnospiraceae > COE1. The sequence goes on from CAYTGS010000149.1 coordinate 4,023, forward strand.
TCCTATGCTGTGGCTTCCCCCAAGTACAAGCGAAACTGTCGGCTTACTCAAGGAGGCTATCATTTCCGCTATGGCAAGTCCCGCCTCGACGTCTCCGCCCATTGTATTTAAAAGGAGCAATACCCCCTTTGTCTCAGCATTTTCCTCAATCGAAGCCAAAAACGGTAAAAGGGTCTCATACTTTGTCACCTTTGAATGGCTTCCGGCATTTTCATGACCTTCTATTTCTCCGATTATTGTCACAATTTCAATTTTATTTTGGTTCATGTCAATTCCCTCTCAAATAATCATGTACATATAAAGAGACCCCCTTGAAACAGGAGTCTCTTTAGTGTGTGCATATATTCAATTAATATCCATAAACCTAATCTATATCGTAGAAATCCTTTCCCGAAACGTCCTTTATGTCATAATCATTATTCTTGTCATCAAGGCTGACTGCAAAATCCATCTCCTTATGCTTGCGCCTTTTAGGGACAGGAAGCGGATTGTCAAGGAACTTCACCTTTTTCTCGTCCGTCTCCTCCACAGCAGTCTCTTTCACGGTATTTTCTACAATAACCTCCTGACTAAGAGCAGGAGCCACTTGCGCTTTATTCTTCCCCTTGCCAGCCCTAAAGCTGACAGCAAGCTTTACAGCAATGGCTAACACCGCCACAGCCAATACAATAACTAATATCCTCATGTTCAAATCACTTATAACCGACACCCTGTAAAAATATACAGGAACAGCCGACAGTACAATACTTACGCCAAATGCCACATATCTGTTTAAAATGAAGCCTATAATTCCAAAAACAATTATTACCGTCAAAGTCTGGAACAAAATATTAAGGTAGACACCCGCAACCGT
>CAYTGS010000150.1:0-4874 GCA_964437435.1 uncultured Roseburia sp.
ATTTGGAGCATAAAAAAGAATGGATAAACGAGCTTAACGTTTTCCCTGTTCCGGACGGAGACACGGGCACAAATATGTCTATGACAATTATGTCTGCTGCCAAGGAGGTGGCTGCAATTGAAAACCCTGATATGGCGTCGTTGGCTAAGGCTATATCTTCAGGTTCATTAAGAGGTGCAAGGGGTAATTCAGGTGTTATCCTGTCGCAGCTTTTCAGAGGTTTTACAAAGGTAATAAGGGAGTATGATGAGCTAAACGTGGCGATAATGGCGACAGCGTGTGAAAAAGCTGTTGAGAGCGCATATAAGGCTGTAATGAAGCCCAAGGAGGGAACAATCCTTACGGTTGCCAAGGGGGTCGCAAAGAGGGCTGAGGATTTGGCGCTTGCAGGGGAAACAGACCTTGAGGTTTTTGTCAGTGAAGTGATAAAGGAAGCGGAAATAGTTCTTTCCCAGACTCCGGAGATGCTTCCGGTTCTCAAACAGGCTGGAGTTGTAGACTCGGGCGGACAGGGACTTGTGGAGGTATTAAAGGGTGGCCTTGATGCACTTATGGGTAAGGAGCTTGACCTTACATTTGATATAGAGCCCAAGGCATCAACAGACAATAAGTCTGCCATGACCTCTAATATTGAGGCACAGGCGAATGCGGAGATTAAATTCTGTTATTGTACGCAGTTTTTGATTATGCTCAATAAGACCTTTAATATAAAGCAGGAAATGGATTTTAAGGAATATCTTTCGTCAATCGGTGATTCGATTGTTGTAGTTGCGGATGATGATATAGTTAAGGTTCATGTGCATACTAATGATCCCGGTCTTGCCATGCAGAAAGCGCTTTTATACGGTTCTCTTACTACTATTATAATAGAAAATATGCGCCTTGAGAGGGACGAGAAGGTTTCGGATATGATGGAGAAGCAGATGCAGAGTGCGGAAATTCCTTCAAAGAAGGAAGAAGCCAAGGAAGAACCGGCTGCGTCTGAACATAAGGATACAGGATTTATTGCGGTATCAATCGGTGAGGGTATGAATGAGATATTCCGTTCGCTTGGGGTTGATTACATTATTGAAGGCGGTCAGACGATGAATCCGAGCACGGAGGATATGCTAAACGCAATTGAAAAGATTAATGCGGATAATATTTTCATATTCCCTAATAACAAAAACATTATTCTTGCGGCTAATCAGGCTAAACAGCTTACCAAGGATAAGAATGTAATTGTAATTCCTACAAAGACCGTTCCACAGGGAATAACTGCAATTATAAATTATGTCCCTGAAGTGTCTGTTGAAGAAAATGAGGCTGTAATGACACAGGAAGCAGGTAATGTTGCCACGGGACAGGTGACTTATGCAGTCCGTGATACCATGATTGATGACAAGGAAATACACCAGGGTGACTTCATGGGTATTGGAGATAAGGGAATATTATCTGTTGGTACTGATTTGCAGGCTGTTGCCTTTGATATGATTAAGGAAATCATGAATGAGGAATATGAGCTTATAAGCATATATTATGGTAATGAGATTAGTGAAGATAAGGCTAATGAGCTTGTTGAGATGGTTCAGTCCGAATTTAACGGTTGCGACGTTGAGCTTCAGTTTGGCGGTCAGCCCATATATTCATATGTTGTATCTGCTGAATAGGTAATAATATGAACTTAAACGACCCTATTACAGCCATAAACGGCATAGGCGATAAAACCGCCGCATTGTATCACAAATTAAATATTTTTACAGTAAATGACCTTATAAACCATTATCCGAGGGATTATGAGGAGTGGCGTGATATTGTTAATATAGGTGAGCTTAAGGTTAATCAGGTACATGCGATACGTGCAATGGTCATAAATGCTCCGCAGACAGTTCATGTAAGGAAAAACATGGTGATTACAACAGTCCGTGTGAAGGACGGAAGTGGAGCATGTGACCTGACGTTTTTTAATATGCCTTATATTAAGAACAATCTCCAGGTTGGCAAACAGTATATATTCAGGGGCAGGGTTATACTGAAAAATAACCGTATAACCTTTGACCAGCCTAAAATTGTAAGCCCTCATGAATTTGCGAGGAATGTACATAAGCTTGCACCGATTTACCCTGCTACAAAGGGACTTACGGTAAGCGCAATAGCAAAAGCGGTTCGTAATGCGATAAATGGATTGTCATTTGAAAGTGATTATATTCCAACCACTATTCGCCAAAAATATGGGCTTTTGGATTATAAAACCGCTATGCTTGGGATACATTTCCCGGAAAATCGTGAGAGCATGATTGCTTCAAGAAAAAGGATTGTCTTCGAGGAATTTTTGTTCTTTATAATATCCGTCATGGTTTTAAAGGATATGAATACAAGGGAGATAAATGATGCACCGATGATGCGTATTGATGCCTGTGCGGATTTTATCGAAAAGCTTCCTTATGAGCTTACAAATGCCCAAAAGAGGGTATGGGGGCAGATAGAGGAGGATATGTGCTCTACGCACCTTATGAATAGGTTGGTTCAGGGTGACGTTGGTTCGGGTAAGACCATAGTTGCAATACTTGCAATGCTGATGTGTGTCATGAATCATCGTCAGGCGGCGTTTATGGCACCTACCGAGGTGCTTGCAAAACAGCATTATGAATCAATTATGGATATGACCTCAAAATATAAGCTTCCATTTAAACCTGTCCTTTTGACAGGCTCCCTCACTGCAAGGGAGAAAAGGCGTACTAAGGAGAGCATTGCCCTTGGAACCTGCAATGTAATCATAGGTACCCAGGCACTTATTCAGGATGATGTTGAGTTTTATGATTTAAGGCTTGTAATTACAGATGAACAGCATAGATTTGGTGTAAAACAGCGTGAAAATCTAGCGGTTAAGGGAGTACAGCCGCATATTCTTGTAATGAGCGCAACACCTATTCCGAGAACGCTGGCGCTTATATTATATGGCGATTTGGATATTTCAGTAATGGACGAGCTCCCTGCAAACAGACTTCCAATTAAGAATTGTGTTGTAGGCATTGATTATAGGAAAAAGGCATATGAATTTATTGCTAAAGAGGTTGCCAGCGGTCATCAGGCATATGTCATTTGCCCTATGGTTGAGCCTAGCGATGAAATAATGGGTGACCAGCCTATACTCGAAAATGTAATCGAGTACACTGAAAAACTGAAAAAGGAACTGCCCCCATCAGTCCGTGTGGACTATCTTCATGGACAAATGAAGCCAAAGGCAAAGAATTTAATTATGGAGGAATATGCAGCCCATAATATAGATGTTTTAGTGTCAACGACGGTAATAGAGGTTGGTATTAATGTGCCAAATTCCACGGTTATGATGGTTGAAAATGCCGAACGTTTCGGCTTGGCACAGCTCCACCAGCTTCGTGGGCGTGTGGGACGAGGCAGCGACCAGTCATACTGTATATTTATAACGTCATCTGTTCAGAAGGAGACAATGGAAAGGCTTCAGGTGCTTAATAAATCAAATGATGGTTTCTTTATATCTTCGGAGGATATGAGGCTAAGGGGACCAGGAGATTTGTTTGGAATCAGACAGAGCGGTCAGTTTCAGTTTAGCCTTGGCGACATATATCAGGATGCGGCAATATTACAGGAGGCGCAGAGCTGTGCAAATGAACTGTATACAGCTTATGTTGATAATGGAAAGGTTCCCATTAGGGAACATGAGGAATTTTGGAAGCATTATGAGGATAATGTTTCTTCGGATGTTGACTTTGTAAACATCTAAATGCTTATAATATTTACAGAAAACAGGAGATAAAATTATGTCAAAAATAGCAGTAGTTACTGATAGCAACAGTGGTATCAAACCAGCTCAGGGAGCTGAGCTTGGTATTAGGATAGTACCAACGCCTTTTATGATTGACGGAGAGACATACTTTGAGGAAGTATCACTAAGTCGCAAGGAGTTTTATGAGAAGCTTGCAGCAGGGGCAGATATATCGACTTCACAGCCTTCACCTGATTCAGTTATATCGCTTTGGGATGAACTGCTTAAGGAATATGATGAAATTGTACATATCCCAATATCGAGTGGACTTAGCAGTGCATGTGATACTGCTACAATGCTTGCCGATGATTATGACGGCAGGGTTCAAGTAGTAAATAACCAGAGGGTTTCAGTTACACAGAGGCAGTCGGCGATTGATGCTGTGGAGATGGCAAGGCTTGGAAAGAGTGCTGCTGAGATTAAACAGATTTTGGAGGATGACAAGTTTAATTCAAGTATATATATTATGATAGACACGCTCTACTATCTAAAAAAAGGCGGGAGGATTACACCGGCCGCAGCAGCCATTGGAACGCTTCTTAAATTAAAGCCTGTACTGCAAATTCAGGGAGAGAAGCTTGATGCCTTTGCCAAAGCGAGGACTATTAATCAGGCAAAGACAATTATGATTAATGCTGTTAAGAGTGATATAGAAAATCGTTTCGGAGGAATATCAAAGGATAATCCTGTATATATAGAGATAGCACATACAGAGAATGAGGAGGCTGCAAATGTTATTAAGGAAGAACTCAAGGCGGTATTCCCTGATTATCCGATATATATTGACCACTTATCATTAAGCGTATCATGCCATATAGGACCTGGCTCGCTTGCTGTAGCGTGCTCTAGAAAGCCGGATGTGCTTAGATAATAACAAAAAATCCGCATATTCTTGAGAATATGCGGATTTTTATATGTAAATATAATTATTAAACCAAAGCTGCGGTAATGATAGCCATTGAGTAAACCTCTATAGCGTTGCATCCACGAGAAAGGTCATTGATAGGAGCGTTAAGTCCAAGAAGGATAGGACCATAAGCTTCAAAGTTACCCATTCTCTGTGCAATCTTGTAACCTAAGTTACCTGAGT
>CAYTGS010000151.1:0-4815 GCA_964437435.1 uncultured Roseburia sp.
CATTTCCCCTATTTAAACTTAATATAAAATCCGTTATTATATACCTATAGTCATGATGATTAAAATTTGCAAATTTTAAAAGACACTGGAGGACAAAAATGTACAACATATTGGTATGTGATGATGAAAAGGACATTGTATCGGCACTAAGGATTTACCTTACGGCTGAGGGATATAAGGTATATGAGGCATATAACGGTGTTGAAGCCCTTGAAATAGTTGACCGTGAGGAAATTCATCTTGTAATTATGGATATAATGATGCCTGTAATGGATGGGATTTCCACAATGGCTAAGCTAAGGGAAAGGAGCAATGTTCCCGTAATAATGCTCACCGCAAAAAGCGAAGACACCGACAAGGTTCTAGGGCTCAATATAGGTGCAGACGATTACGTGACTAAGCCTTTTAATCCCGTGGAGCTTCAGGCAAGGGTGCGTTCACAGCTTAGGCGTTATATGCAGCTTGGAGGTAATTCCTCAATTTCCAAAAATGATACCATATCCATTGGCGGAATTGAACTGTGTGATACAACCAAGGAGGTATTGTTGGACGGGGAGAAGCTCGCACTTACTCCCACTGAATATGACATCTTAAAGCTTCTTATGGAAAATCCCGGGAAAGTATATTCGCCGTCACAAATATATTCCGCAGTATGGTCTGACAGCCCATATGGCTCGGAAAACACCGTTGCAGTACATATAAGGCATCTTCGAGAAAAACTTGAATATAATCCGGCAGAGCCACGTTATTTAAAGTCAGTGTGGGGACACGGATATAAAATCGAAAAATAGGGAGGGTATCATTATGAACAAAGTAAAAGGTTCTTTATTTGCAAAATTTATTGCATGGCTTCTGTTTTTATCCGGAATAATTATGACAATATTTTTTGCAGTAATTATAATAGCAGGTATTGACTATGGTTATTATACAGGCACTTCAACAGCCGAAATATCATCACATATGTTTGAAACTATAAACAATAACTATTCCATTTCCGTCTACGACGGACTTTCTGACAATATTAGCAATACAAATTCAGCCTATATGCTTGATAATGGTTTCATGTATGGAATCGTTAAGGCTGAGTCCGTTGAAAACATTGATTTTAATGTCCCTGAAAATTATACGGACGGCAACTTTTTCATTAACGATAAGCTTGATAAAGTTGATGAAGATTATATATATGTATACAAGATTATTGAATACAACAACGGAAGAAGCGAGGGCTATCCCATAGGCTACTATAATAATTACAAGAACTCATTAAATTCCTATGATACACCGGAGCTGTCAGTTGTATACTATATATTTTCCATTATCCCCCAAAATGTTTCAGGAAATTTAAGTGGAAATATGTATGAAAGATTTCAATTTTTAGTAGATTTAATAGATACATTGGGGAATATTGCAATTATTCTTACAATAGCAGGTATATTAATTACACTTTTAGCCTTCATATTCCTTGTATCAGGGGCAGGGCATAGAAAAAATAAAGAGGGCATAGTATTGGCTCAATTTCCAGATAAAATTCCATTTGATATATGGAGCATAGTTTATTTCATAGCAATAGCAGTAATTGTGAATTTTTGTTATGAATTGTCCCTAGATTATAATACAGCTCCCTCTATATTTATAATTTCGTCTTTGACTTTAGAAACAATTGTGTTTTCGAGCCTAGGGCTTTGGTATATATTAGGCTTTGCCACAAGGATAAAATATGGAAAATGGTGGAGAAATACACTTTGCTATAAAATAATTAACTCTATTAAAAATTTTTTCGTTAAGATTTATGAAAACATAAGCCTTTTATGGAAGTTCATAATAATCGGGATTGCATTAATTTTAATAAACTATTGGCTTGCTGTCGAATACCATACATTTTTTATTTTCTTAACATATGCAATTATATTTATTGCAATATTATGGCTCATAATCCAATTTAGCGAGCTTCAAAAAGCAAGTGAAAAAATGGCAGATGGTGATTTATCATACAAAGTCGATACATCTAAAATGTTCTTTGACTTTAGGAAGCACGGTGAGAACCTTAATAAAATATCTGAGGGAATGTCAAAGGCAGTTGATGAGAGGATAAAAAGCGAACACTTTAAAACCGAACTTATTACAAACGTATCACATGATATAAAAACACCCCTCACATCAATTATAAACTATGTGGATTTACTTGGAAAAGAGGAGCTAAACAACGAAAAAGCCACAGAGTACCTGGAAGTATTGGAGCGCCAATCCTCAAAGCTCAAAAAGCTTATTGAAGACCTTGTGGAGGCTTCAAAGGCTTCAAGCGGAAATCTTTCCGTAAATAACGAAAAGCTTGAGGCAGGGGTATTCATAACCCAGACTGTGGGAGAGTTTGAGGAAAAACTGTCTGCTGCCGGACTTGAGCTTATAATAAACAAGCCTGAAGAGCCTGTATATATTTTAGCTGACGGAAGACACCTTTGGCGTGTTATGGATAACCTCATGAACAATATATGCAAATATGCACAGCCTATGTCCCGTGTATATGTCAATCTTGAGGCTGATACCAAAGTACATATTACGTTTAGAAATATTTCCAAATATCCGTTAAATTTATCGGGCGAAGAACTTATGGAGCGCTTTGTAAGGGGCGATAAGTCACGAAATACGGAAGGTCACGGGCTTGGACTGTCAATAACCCAAAGCCTTATAAAGCTTATGAACGGTGAGATGGATATTACCGTAGACGGTGATTTGTTCAAAGTAATTCTGACCTTTAACAGACAGATGATACTTAGTGATGAGGACGAAAATAAAATATCATAAAAGCCATATTTGACACATATATTTCAATGAATGATTACGTCATTTTTATAGCGCTGTGGTTAACCGTAAAATCTTGTCTATATGTAAAATTACAGAAAATACTTTCCAAATATTAGTAAAGATGTAAATACTTTACGTGTTGATATTTTTATACCGATAGGTTATACTATATTTAATCTGAAATGTACGACAACTCTTGTCATTTTGAACCTACATCACTTTAAACGGGATTCCTATATTGTCTGATTGATGTCATGCCCCCATTTTGGCTAGGGGAAGACAGAGAGAAAGATTGCGGTCACCCACCTAGCATAAGCTAGGAGTCAAAATACAGGAGGCGGCATTTTGGGGTATAATAATAAATTTATTATTGAATGAAAAGCAGTCTGAAAAAGACTGCTTTCATGTTTTTAAGGGAGGTTGTCCTAATTATTATATTCAAAAAAATTCTCATCATACTTTCATGGATAACTCTGTCGATTGGTCTATACATGTGGAGCCTTGCTCTTGAAAATGACAATACTCCGTACGTTCACGAAACAGCCATAGAACAATCATCAGTCCAAACACCAATCTCCAAAAACCACACCGTTGAAAATATAAGAATACTTATTAAAACGGATAATTATGAAGATATATACCATTCTGATATCAGCCTTGAATGTGAAACAGACATGAATATATTAATAGACGGTTCATATATAAAATGCAGTGCAGGAGAGGAATACAATATCAATAAAAGCATGTCTTATAATACAATCACCGTCTCAGCAACAGACAATGATAAAATCCATATCAAAAACCTTAAAAGAAATTCAAAAGCCGAATATACAGGAAAGCTAGAGCTTATATTTACTAATGAGGGGATTGTTGTGATAAACGATTTACCAATAGAAGATTATTTGTGCGGGGTTATACCAAGCGAAATGCCCTCAACCTATCCCATAGAAGCACTAAAGGCACAGGCTGTCAGTGCAAGGACGTATACATATTTCCACATGGGAAATTATGCTTATCCCCAATGGAACGCCCACATGGATGACAGCACCACATACCAGGTTTATATGAACAATTCCACAGACGAAAAATCCTCACAGGCTATAATGGAAACATCAGGCTTAGTCCTCACCCATAATGACGAGATAGTTGAGAGCTTCTATTATTCCACGTCAGGAGGCTATAACGGAGCATTAGCCGTATGGAATAGTACGTCAAAAGATACGTCTATAAACAAAAGCTACCTAATTGAGACAGGAAATGAAATATTTGCCACAAATACAATTGAGGGTGAAAATGCCTACAAAGAGTATATTGACACCGGAAATCCTGACGACGTGGAATATAACGAGGCTTGGTACAGGTGGACGTATGACAGGACACTTGGCGAGGCTGATTTGTATGGATTGTTTAAACTGATTTATACGCAGTCATTATTACAGCCTGAAAATATAGAAATCATGTCAGATAACAAATCAAATGAAAATCTTATATATGAATCACAGATTTTGGATATACAAGTTCTTAACCGCCAGAAAAGCGGTCTTGTAACAAAACTTATGCTTGAAACATCAAATTTTCAAATAACAATTTCAAGCCAATACACAATACGCCAAATTCTAGGAAGCCTAGGCGGTAAAGTAACCAGAAAAGACCTAAGCGAATACACCCTGAACAATATGCTGCCAAGCGCCTATTTTTACATAGAATATTCACCAAACAAAACTAACAGCCACCTGTCAATTCACGGTGCAGGATTCGGACACGGCTGCGGAATGTCACAAAATGGAGCAAAAAACCTCGCCAATGACGGACTAGATTACGAAAAAATCTTGAAATATTACTATAATGCAGATATAACCCAATATTAAATAAAATATTTTCCAAATTGATAAGTTTTACATTAACATTAAGGCGAGGTAAGAAAATACTTCATCATGAGTCTATGACTGCAAGCAGGGAAGTTTTACATTAACAATGAGGCGAAGTAAGAAAATACTTCATCGCGAGTCTGTG
>CAYTGS010000152.1:0-4780 GCA_964437435.1 uncultured Roseburia sp.
GAGCTTTATGAGAGCAAGATTGTATACCGTACAGAGAAATTTGAGGATAATGTGCGTACATTCTGCATGAATCCAAACGGTATTGTTGTCACTGAGAATACAAACGGAATTATAACCGTAAACGGTCACAGCTATGAAGGTGATGATAAGAAGACTGATAATACAAACTTTGCACTCCTTGTTGCGAAGCATTTTTCAGATCCTTTTAAGGACAGCAACGGTTACGGTGAGAGCATTGCAAAGATTTCCAATATGCTTGGCGGTGGTGTTATCGTACAGCGTTTCGGTGACTTGGTACGTGGACGTCGCAGTAATGCAAAGCGTATAGATGAGGGAATGGTTATACCTACCCTTGCGGCAACTCCGGGCGACCTTAGCCTTGTGCTTCCAAAGAGAATTTTGGATGGCATTATTGAGATGATTTTTGCACTTGACCAGATTGCTCCCGGTACTGCAAATGATGATACGCTTCTTTACGGTGTGGAGGTCAAGTTTTACAATATGGAGGTTGATATTGACGAAAACCTTGAGACAAAGTATAAGGGACTTTACATTATAGGAGACGGAAGCGGAGTGACACATTCCCTTTCACACGCTTCAGCGAGCGGTGTTTACGTGGCACGTAAGATTGCGGAGGAAATGGCATGATATCAGGTGCTAATTGGATAGGACGTCACACTCCTTTGTCAAATCCGATAACATTAACACATTATTCAATATCGCTTGATTACAGGATTATAAACGGCAGCAGGGCTGGAATTGTGTTTGCGGCAAGGAATAAGGACAGCTATGTGCTTGCAGAGGCAGACCACGAAAGCTTATTGCTGTCGTTTTATGATGTGCAGGGCGGTGTGAGGAATTTATTGGGTAAATTCGGACTCAATGATGTTTTTGCGGAAAACCACATAGAGATTTATATTGATGCTACCATGGTAACGGTAATACATAATGAAGCAAAAATAGCAGAAAATGCCGACATTTTGACGAAGACGCAGTATTTTGAGATACCTAAAAACAGCCTTATGCTTATAGGATTTTACCAGATGAATAATAGGGTGGAGTATAAAAATATAACCGTGGCAGAGGATAAGCCTTATATTTTGCCTGTCGGCGTTTTAAAACCCTTGGGTGAAGTGGGGAATGGAAGCGTTATTGTTGAGAATAGCTTTGAGCTTACCTCCGTTGTGATGTGTCCGGTTCTTAAGCGCAGCTTCATTGTGGATAATGGTTTAAAGAGCGCAACGCTGTATGCCTCTGCAAGGGGATTTTACAATGCCTATGTAAATGGTGACAGGATAGGTGATATGTATTTTGCGCCGGGCTTTACCGATTACAGGCTAAGGATAATGTATCAGGAATATGATATCACTGGAAATATTCACACAGGCGAAAATGAGATTAAGGCATATGTTGGAAACGGCTATTATTCCGGCTGCGCTGGATATAATGTCAAGGCTAATGTTTATGGCACTGAAAATTCATTTATCGGAAAGCTTAGGCTTGAATACGAGAATGGAAAATGTGAAGAAATCGTCACAGATGAAAGCTGGGAAATGGCAGTTTGTTCTCCTATAATGTTTGCTGATTATTTGCAGGGGGAATATTATGATGCACGTATGGAAGCTGCTGTATACGAAAAGTGCGAGATAATGCCTAAACCCACCATACCAAAGCCCACAAACGGCGAGATAGACGGACTAAGGTTTACTTTAGAGCGTCAGGTGACAAAGGGTGCACACGAGGTTATGAGGCTTAGTCCGCAATTTATTGGCAAGTCAGAAAATGGCGGATTAATATATGATTTTGGTCAAAATATGGTTGGTACGGTAAAGCTGTGTTTAAAAGGAAAAAGAGGTCTTGGAATAAAAATCCGTTATGGGGAAATGCTTAGGAGAAACGGCGAGCTTTATACTGCAAACCTGCGTTCTGCGGCAAATATTGACGTATATATATTAAAGGGGTGTGAGACGGAAAGCTTTTGCTTTGACCTTACAGCCCATGGCTTCAGGTATGCGGAGATTAGCGCAAACGGTGGAGATTTAAATGAAGTTGAGATTTTAGATATTGTTGGAATTGTTATTTCTGATATTGACAGGCAGACGGGAAGCTTTGAATGTTCCAACGAGCTTATAAATAAGCTGTATTCAAATATTTTGTGGGGTCAAAGGGGGAATTTTCTCCTTGTGCCTACGGACTGTCCCCAGAGAAATGAGCGAATGGGTTGGACGGGTGATGCACAGGTGTTTGTGAGAACCGCCGCCTACAACATGGATGTATATGATTTTATGCGAAAATGGCTCAAGGACGTGCGAGAGGCACAGCTTATGTATAATCGTGGAGGTGCTGTCCCTGATATAGCGCCACTCTGCGGTGATAACAGAGGTGGCTGTGCGGGCTGGGCGGATGCAGCGGTAATTGTACCTTGGGAGCTTTATATGGCATATGGAAAAAGGGAGATTTTAGAGGAAAATTATGAGATGATGAAAGCCTGGGTTGACTGGTCAGCCTCCAATACAAGTAAGCCGTATATTATAAAGCAGCCTTCTCGTGGAGACCACCTTTCATTCGATAAGTCAACGCCATATATATTATCGGGTACAGCCTATGCAGCGTATGTTGCAGAGCTTATGGGTAAAATTGCCAAAGAGCTTGGCTTTAAGGAAGATACCATAAAATATGAACAACTCCATAACAACATAAAACAAGCGTTTAGAAAGGAATGGGTTAAGGAGGACGGCACTCTTGCATATTATGGCGAAATGAGCAATCCTGATGTCAATAAAATTTATTATTCAGATGATGAGGACAGCGAAAATCATCCAAGCCAGACAGCATATGCGCTTGCGATAGATTTTGGACTTATTGAAATAAATGAGCGTGTGAAAAAATGCTTTAAGAGAACGATAGATGTTCGTGGTGGAAAGCTTTCAGTGGGATTTTTGGGGATAGAACATTTAATGCCTGCACTTATGAAATGTGGATTTACCGAGGAGGCATTTGCACTTTTGGAACAGACAGGAAATCCAGGTTGGCTCTACAGCGTCATAAACGGAGCCACAACCATTTGGGAACGTTGGGATTCGTATGTTGCGGAAACTGATACATTTGGTGACGTTTCCATGAATTCCTTTAACCATTACGCTTACGGTGCAGTGGGGGAATGGTTGTTTGGCTCGCTTTTGGGAATAAAACCGTTGAAGCCGGGATATGGGGAAATTATTATAGAACCGCACTGTGGCGGTAAAATTACATATGCCAAGGGAAGCTTTATATCGCCACATGGTGAAATATTTGTAGCATGGGAAAAACAAAATGACGAATATGTTTTTGACATTAAAATCCCAGAAGGCATTAAGGCAGAGATAAAATTGCCAAAAGGTGGGAGCTTGAGATAGCGTTAGATGTATTAAATCCGTTTCATATGGTTAAGCTATAGGGTATAGAACAATATGAAACGGAGGCGCTTGCAATATGAATTATTTGCAGATTGAGAAGGTATGTGGAAGGGAAATCCTTGATTCCAGAGGAAATCCTACAGTTGAAGCGGAGGTAACTCTTTTAGACGGAAGTGTCGGCAGGGGAACAGCTCCAAGTGGTGCGTCAACAGGTGAGTTCGAAGCATTGGAGCTGAGGGACAATGATAAGTCAAGATACCTAGGAAAAGGAGTTTCAAAGGCTGTTAAGAACATCAATACTATTATCAATAATACAATTTGCGGAATGGATGCATCAGATGTTTATGCCGTTGACAAGGCAATGATAAAGGCTGACGGAACGAATGATAAGTCAAAGCTTGGTGCAAATGCGATACTTGCAGTTTCCATAGCAACATCAAGGGCGGCAGCAGCTTCACTAGATATTCCACTGTATCGTTTCCTTGGTGGAATATCGGGAAACAGACTGCCAGTTCCAATGATGAATATTTTAAATGGGGGAGCACATGCGTCAAATACAGTGGACGTACAGGAATTTATGATAATGCCTGTAGGTGCGCCCAGCTTTAAGGAAGCGTTAAGATGGTGTGCAGAGGTATTTCATTCCTTGTCAGCCCTCTTAAAGTCAAAAGGTCTTGCCACGTCAGTAGGTGATGAGGGAGGCTTTGCGCCAAACCTGTCAAGTGATGAGGAAGCGATTGAATATATTCTTGAAGCTATAAAAAATGCAGGATATGAGCCGGGTGATGATTTTGTGATTGCAATGGATGCGGCTGCAAGCGAGTGGAAAGCTGATAAAAAGGGCGAATATATTCTTCCAAAGGCAAAGACAAGGTTCACATCTGACGAGTTGATAGAGCACTGGAAAAGGCTTGTGGAGAAATATCCGATTATTTCAATTGAGGATGCACTTGACGAGGAGGATTGGGAAGGCTGGAAAAAGCTGACTGATGAGCTTGGAAATAAAGTTCAGCTTGTAGGTGATGATTTATTTGTCACAAACACAGAGCGACTAAAAAAGGGAATTAAGTCAGGCTGTGGCAATTCCATTTTAATAAAGCTTAACCAGATTGGTTCGGTATCGGAAACCTTGGAGGCAATCAAAATGGCGCACAATGCCGGCTATACCGCAATATCATCCCACCGTTCAGGCGAGACTGAGGACACTACAATATCCGACCTGGCAGTGGCACTAAATACCTGTCAGATTAAAACCGGAGCACCGAGCAGGTCGGAAAGAGTTGCAAAATATAATCAGCTATTAAGAATTGAAGAAGAACTAGGAGAAAGCAGTGTATATCCTGGCTGGGATGCGTTTGGAAAAGGGATATCACAATAGTAATTCT
>CAYTGS010000153.1:0-4748 GCA_964437435.1 uncultured Roseburia sp.
AGACTTGTATATTCCACCTGTACCTTTGCCCCTGATGAAAACGAGGGAAGCATAGAACGCTTTATAACACGTCATCCTGATTATAAAATATTGGAAGTAAAATTATATGATGGAATGAGTAACGGCAAACCAGGGTGGGGCAGTACTAATATGGTAGGCTTGGAGAAAACAATAAGGCTTTTCCCGCATCTGATAAAGGGTGAGGGACATTACCTTGCAGTGCTTCAAAAATCGGGCGAGGTTCCAGGCTCCTATCAGGGATTTCTTGCCAATGGAGTCCAAAAGGGAATAGGAATAAGGGATGTTAAGGAGTTTGAGGAGTTCGCAAAGGAAGCCTTGGAAACAGGGACAATAGAAAAGCTTATCCCAAAGGACAGGGAAAAGCCTTTCTTGAAATTCGGAGACCAGCTTTATCTTATGCTGCCTGATATGCCCTCAACTGACAAATTAAAGGTACTGCGACCAGGACTGCACCTTGGCACTCTTAAGAAAAACCGTTTTGAACCCTCGCATGCCCTTGCACTCTATCTGAAAAGGGATGAAGTAAAGCAGAGTGTTGAGCTTTGTAATGACGGTGATGACTACAATGCATGGGCATACCTTAACGGTCAGACGATTAATTCAAATGACGGTAAAAAGGGCTGGACGCTCATGACATATAAAGGGTATAGCATAGGCTGGGGAAAGCTTGCAGGAAATATTATTAAAAATCATTATCCCAAGGGATTACGAAAGAATGGAATTTAAAAATCCAATGGAATTTAAAAATCCAAGTAGTTTGTTCTAAAAGGGGGATTTACATGAAAAAGAAATACGAAATGGATATGTGCAGTGGCTCGGTATTCAAGAAGATGATACTGTTTGCACTGCCTCTTATGTGTTCAAGTATTTTACAGCTTTTGTTTAATGCGGCTGATATAGTGGTTGTAGGACGCTTCGCCGGAGATAATGCGTTGGCGGCGGTTGGCTCAAACACGGCGCTTATAAATCTTCTCACAAACCTTTTCGTGGGGCTTTCCGTTGGTGCAAATGTGCTCACGGCACAATACTATGGAGCTAAAAAGGACAAGGATTTAAAGGAAACAGTACATACTGCTATGACACTTAGTATCTATAGTGGACTTTTCCTTACAGTAGTTGGAATTGGACTTGCAAGGTTTTTGTTAGAGCTTATGCAGGCACCGGAGGAGGTGTTAAACCTTGCCGTTTTATACCTTAGAATTTATTTCCTTGGAATGACAGCCACTATGGTTTATAACTTTGGAAGCGCAATTCTCAGGGCGGTGGGAGATACGAAAAGACCACTTTATTATCTGCTTGGCGCAGGTATTGTAAACGTGGTTTTGAATTTATTCTTCGTGATTGTATTAAAAATGGGCGTTGCAGGGGTAGCGACGGCAACAGCAATATCACAGTCAATATCCGCAGCATTGGTGGTAAGATGCCTTGTAAAGGAAAAGGGCGGAATACATTTAGATTTAAAGGGGCTTGGAATAAGAAAGGAAAAACTGTTTAAAATAATGCAGATAGGACTTCCGGCAGGCTTTCAGGGAATGGTATTCTCGCTGTCAAACGTGGTAATTCAGTCAGCAGTCAATTCATTTGGGGCAATTGCGGTGGCAGGAAACTCCGCAGCTTCAAATATAGAGGGCTTTGTATATATGGCAATGAATGCCTTTTACCAGGCGACAATCTCATTTACAAGCCAAAACTACGGTGCAAAGCAGTATAAGAGAATTTATAAAATCTTATTTGCAGGGGAAGTGTACGTTATTGCTACAGGAATAATCCTTGGAAATCTTGCTGTTTACTTTGGGCACTCACTCCTTGGAATTTATTCCTCAAACCCTGATGTTATAACGGCAGGAATGACACGACTTAGGATAATATGTTCTGTATACGCATTATGTGGAATAATGGATGTTTTGGTGGGTGCCTTGAGGGGGATTGGTTATTCTATAGTGCCGATGATAGTTTCCCTTGTGGGTGCGTGTGGACTTAGGCTTTTATGGATTGCAACCGTATTCCAAATTCCAGCTTACCATTCGCTTAGGACGGTTTATCTCTCATATCCGATTACATGGGCAATAACATTGTCGGTTCATGCATTGACGTTTTTCATAGTGGCACATAAGGTACTAAAGACTGATACAACAGACAGTAAGTAGGGGGTTGTTATGAAAATTAAGGAAATGATAGGCGCACTGCAATTAGATAAATTACAGGGAAAGGATGATGAAATCCACAACCAGCTTATGACAAAGTGGGGGGAGGAGCTTTACAAAGACAAAGACCGTCAGGTATTAGACGAATATCCACGTCCCCAGCTTGTAAGGAGAAATTATACTATTTTAAATGGTATGTGGAAATATGCGTTTACGTCAGATGATATTTTACCGTCTAAGTGGGACGGTGATATACGTGTGCCGTTTTCACCTGAAAGCTATATGTCGGGAGTGGGTAGGCAGCTACAGCCGGACGGATATTTATGGTATGAGAGAGAGCTTGAAATAGAAGAAATTTTACCCCAAAAGCGTCTGCTTCTTAATTTTGGCGCAGTAGACGAGAGATGTCGAGTTTACGTAAATGACATTCAGGCAGGAAAACACTCTGGCGGATATCAGTCATTTACAGTGGATATTACAAAATATATAAAACAGGGAGCTAATAAAATACAGGTCTGTGTACAGGACAAAAGCGATACCTCCTACCATGGAAAGGGAAAGCAGATGTTGAAAAACGGGGGTATGTTTTATACTGCGCAAAGTGGAATATGGCAGACCGTATGGTGCGAGTGGGTTCCGGATATTTATGTTAAAGAACTTATGATAACCCCTGACTATGACAATGACAGCGTGAATATTTCGGTAATTCCTAATAATACAGACTTAAATAAAACCGTACACTATAAGGTAATAGTATTTGAGGAGGGCAGGGCAATAGCCGAGGAAAAATGTGATGCCGCTTCTGATGACAGGGCAGAGCTGAAGCTGTTTATAAAAAATAAAAAAAGCTGGACTCCAAACTCTCCGTTTTTATATGACTTGAGGATTGTATACGGTGATGATTTAATTGAAAGCTATTTTGGAATGAGGCATTTTTCAGTTGAAAATGATATTGACGGTATACCTAGAATTTGTCTAAACCACAGACCATTGTTCCAAAACGGAATACTTGACCAGGGGTATTATCCCGAAAGTCTTCTGACACCAATAAGTGACGAGGCAATGATTAATGATATTAAGACTGCAAAGGACAAGGGCTTTAATATGATTAGGAAGCACTGCAAGATTGAGCCAATGCGTTGGTATTACCATTGTGACAGGCTGGGGATGCTTGTATGGCAGGATATGATAAATGGAGGCAGCAGCTATAATTTGATTAAGACCTGCTATATTCCCACTGTTGTGACGGCACTTAGGACTAAAAAGGACAACGATTATACTTACATGGCAAGGTCGGATAAAAATGGCAGGCTGGAATGGAAAAAGGAATGTGTTGAGACTATAAAACAGCTCTATAACTGTACCTCGATATGCACGTGGGTTTTGTTCAACGAGGGCTGGGGACAGTTTGACGCAAAAGCTAATACGGATATGGCTCGTTCTATAGACAGTACACGTATAATTGACTCCCACAGCGGATGGTTTGACCAAAACGCCGGAGACGTGAAAAGCGAGCATATATACTTTTTTGACCTTAAGGTTAAGAGAGGCGAAAAGCCATATGTCCTCTCTGAATACGGGGGAATATCCTTGGCTGTTGAAGGGCATATCTATTCCAATAATCACTTTGGCTACGGAAAGCATGAGGACAAAAATACATTTATTGAGGAATATACCAAAATCCAAGAACGCATAGGCGAAATGAAAAAAGAGGGCTTATGTGCCGCCGTCTACACGCAGATGACGGATATAGAGGAGGAAATCAACGGAATTATGACGTATGACAGAAAAATAATAAAAATATAATCAAAAATATAATAGAGGGTCAAGCCCTCTATTATATTTTGCAGTATTAGACTGTCTTTAAATCAAATCCAAAATAGTTGACTGCGTTGTTATAGGAAATACCCTTAACGATTTCTTCAAGTGTTTCCGTATCATCAGGGAACTCACCATCTTCAACCCAGTTACCGATAAGGTTACACATTATTCTCCTAAAATATTCATGTCTGGTATATGAAAGGAAGCTTCTGGAGTCTGTTAACATTCCGACAAAGCCTGAAAGGTTTCCGAGGTTTGCAAGGGAAATCATCTGATCCTGCATACCAGTCTTGTGGTCGTTGAACCACCATGCACTACCTTGCTGAATTTTAGCACATGCGCTTGAATCTTGGAAGCAGCCTAGGATAGTTCCGATAGCCTGGTTGTCATTAGGATTTAAGCTGTAAATAATAGTCTTAGGAAGCTCGTCTGTCTTAATAAGGGCATTGAGGAAATCAGCAAGCTCGGCTGAAGGAGCATAATTGTTGATACAGTCATATCCTGTATCAGGTCCTAACTGGTCATAGCGGAGAGTGTTGTTGTCTCTTTTACATCCATAATGGAGCTGCATAACCCAGTTGAGCCTGTGGTACTGTTTTCCGACGAAAAGCATGAAAGCTGTCTTGAACTGAAGTTCTTCCTGCCTTGTGATTGCAGAGCCGCTCTTTCTCTTGGCAAAGATTGCCTCGATTTCTTCATCTGTAGCAGGCTGGTACATAACATACTCAAGGGCATGGTCAGAAACGCTGCAGCCCATAGACT
>CAYTGS010000154.1:0-4737 GCA_964437435.1 uncultured Roseburia sp.
CTGACAACCCTATCATGCCTAAAATGTTTTGCGAAACATATTTTGCAAATAAATAACGCGTTTGCAATACAATTCCCCTTTCGTTTTATTGATATAAAAATTTACCTAAAAACACTCTTTAATTAATCCTACAGGCATTTGTTAATCATTTTGATGATATTGTACTCGAATTTTTATTTACAGTCAACTTACGTAATATACTCTGAAAAATATCTCACCATCAATTTTCCTTTAATGTACAATATAGAAATATTGACTTAGTTTCATCATACTGTTAAACTATGAATAATGGTAATTGTTCAGGTAGGTCTACGCATTTACTAAATAGTTACAAATAATGAATGAAAATTTAAACGGAGGTCTAAATATGAGATATAAAACAACAGGTACATGCTCACAGTTTATTGATTTTGAAGTTGAGGATGACATTATAAAGTCGGTAGCATTTACCGGCGGATGCAACGGTAACTTAAAGGGTATTTCTTCCCTTGTAACCGGTATGAAAATTGATGATGCTATATCCAAATTAAGGGGAATCAAGTGTGGTATTAAGAGTACATCATGTCCCGATCAGCTTGCATGTGCGTTGGAGCAGTACAAAGAGGGGGCTAACTAAAAATGAAACGTATTGTGTTTACAGGCGGCGGTACCGCTGGTCATGTTACGCCCAATATAGCGCTCTTTCCCACACTTAAAAAGAGGGGATACGATATACATTATATAGGCTCTTATGAAGGAATTGAGAAAAAACTTATTGAGGACTACCGTATTCCATACTATGGGATTTCCACCGGAAAATTAAGAAGATATTTTGACGTTAAAAATTTCAGTGACCCTTTTCGTGTTATCAAGGGATTTTCCGAGGCAAAAAAAATTTTAAAAACACTGAAGCCCGATGTAGTGTTCAGCAAGGGCGGATTTGTAAGTGTTCCCGTTGTGAGGGCTGCTGCCTCCCTTAAAATCCCATGCATAATACATGAATCTGATATGACTCCCGGACTTGCAAACAAATTATGCATCCCCGTTGCAACAAAAATATGTTGCACCTTTCCAGAAACATTACAGGAGCTTCCTGCTGATAAGGCAATCCTCACCGGTTCACCCATAAGGGCTGAACTCACTGAAGGAAGCCGTCTTAGGGGCATGGAACTTTGCGGATTTAATACATCAAAACCTGTAATAATGGTAATAGGCGGAAGCCAAGGGGCTGCGGGAATAAACACCCTTGTACGTGACGCACTTCCCGCCCTGTTAGAGGATTTCCAAATTGTTCATATATGCGGAAAGGAAAAAATTGACAACCTTTTATTAAACACAAAGGGATATAAGCAGTTTGAGTATGTAAAAGATGATTTAAAAGACATATTTGCAATGGCTGACCTGGTAATATCACGTGCCGGCGCAAATGCAATATGTGAGCTTCTTGCCCTCAAAAAGCCAAATCTTCTTATCCCGCTTCCTGCAAACGTAAGCCGTGGAGACCAGATTTTAAATGCCAAAAGCTTTGAGTCACAGGGTTACTCAATGGTCGCTGACGAAGATTTCCTCACCGGTGTAATACTGACGGAAAAAATTCATGAGCTGTATTTCACACGCCAGGAATATATAGAAGCAATGCACAACAGCAAAATTAAAAACTCAATTGACACTATTGTAAAAATAATAGAGGAAATATAATAACAAAAACAGGTCATCAGCTTTACGCCAATGACCTGTTTTAATATACATCATAAATCTATACGTCAGCTCCCTGCTCTCTTAAAAAGTCGATAATGTCCCCCACAGTCTTGACCTTTTTCTCAAGCTCCTCATACTGAACTTCAATTCCATACTCGTCTTCAAAAGCCATAACCAGCTCTACCATATCTATAGAGTCAACACCAAGGTCATCCTTCAAAGATGAGTCCTCTGTAAGCTCCACACCTGTTAAATTTAACTGTTCCTCGATGATTTCATATACTCTTTCCATTAAAATTCTCCTTTTTACTACCTTTTAATGCTGCGCTTATATTAACACCATTCACAGCATACGTTACCTCAAATCAGAAGTATATTATCATACTTCGTATTTGTCAATATGTATATATCATTTATTTATAACAATGCCTGATATATATCCCTCTTTGACATTCCTCTGTCCTTGGCAACCTTTTTCATTGCCTCCTTGCGGTCAATTCCCTGAGCCTCATACAGCTTCATATGCTCCTCTATGGATATGCTTAGCCAATCGGCTTCCTTCTCCTTTTTCTGCTCTAAGAAGCTTTTGCCGTCTACGACCAGCACGTACTCGCCCTTTGGCTCTCTAGTCTTATACATTTCAACCGCACCGGATAATGTTGTGGGGCTAATCTCCTCAAACCTCTTAGTAAGCTCCCTGCAAAGGGTTATTTTCCTATCACCTAATGCCTCATAAAGCTCATTTAAGGTCTTTATAAGCCTATGGGGTGCTTCGTATAGAATAATTGTCCTTGATTCGTTTTTTAAGTCATTAAGAATTTCTTCTTTTTCTTTCTTCTCAAAGGGCAAAAATCCCTCAAAGCAAAACCGCCTTGTGCTAAGTCCCGATAAAGTAAGCGCCGTTATACATGCAGCCGCACCGGGAAGTGATGTCACCACAATCCCTGCCTCTTGACACATTTTAACAAGCACCTCCCCAGGGTCTGATATTGCCGGTGTACCTGCATCAGTTATAAGGGCAATATTCTTTCCCATGTTCATCTGCTCAACAAGATATGCCGCCTTATCAACCTTATTGTACTCATGATAGCTGGTCATGGGAGTATGTATGTCAAAATGATTAAGCAGCTTTATACTATTCCTCGTATCCTCTGCCGCAATCATATCAACCATCTGCAATGTCTCAACAACCCTAGGTGTCATATCCCCCAGATTTCCAATGGGAGTGGCACAAAGATATAATTTTCCCACCATACAGCACCAGCCTCCATTCTAACATAAATTAATATCCATAAACATCATATATTTCATCTGTGTATACATTAGGTTCCTTATAAACAATAAGGGGTTTTTCAATAGTCATCCTGGATTTCCCGCCACGGCACCCCTCAATAAGCACCATATTAGGCTCCTTGTCAATATAAGGGTAAACAAGCCTCATTCTTTTAGGCTCAAGCTTATAGCTAGTCATTACATTAATAATCTCTGCGAGTCTAAAAGGACGGTGAACCATGAAAAAGCTTCCCTGTGGCTTTAAAAGCTTTGCAGCATTTCTCACCACATCCTCTAGTGTACATAAAATCTCATGTCTTGCAATCGCCTTTGGTGCGTCAGGATTAGTAAGCCCGTGCTGCCCTATCATATATGGGGGATTGCACGTAACAACATCAAAGGATGCCGCAGCAAAAATATTCGATGCCTCCTTAATGTCCCCTGTTATAATATCTATCTTGTCACAAAGCCCGTTAAGCATGACACTTCTCCTAGCCATGTCAGCGCTTTCCTCCTGTATCTCAAGTGCGCTTATGTGTCTTGCCATCGTCTTAGCTTCCAGCAATATGGGAATAATCCCTGTTCCTGTACCCATATCGAGAATCTCTGCCCCAGTCTTAACCCTGGCAAATCCGCTAAGTAACACTGCATCCATTCCAAAACAAAACTTTTCAGGATTTTGGATTATCTTATATCCGTTTCTCTGCAAATCGTCTATTCTCTCGTTTTCCTTTAAATAAACTTCCTGCATTTATTAATTCTCGTCCAACTTGGACTTACCTTCCTGCTTTTCCTGTTTCTCAAGCTTTTCTAGCTCCCTAAGTTCCTTAAGCTCCTCGTCTGTCATTTCCTCGTTCTTGTCCTTCTTATGGCGTTTTTTGAACTTGAGCTGGTCTACCTTATACTCATGTATCTCTTTCTCATCATCAACCTCAACGATAACCTTTACAAGTTGACGCAAAACATTAACGCTCTGTACCTCGCCTTTAAGTCCGTCGTCAGCAGTCACGAAATCACCGACGTTAGGCAGCTTGCGGTTAAGATACTCGTAAGTCTCCTCCTCATGCTTTAGACAGCACATAAGCCGTCCACACACACCTGAAATCTTTGTGGGGTTAAGCGATAGATTTTGCTCCTTAGCCATTTTAATCGACACTGGCACAAACTCCGACAAATGGGAATGACAGCAAAGAGGTCTTCCGCATATACCAATACCGCCAAGTATTTTAGTCTCATCCCTCACCCCAATCTGGCGAAGTTCGATTCTAGTCTTAAACACAGCAGCAAGATCTTTTACAAGCTCCCTAAAATCAATTCGTCCGTCAGCCGTGAAGTAAAAGAGAACCTTGTTGTTATCAAATGTATATTCAGCATCTATGAGCTTCATGTCAAGATTATGTTTTTTAATTTTTTCAAGGCAAATCTTGAATGCTTCCTTTTCCTTTTCCTTGTTCGCTGCCTCCTGTTCAATGTCACGCTGGTTAGCAACCCTTATTACGGGCTTTAATGGTTGTACAACTTTATCATCATCAATTTCCTTTGGCTCTCCCACAACAGTACCAAACTCAATACCCCTTGCAGTTTCCACAATAACATGGTCTCCACGCTTTACATCAAAATTGAGTGGATCAAAAAAATAAATCTTCCCTGCCGTTCTAAATCTCACGCCTATAACTTTTGTCATATCTATATACCTCACTTTTCATTATTATAACTATCTTATGCCGATTTAATATCCAACAGCATAAGTTCAAATGTCAAATCAAAATTCACATTCGCTGAAATCCT
>CAYTGS010000155.1:0-4635 GCA_964437435.1 uncultured Roseburia sp.
TGTATGGAATTATGATTATTTCGGTGATGCAAGGACGATAGATACCCATGTCAAAAAGCTTAGAAGCAAGATGGGAGACAAGGGTGATTTGATAAAAACAGTATGGGGAATGGGCTATAAGCTAGAGGTATAACAGTTATGAAACGTTCAATTAAGCAGGAAATAGCTGTTATGTTTATAGCTGTAATGGCTGGAATTATAGCTATGTGTTGGATTATCAATAATATTTTTCTGGAGGATTTTTATATTCAAAACAGGAAAAATGCCATAACCAATGCATATAACAGAATTAATGAGGCAGCCTCTAACGGTGATATTTCATCAGGTGATTTTGATGTTGAATTGAGAAAAGCCTGTGATATGTACAATATTAATATTTTGGTCATAGATGCCAGTTCAAATACTATAAAATCAAGCACCCGTGATTCGGACAGGCTGATGAGAAGGCTTTATGATAATTTTTTTAATGTAAATCAGGATATTGATTATTTAGTGGAAAACGACAGATATTATATTGCAACTTCCGTTGACAGTGCCACGTCCACTGAATATTTGGAAATGTGGGGTGTCCTTGACAGTGGTAATATGTTCCTTATAAGTTCACCACTTGAAAGTATACGTGACAGCGTTAAGATATCCAACAGATTTCTTGCATATGTTGGAATAGTTGTGGCAATTTTAAGCGTATTTATTATTTGGATTGTCAGTGCAAGAATAACAAAGCCGATTACAGAGCTTACAAAAATTTCCGAAAAAATGGCTGATTTGGATTTTGATACAAAATACAACAGCAAATCACGGGATGAGATAGATTTACTTGGGGAGAATATAAACGAGCTGTCAAGTGCTCTTGAAAAGACAATCTCCGAGCTAAAAACAGCAAATAACGAGCTTAAGCGTGATATAGAGAAAAAAGAGCAGACTGACGAGATGAGAAAGGAATTTCTCTCAAATGTCTCCCATGAGCTTAAGACCCCCTTAGCCCTTATACAGGGATATGCAGAGGGATTAAAGGAAGGGATAAATGATGACGATAAGGAGAGCAGGGATTTTTATTGCGAGGTTATAATTGATGAAGCCGGTAAAATGAACAATATGGTAAAAAAACTTTTGGATTTAAACCAGCTCGAATTTGGATATGATGTCGTTACAATGGAAAGATTTGATATAGTTGCTCTTATCAGCAATTTCCTTACGTCTGCGGAAATACTGATTAACCAGAACGGGGTCAATGTAAAGCATGATATAATTCCACCTGTTTACGTGTGGGCTGACGAATTTAAGACTGAAGAAGTAGTAAGGAACTTTTTCAGTAATGCTATTAATCATGTAAACGGTGATAAAATTATAGAGATTAAATATCGCCTTATTGAACAGGAAAATTCAAATAAGGTGAGGGTAAGCGTTTTTAATACCGGCGAACCAATACCTGATGAGTCACTTCCCCATATATGGGAAAAGTTTTACAAGGTTGACAAGGCAAGAACCAGGGAATATGGAGGAAGCGGTGTTGGATTATCCATTGTAAAGGCAATAATGGAGTCCATGAATCAGGAATACGGTGTTATTAACTATACTAATGGTGTCGAGTTCTGGTTTGAACTGGAAACCAAATAATCGGAGGTGTTCAATTGAAAAAGTTAAAGGTTATGAGTATGTTGGCTTTATCGGCATTGCTAATGACAGGATGTGGTGATGCAATGCCAGAACTTACATCGGAACAGTCGGATATGATATCGGAGTATGCTGCGGGACTGTTGCTTAAATATTCTCCTAATTACAACTATAAGATTGTAAGCGAAGATGAATTGGAGGTGGCATTGGCGGCAATGCAACCGATTGAGGAAGAACAAACGCAGGAGCAGCCAGAAATTGAGACTAGTGAAACTCCGGAAACTGAGGCAGAACAGCCACAGGATACATCAGGAAATGAAACGGAAGAAGGTGTTACGGAGACTGACTTGGCGGATTCGGATACAGTTGTACAAAACATTGATGATGACTTAGCTTCTTTGCTTGGAATAGAAGATGTGACATTAAAGTACAATTCATATGAGATATGCGATTCATATCCAAAGAATAATTCCGGCTTTACAGTCAGTGCGGCACAGGGACGAAAGCTTTTGGTAGTACATTTTGACTTGGAAAATTCTACAGGTGAAAAAATAAACTGCAGCCTGTTTGATTATTCATTGAAAGTCAGATTTACCTTAAATGAGTCAAGTACGGTTAGTGCGCTTAGCACAATGCTTCCAAATGAGATGATGTCATATATGGATTCTTTAGATGCCGGAGGAACTGATGATGTGGTGGCGGTTGCCGAAATAAGCGACAGCTATACGGATGACTTGACCGGACTTTCAATACAAATAACTTCTGATACAGGAAAGGTTGACGTAAGAGCTAAATAGTATTATTATAATACTAAATAGTTGCCAAAAAATTATAAATAATCAGAAAATAATTTGTAATTTTTACTATATATGTGTTATAATAATTTACATATAAAAATATATATGTGGCTGACAGAATGGAGGTTTATTATGGAGACTAAGATTCTCTTGGAGAATGGAACAAACGAATTAGAGGTATTAGAATTTGTGGTGGATGGAAATTCCTATGGTATTAACGTAGCAAAAATCAGGGAGATTATACCGTATTCCCCTGTTACACCAGTACCTAATGCTCATCCCAGCGTAGAAGGTATTTTCATGCCACGTGATACAATGATTACAGCTATAGATTTACGTAATTGTCTACAGCGTGGGCAATCGCAGCCTGGCGGATTGTTTATTATAACAAGCTTTAATAAACTTGATATTGCATTCCATGTTGATTCGGTAATTGGTATACACAGGGTATCATGGGTTGATATTATTAAGCCCGGCGCTACAGTTACAACAGCCGAGGACGGAATTTCCACAGGTATTATTAAAATAAATGGAAAGCTTATAATTATACTTGATTTTGAAAAGATTATAAGTGATATAAATCCTGAGACAGGATTAAAGGTTACTGAGATAGAGGCTCTTGGCACGAGGGAAGGTAGGGGAACACCTATCCTTATTGCAGAGGACTCATCATTGCTTAGGAAGCTCATTGTTGACTCACTTAAGAAAGCCGGATATGACAATGTTATTAAGACAGAAAACGGTGAGGAAGCTTGGGAGTACATATGCAAGTGCAAGGATGAGGGTACTTTGGACCAAGAGGTTAGTCTTCTTATTACTGATATTGAGATGCCGCTTATGGATGGTCACAGGCTTACCAAGCTTGTAAAATCTGATGAAGATACAAAGCACATACCTGTAATTATTTTCTCATCTCTTGTAAATGATGAGATGCGTAAAAAAGGAGATGACTTAGGCGCTGATGCTCAGTTGTCTAAACCTGAAATCGGAAATCTTGTAAAGGTTATTGATCAGTTGCTTTCTAAATAAATGACAAGAGCCGGGCTTATACCCCGGCTCATTTCTGCTTGACTAAACTTGATTAAGGAGATATTGTCGGATGAACAAGACGGATTTGGAAACAATGCAAAAACTGCTGGCTGATAAAGTTAAAGAGGCTGAGTTTGTGCTCGTGGGGATAGGCGAGGAATTTAACGAGGACTTCAAGGATATAGGAAAATTTCCAATGCTTATGTCATCGCTTGAGGAGGTTGACGTAAATACAACCCTGGAGTGGACTGTTCCATTTTTAGAGCAGCGTTTCCTTTTCGAGCATGGGGAGAGTCCTATTATAAATGCCTATAAAAAGCTTTATGAACTCATTAAGGATAAAAATTATTTTATCATTACAACTTGTATAGATGAAAATGTTAAAAAAGCAAATTTTGATTTGGAAAAACTTGTTGAGCCATGCGGAAACTACCAAATGCTTCAGTGCAGTGAAAAATGTAACGATAAGCTGTACCCGTCAAAGGATTTTTGCGATTTGGTAAAGCAGGCAATATTGGATGGAGTAGGGCTTGATTCACTTGAACGTCCAGTGTGTCCTGTGTGCGGTAAGCCGTTGGTTCATAATAATATATTGTGTGAAAGCAAGTATGCTGAGAGCGGTTATAAACCGCAGTGGGATAAATATACGAAATGGATTC
Source organism: uncultured Roseburia sp. (assembly GCA_964437435.1). Taxonomy (GTDB): domain Bacteria; phylum Bacillota; class Clostridia; order Lachnospirales; family Lachnospiraceae; genus COE1. Next base: position 4,100 of record CAYTGS010000155.1, read on the forward strand.
AGGAAACACTTAACAGGAAGCTTTGCGTATTAGAGCTTGGAGTGGGAATGAATTTGCCTGATATAATAAGATGGCCGTTTGAGAAAATTGCTTTTTATAACCAAAAGGCAAGCTTCTTTAGGATAAACCAAGGCATATACCAGATGACAGAGGAGCTTTCGGAAAAAGGGGTAAGTATCGGAGTAGATGCTGTTGAATTTCTAAACGAAATGTAAAGGTAATGGAGGAATTATAATGAACAAAGAGGAAAATTATCTGGACAATTTACTAAAGTCAATAAGTGATTTTGAGGATATTGATAATCCAAATAAAAATCCGGACGGTGGAGAAATGTCGGAGGACACCGATTTGAATATTGATGGTCTTGATGAAGCAATTGCATCAGAGACAGAGCTTCAAATTGCATCTGAACTTAATATGGATGATATTTCCCTTGATGAATCCTCTGCTTCAGACGATATACCAGAGTCAGATAAAGAACCTACATTAGATGAAACACCTGCATTAGATGAGGAAATTAACCTTGATGATGAACC
>CAYTGS010000156.1:0-4621 GCA_964437435.1 uncultured Roseburia sp.
AGTTACTTAAAAAGATAGAGGAGTACAAGGCTATTTTGGCAGACAGAAAGCTTTTACTAGGAGTTATTAAGGATGAAATAACTGTTATTTCAGAAAAATACGGTGATGATAGGCGTACTAAATTTGGTTATGATGAGTCCGATATTGATGATGAGGACCTTATTCCAAAAGAAAATACAGTAATCGCAATGACAAGCTTAGGATATATTAAGCGTATGACAGTTGACAATTTTAAAACCCAGCATAGAGGTGGCAGGGGAATTAAAGGAATGTCTACTATCGAGGATGATTACATTGAAGATTTGCTTATGACCTCTACACATAATTATCTTATGTTCTTTACGAATTTTGGACGTGTGTACAGGTTAAAGGCATACGAAATACCGGAGGCAGGAAGAACTGCGAGAGGAACAGCGATTGTAAATATTTTGCAGTTAAATCCCGGTGAAAAAATTTCAGCTATGATACCTATTAAGAAATTTGAGGACGGCAAGAACCTTTTTATGATTACAAAGAATGGTATTGCCAAGAAGACTTCAATAATGGAGTTTGAGAATGTAAGGAAGAATGGACTTGCAGCAATTTCACTTAGGGATGATGACGAGCTTATTGAGGTTAAGACTACTGATAAAAATTCAGAGATAGCTCTTGTCACAAAGTATGGTATGTGTATCAGATTTAAGGAAACTGATGTAAGGTGCATGGGACGTACTGCTATGGGCGTTATAGGTATGAATCTTGATGACGGTGATGAGATAGTCGGAATGCAGATTAATACACAGGGCAGTCATCTTCTTATTGTATCAGAAATGGGTATGGGTAAGCGTACTTCATTTGATGAATTTAGCGTTCAAAAGCGTGGCGGTAAGGGAGTAAAGTGCTATAAGATTACCGAGAAGACTGGAAACGTTGTGGGAGTCAAGGCTGTCAATGATGATAATGAGATTATGTTAATTACTACCGAGGGTGTCATTATTCAAATTGCAGTTGGAGATATTTCAGTTTATGGTAGAAATACTTCAGGCGTAAAGTTGATTAATCTTGACGAGTCGGTTAAGGTTGCCAAGATTGCTAAAGTACGTGAAAAACTTTCTTCTGACGGAAATTTGGAAGTAGATGACGAAGTTAGTTTGGATTTTGAGACAGATGATGAAACTGATATAGAGAAATAGGTGTTTTAAAAGCCCTTGTTAAAAGCTAGTGTTTATTTGTTTTTGATAGGGGCTTTTTACTTTTTAAAGTCTAAAAGACTTTTATAAGGGGTGATTAAAAATGGGAACTGTATATTTCACAAGGCATGGTCAAACCATATGGAATGTTGAAAGAAAAATATGCGGTGCAACAGACATTGCATTAACTGATAAAGGACGTCAGCAGGCGATAGAGCTTGGAAATTATATTAAAGAAGGCAATTTCGGAATTGATGAAATACTGTATTCACCACTTGTAAGGGCAGCGGATACCGCAAAGCATATTTCGGAAATAACTGGAATACCTGCAAGAATGGAAATACGCTTAAAGGAACAGAACTTTGGAAAATATGAGTCTACGGATAGACGTGGTGAGGATTTTCAGAAAGCAAAATTGAATTTTATATACGATTTTGAGGGTGGCGAAACCATGCTCCATTTAAGCCAAAGGATTTATAATCTCCTCGATGACATTAAGGCAGAGTCAGATCGCAAGACATATCTTTTAGTTGCACATAATGGAATTGCAAGAATTGTAAATTCATATTTCTACAACATGGAAAACAAGGAGTTTGCTGATTTTGGAATAAAAAATTGCGAGCTGAAAAAGTATGAATTTTAGCTATAACTTCGCAGAGTTTAAATATAAGCATAATTAATTAGGTTATATGAAAAAGTTTTGCCTTGTTTAAATTAGTAGATAAAATAATCAGTCATAAATATACCCTCTTGACAGCCACTAAAAAAACGTGGTAACTTAATCAAAGAAACTAAAAAAGACAGTTCATTTGTACCATCCTGTCTATAAACAAAACTAGGGCAATAGCTATTATTTTCGTAATTAAAAGTAATATAAAAAGCTGCTGGTTGGTATGTTTTTATATTACTTTTTTATTTAGAAAGAGGTTTTAAATATGTATTCAATTACAACAGAGGCAAGCTTTGATGCAGCCCACTTTTTGAAAAATTATAATGGTAAATGTAAAAATATACATGGTCACAGATGGAGAATAATCGTGGAAGTGCAGTCGGAAAATTTAAAAACTGATGTGCAGGAGTATGGAATGATTAATGATTTTGGTGATTTGAAGCGAGACTTAAAGGAGCTTGCAGATAAATTTGACCACACATTTATATATGAGAAAGACTCGCTCAAAAAAGAGCTTGTAGAAATGTTAAGGGCGGAGGATTTTACATTAAACGAGGTTGATTTTAGACCAACTGCAGAGAATTTCTCAAAATATTTTTTCGATAAAATGACAGAAAAAGGGTATGATGTGGCAAAGGTTAGTGTGTATGAAACACCTAATAACTGTGCTTCATATACAGTGTGAAAATCTTTTAAAACAATGAAACACTGATAAAATTTCATAATAGAAATTAATCTAAAAAAGTAGGATTTAGGGGAATAAATAAAATGGCAGTGTATGAAGTAGCAGAGCATTTCATTAGCATAAACGGAGAGGGCACAAGGGCAGGTCAGCTTGCACTTTTTATCAGGTTAAGGGGCTGTAATTTATGTTGCAAATATTGTGACACAAAATGGGCGAACGAGGCAGACTGTAAGACAGAAATTTTTACAGAAGACGATTTGGAAAAGCTTGTAATTAAATCCAAGGTGAGAAACGTCACAATAACAGGTGGCGAACCTCTATATCGTGATGATATGGATATTTTATTAAATAAGCTTTCCAAAGTTCCAAACATCACAATAGAAATTGAAACAAACGGAAGTATTGATTTATCAAAATACCGTATGAGAAACGTATCATTCACAATGGATTACAAGCTTTCATGTAGTGGTATGGAAAATAAAATGCATACTGAAAATTTTAAATATTTAAGTAAAAATGACACAGTAAAATTTGTTATTGGATGTCATGATGATTTAATTCGTGCAAAAGAGATTATTGATGAATATAATCTTGTAGATAGAACTGCAATATATTTTAGTCCTGTATTTGGTGGGATTTCACCTAAAGATATAGTAGAATTTATGATTGAAAATAGGATTAATGGAGTGAATTTTCAATTACAGCTCCACAAGTATATTTGGGACCCAAACCAGAAAGGTGTTTAGTAATGAATAAAAAAATTGACACAGAAGCAATAAAGGAACATATTAAAGGTATTCTCATAGCGTTAGGCGATGACCCCGATAGGGAAGGGTTAAAAGATACTCCGGAGCGTGTGGCTCATATGTATGAGGAAGTTTTTGAGGGTATGAATTATACGAATGAGGAGATTGCCAAGATGTTTGGGAAAACATTTTCAATGCCTGAAAGTGATGGGGAATCTGACATAGTGGTTGTAAAGGACATAGAACTTTTCAGCTATTGTGAACATCATATGGCGCTTATGTATGATATGAAGGCTACGATAGCCTATATCCCAAAGGGCAGGGTTATCGGACTTAGTAAAATAATAAGAATAGCTGAAATGGCTGCAAAGAGACTTCAATTGCAGGAAAGGCTATGTAGCGATATAGCCCAAATTATGCAGCTTGCCACGGGAAGCGATGACGTGGCAGTATTAATTGAGGCAAGCCATAGTTGCATGACTGCAAGGGGGATAAAGAATGCAGGCGCAAGAACGTATACAACAAAGCTTTGTGGACGCTTTAAAACAGACAAGGAATTGTTAGAAAGGTTAAAATAGATGAAGGTATTAGTATTAATAAGCGGCGGTGTGGATAGTACCACGTGCTTAGCTATGATGATTGATAAATATGGAAAAGAAAACGTAGAGGCATTGGCAATGTACTACGGACAAAAGCACAACAAAGAATTAGAATGTGCAAGAAAAATTGCAGATTATTATGGAGTATCATTTATGGAAATAGACCTGTCAGTGATATTTAAGTACAGTAATTGTTCATTGCTGGAACATTCCACAGACGAAATTCCAAAAGAATCATATGCAGAACAATTAAAACATACAGATAATAAGCCAGTATCAACATATGTCCCCTTTAGGAACGGGTTATTTCTATCCTGTGCCGCAAGCATCGCATTGTCTAAAGGCTGTCAGGTAATTTATTATGGAGCACACAGCGATGATGCTGCAGGAAACGCTTATCCTGATTGCAGTGATATATTCAACGAGGCAATGAATAAGGCAATCTACGAGGGAAGCGGTCATCAGGTGGAGATAAAAGCTCCTTTTGTGAAAATGACTAAAAAGGATGTAGTGGCAGAAGGACTAAGGCTAAAGGTTCCATACGAGCTAACGTGGAGCTGCTACGAGGGACATGAAAAAGCCTGTGGCATATGCGGAACCTGCATAGACAGGAAAAAAGCTTTTGAATTGAACGGAGTAAAAGACCCAATAGAGTATGAAGAAGATTAGTATGCAAAGGACACTTCAAAGAAAATCCACACCATGTTCAAGGCAAAAATATAGGAGGGGAAAAGGGTTTCCCTAGGTGTTCC
>CAYTGS010000157.1:0-4557 GCA_964437435.1 uncultured Roseburia sp.
AGGCAGATAAGAGAAATTTAACAATGGTAATGGATTTGTACGAGCTTACAATGGCAAACGGATATTTCAACGACGGGGATATGGAGTCAAGAGTGGCTTTTGATGTGTTCTACAGGAAAAACCCAGACAGAGGCGGCTTTGCCATATTCGCAGGCTTAGAGCAGATAGTGGAATATATAGAGGATTTGCATTTTTCCGATGAAGATATAGAGTATCTCCGTTCGCTTAATATCTTCAATGAAAAATTTCTCTCCTATCTTGCAAGCTTTAAATTCAGGGGAGATATTTATTCATTTCCAGAGGGAACAATAATGTATCCTAACGAACCTATAATGACAATTGTGGCACCTCTAATTGATGCGCAGCTTATAGAGACGGCAATTTTGGCACAGGTTAACCACCAGTCTCTTGTTGCCACAAAGACACGGAGAATTGTAAAGGCGGCTGAGGGAAAGGCAGTGTCGGATTTTGGAGCAAGGAGAGCACACAACATGGACGCAGCCGTTTATGGCGCAAGAGCATCATATATAGGCGGAGCGTCAGGCACCGCTACGGTTTTAGCCGGTCAGATGTTTGGAATACCTGTGGGAGGAACAATGGCGCATAGCTGGGTGATGTATTATAAGAGTGAATATGAAGCGTTCAAAAACTATGCGATAAATTATCCTGACAACACAGTACTTCTAGTTGATACCTATGATACAATTCAGTCAGGAATACCTAACGCAATACGTGTAGCCCATGAGGTTTTAGAGCCTATGGGAAAAAGGCTGAAGGGTATTCGTATCGACAGTGGCGACCTTGCCTATCAGTCTATAAAGGTTAGAAAAATGCTTGACGAGGCAGGGCTTAATGACTGTAAAATCACAGTGTCAAACAGCCTTGATGAATATACAATATCCTCATTAAACTCACAAAATGCCTGTATAGACAATTACGGTGTTGGCGAGCGTCTTATAACGGGTGCAACAAGTGATTATTCCGATGATACCCTTGCGCTTTTGGGTGCGGTATATAAAATTGTGGCAGTGGAGGAAAACGGTAAATTTGAACCCAGAATTAAGATTTCCGGTGCAGTAGAGAAAATTACAAATCCAGGACTTAAAAAGGTTTACAGGATATATGACAAGAGCGGGAAGGCAAAGGCTGACCTTATTGCAAAATCTGACGAGGAAATTGACTTAAATTCTGATTTTAAATTCATCGACCCTTTGATGCCATGGAAAGATTTGAAGTTTATAAACTGCACGGCAAAACCTGTTCAGGTAAAGGTTTTTGAAAATGGAAAGCGTATTTATGATATGCCCTCACTTTATGAAATAAGAGAGTATGTAAAAAATCAGCTTGACAACGAAATCTGGGAAGAAGAACAGCGATTTGTAAATCCACATGTTCATTATATGGATATGACACCGGATTATTACAATATGAAGATGAATTTATTAAATAAAAAACAAAGGTAACTCATATCACACTTCGACAAATTATTCTCGCAGGTTGTGCTATTGTAATGTCATGATACAATACAATAGCACACAAGGAGGATAATATGGATAGTCAAAAATCACAAATTCCCATAAATACACGTACAGTCGGAAATCCCAGAGGAAGCTATATTCTTTATATAGAAGATTATGTTCATACATACATGCGAAAATTATTTGATGAAAAAAAAGAAAAACAAATATCTAACATTGCTTTGTATGGAAAATGTGTAGAGGAAAACGGTGTAATAAAAATTGTTGTGTCAGGTGCTGCATCAACCCGTAACGATATCAACATAATAAATTCCTATAAATCAACATATTTTTTAACATGTGATTATATAGGAATGGCATTTGTGAGTAAAAATGATGACAACAGCCTGAGGCTTGAAATTAAATTAAGCGGCACTATTCTTATCATTGAGGATTTTTATATTTACTATTCTCAAAATGAAGAAATGCAAAATTATCTCATTGACTGGAATGTAGGCAGGAAAGAAAAAAACATATCAGATGATGTGGTCAGATACAGCAGGGTTGTTCAGGCATATAATAAGGAAGATGCCAAAATCAAAGTGATGTGGAATTTTATGAATTTGCTCGGACTAAGCTTTGCCGTTTGTATTCTTGTATATAGTATTATTAATATTAATAATTACAATAAAATGCAGAATATGCAGCAGGGGATAGAATACTGCATGAGGCTTTTGGATGAGCAAAGCGCATTGGCGGAAAACACTATGGCTTCATTGACAAACGATAGTGATGCTGATGGTGGTTACGTGATGGAATTGGAGACTGAAACTGAGATTGAGACCATATCTTATATAGAAGAAACGGATACTGATGAAACTGAAATGGAAACTGAGTACGAGGAAACCGTTGCCATGGAGTTACCATTAAAATATTATATAGTACAAAAAGGTGACACCCTAAGAAATATAAGTTATGAAATATATGGTGATTATTTACATGTAGATGATATATGCGAGTGGAACGATATAGAAAATGCAGATAATATTCTTTGCGGACAAAGGCTTTTACTTCACTGAATTTAATGGTATACTTAATAGTTAGTAATCAACAGAGAGGATATGCTGATGGCAGAAATACGTGACTTTAAGAGTAATCAATATTTTTTTAATGACCAAAAAAATAAGTCTGATAAAAAAAGGGACAGTGAAAACAGGACAATGGATAATATGCTTGCCAGACACAGGCAAATTAAATTGTACACGGTTGTTATAATTGCATTAATTATTACGGCATTGGCAGCGGGTACATATATTCATTGGAAAACGATGCAGTATACTGATTATGAGGTTATAAGGCAGAGTGAATGGTCGAGGGCATCGGACGCTAAGATTATGAATTTGGGCGGTTCACTTTTCAGCTATAGCAATGACGGAATGAGCTGTAGCGATACAAAGGGAAAAACCACATGGAACCAGACATATGAAATGCAAAACCCGATTGTCAGGACGTGCAAAAAGACAATAGCGGTTGGAGATTATAATGGAAGAAGCATATATGTAGCAGATACACAGGAAATAATAGGAACGATAGATACAACAATGCCTATAAGGGATTTTTGCGTATCATCAAATGGAATAGTGGCGGCGGTTTTGGATGACTCTACGGTAACAGCTATATATCTTTACAGCACATCGGGTGAACCTTTAGTGTATTTTAAAACAAGAATGAGCAAGTCGGGATATCCGATTGCGATAGATATATCAAGTGATGGGACACAGGTTGCTGTTTCTTACATAAAGGCGGAAAACGGAAAGATTGCATCTACGATAGGCTTCTATAACTTTTCGTCTGTAGGACAAAATTACACAGATAATCTTGTAAGTGCATATGGATATTCAGAAGCAGTTGTTCCGATAGTACATTTCATGGGGAATGATACTGTATTTGCGGTTGCAGATAATAGAATTATGTTTTATCAGGGAAGACAGAAGCCGGAGAGCACATCGGATATACTTGTGAATGATAATATCCAAAGTGTATTCTATGATGACAGCCATGTTGGTCTGGTATTCTATGACTCTGGCGATGCAGCAACATACCGCCTTGAGGTGTATGATACAAACGCAAAAAAAGTAAGTGAAATTAAGTTTGATTTGGAATATAAAGACATAATGTTTGACACATCAGGAATATTTATATATAACGAAAATGAGTGTATTATTTATGATTGGGATAACCGTTTAAAATATCAGGGGAATTTTGAGACAAATATTAGTTGTTTTATTCCGGGAACAAACATATCCAGAAATACGCTGGTGACGGAAGACACTATACAGACAATACAACTACAATAGTACAATTATAGCGATACAATATCGGAGGGAACCGTTTTGGATATAAATATACTTTTTTTAATAGTTACAGTGGTATTCATTGTTGGGGCGATAGGAGGCTGGAAACAAGGGCTGATAGAAGGGGTAATTGGATTAATATCCTGTATTTTGGGTTTATGTGTCCTTGCAGCGGCGGCGGCTGGGATAGAGAGCTTTATGCAAAAAAGCTATGTGCGTGTAGGAATTGCGCTAGTTGTCCTTGCCGTCATAAGTATAGCATATAAAGTGGTTAAAATTATATTGGATGCTTTTAAACTATTGAGGGCAATACCCATAGGGAAGTTTGCCGATAAACTTGCAGGAATTGCCCTTGGACTTGCGGAGGCACTTTTTGTAGTTTGGATTGCTTTCTTTATAATGGATAATATAACTGTAATGAATATAAATGGATGGGTTTTCAATCAGATAGCCGGAAACAATATATTAACCAGTCTTTATAACGCTAATATTATCGATACAATAGTGCTTAATGTTACGAGCAATATACACATGACGTTGTAGTAAAAACACATATCGTAAAAATAACAAAAAAGTTTAAAATAGTTGTTGACAATTAAACTATGGCATGATAATATAAAACACGTCGCTGACGCAGAGAACTGCGAAAAGTGATAATCAAATGTTTTGAGCAAAATAATTGCTTTAGAACAAAAATAAAAAAGTTTAAAAAAGTGCTTGACAAGCGATACGACTTATGATAAAGT
>CAYTGS010000158.1:0-4507 GCA_964437435.1 uncultured Roseburia sp.
ATCAGCACAGGGCGAGTCACTTGAGGAAGCGGCAATGGTTCACGGTATGGACATTGATGCACTCATGGCTGAAATTGGAAAGCTTGCATAGTAGCATACAGGGAATATAAAAAGAACGCTTTAAACCTAAGCGTTCTTTTTATATTTGTGTTATATCTGTGACAAAGACTGTACAGCTTTGTTCCTGATTATAGGTTCAAAGTGTTCTTCCATATAAGCCTCGCTTGCTGATACAAATTTCTCCAAGCTGCCATACTCTGAAAGCATATTGCATATTCGGTTAAATTCCTCAGGAGTATGCGCTGACTGTGACACAATAAGCATATAGCCGGATGAATTTTCATTCTTATACAATGAATTTATTCCGTTATAATGGTTTGCCAGCACATGAGACAGACGGATAACATCCTCTAATGTCTTAAAGCTGTATATGCGTGTCAGGTCAAGCTCGGAATCTGACGAACTGTATCCGGTAGAAACCTCATTCCCATTTCCGATTACAGGTGTTCCGGACAACACGTTTCCGGAAACGGACTCACCGGTATGGTTTTCATGGATTTTCTTAAACAAATCAAGAACCTCGTCAGCACCTTCAGAAAGACTCTGAAGCATGTTGTCAAGTGTGCTTCCGAATTCATGGTATTCCTCGTTGTCGTCATCATGTACGGATGGGGCAAATTTAGAGAAACGTGTATCTAGCTCCTCCGGATCCTCAACCTTTGTGATAACAAGCACAATACATTCAGAATTAAGTGGAATTGCCTCAATCATAAGCGGAATATCATCAGCATCAAACCCAAATTCATATGAAGCCTGTTGCATCATGTCTCTGAAAAGGTTTTTAGCCTTTTCGGTTCCGTAAGCAAGTTCGCTTATTTTTAGTTCCCTGTCGGCCAAATCGGCTTTGGTCAGTGTACAACGAATCTGATGATCGTTAACTTTCTCTATTTTCATATAATCACATCCTAACTACTAAATAATATGATATTATTAATTCTACTTCACCTTGCACCTATATTATAATGCAAAAATCTGTAAGTCAATAGTATAAATTAAATGTTTTTTAAAAATTAATGAATTTATATTTTTTATTCATTTTGAACACACTATAAAGAGGGGTTAAATGTCAAAATTACATATGTTATCCTAAAAAAGTTGTATTAATTTTGACATTTCGGACGAATTTTGACATTTCGATTTGCATTAATTTTTTATTTATGCTAAAAAGTCTATAGTAAGGTGTACCGAGGACAAATCAGTACAGAAAGGAGGATAAATTTTTTAACATTGTCTTATTAGCTTGCGCTGATATTGAAATTATATTTTTAAAAATTTTTCCAATGAATTTACTTTGCGTTTACAAATCCAATCAAGTAAATAAATGGAAATAATTATGTACGTGTTCTAATCCTTACAACCAGTAATTATATATCACACATTCGACCTTTTGGAATCGGTCGCAATATAAAATATATCTGTCAGCTATGAAAGAGTTGCCCCTCTATGCATAATCTGTTTTGGTACGAAACTAATAAGACATATATATTTTATCATATGCAGTAAAAAAATGATAGTAACATAGTGTGCTATTCTTTCGATTTTAATGGTTAAAACAACAACTTAATGGTATTGGTACTAATTTTTTATGTACTTAATATGAAATTTTTGTTATAATGAGAACAATTAGGAGGTATCCGTATGAAAAAACGTGTATTTACGGTGCTTGTGCCGATTGTTCTCATTTTTGTTGTGATTGCGGCGGCATTTGGAAGCAAAATTATTGAAAAATATTCTTATTCTAAGGAAATGGCGGATTTAAGTGAATATTTTGGCATAACACAGTCTGATGATGTTGCTATTGTCTTGCAGGACGAATTGGTTGACGAGAAAGCTAAGTTTGTTGACGGTGTATGCTATTTTGACCTTTCAACGGTTAATAAATATTTTACTGACCGTTTCTATGTTAATAGTGATGAGCAGGTGCTTTTGTTTACAACTGATACTGACGTTATAAGGATTGACATTGGCGAAAACAGTGATGTTATGTATACGTCCGACATTGGAAACGAGCTTGGCTATAAGGCGGCGTTTTATGACGGGGATGTTTTGTATATCGCTGTAGATTATGTGTCAAAATATTCAAATTTTGAGTATCATTTATATGACAATCCTATGCGTGTACAGGTATATACTGTATGGGACACATATATGCAGGCTGTTATCTCTAAAAAAACCGCAGTGCGCTACCAAGGGGGCGTAAAGAGCGATATCCTTGAAGAGTTGGATAAAGGCGACAAGGTGGAAATTATAGAGGAAATGGAGAACTGGACAAAGGTTAAGACTGCCGACAGTATAATCGGATATGTGGAAAACAAATACCTGACAGACCAAAGTGCCGTAACTAGGATATGCAGTACAGATTTTAAGGAGTTTACATATAGTAACGTGGTAAAAGAGGGAACAATCAATCTTGCATTCCACCAGGTATTTGAGGAGGTAGGCGGTGCTTATCTTGAAAACATCCTTTCCACAACAAAGGCGGTAAATGTCGTCTCGCCAACATGGTTTAGACTTATAAATTCAGACGGAGATTTTTCAAGCCTTGCCAATGCATCATATGTTGATAAGGCACATGAGCTTGGAATTGATGTATGGGCGCTTATTACTGATGTTGACAGTACCGATTTGTATGGCGTAAATATTGATTTTGTTGAGCTTTTATCCTCATCAGCCAACCGCAAAAAGCTAATAGACGGACTCATGGCGGAGGTTGATGCTTACGGTCTTGACGGAATTAATATTGACTTTGAGAAGGTAAGGAGTGATTCGGGAATCCATTTTGTGCAGTTTATAAAGGAACTGTCGATTGAGACAAGAAAGCGTGGTGTTGTGCTTTCAGTTGACAACTATGTTCCGTCGGAATACACTGCGCATTATAACCGTAAGGAACAGGGAATAGTGGCTGACTACATTATAATAATGGCTTATGATGAGCATTATGTAGGAGGCGGTGAGGCTGGCTCAAACTCTTCGATAAGCTTTGTTGAAAATGGAATAATTGATACAAAGGAATTAGTTCCCGCAGACAAGATTATAAATGCTATACCGTTCTACACAAGGGTATGGGAGTCTGGTCAAGACGGACTAAAAGCCCAGACGTTATCCATGGCATCTGAAAATGAATGGATAGCAAGAATTGGGGTAACGCCTGTTTGGAGTGACGAGTACTGCCAAAATTATGTAGAGTATCAGTCGAACGGCTCAACATTCCAGTGTTGGCTGGAGGATACGGAGTCAATTAGAGTTAAGCTCAACGTTATGAAGACTCAGGGAATTAAGGGTGTTGCAAGCTGGAAGCTTGGACTTGAGGATGCGGCTGTATGGGATGAGATTGCAGAGTATGTTGGTGAATAAGTGCCAATAGGTTGGCTGTTTCCCATTATAGGCTTTAATATAATGGATAACTTGACAAGCAGCATATATACATATATAATAACAAAATGCAAATGATTTGCAAAATACAAAATTAGGGGTCAGTTAAGTGAAGAAATTAGTAAACCTTATTTTGATATGTATATGTGGCGTGTTTTGCCTTGTTGGATGTGGCGCGGATATAGCTGCGTTAAACAGTGATGATAAATTAAATATTGTATGTACCACCTTTCCCCAATATGACTGGGTTTCAAATATTATAAGTGGAAATGAGGAGAATGTGAACCTCACGCTTTTGATGGATAAAGGCGGAGATTTGCATAATTTCCAACCCTCTGCGCTAGATATAGCAAAGGTGTCTGACTGTGATATATTTATATACGTAGGGGGTGAGTCGGATAGCTGGGTTAACGATGCTTTAAAGGAGGCTGTAAATCCTAATTTGGTTGCTGTTAATATGGTGGAAGCATTGAAAGCTTGCGGAAGTCTTTATGAGGAGGAGCATGTGGCTGGAATGTATTTCACAGAACATAGTCATAGGCATGAGGAGGAACATGATGAATATGACGAGCATGTGTGGCTTTCGCTTAGAAATGCGGTAGTTTTAAATGAGTATATATGCAACGTGATTTCGGAGACTGACTATGTAAATGCTTCATTATATAAAGGTAATTGCGATAAATATACGGCAGAGCTTTTGGAACTTGATGAGCGGTATATGGAGACGGTTGAACAAAGCAGCAATGATACGCTTTTGTTTGCAGACAGGTTTCCGTTCAGATATATTGTGGAGGATTACGGGCTTAATTATTATGCTGCATTTGAGGGGTGCAGTGCAGAGACAGAGGCGAGCTTCAATACAGTTGCGTTTTTGTCGGATAAGCTTTCAGAGCTTGGACTTGATGCGGTTGCTGTGATTGATGGTTCGGATAAAAGACTTGCACAGGTGATAATAGAAAATTCCGACAACGAGGATAGGAAAATTGTTGTATTTAACTCTATGCAGTCAGTTTCAAAAAGTGACATTGAAAACCAAATGACTTATATTTCTGTAATGAAGGACAATTTGGAAATG
>CAYTGS010000159.1:0-4491 GCA_964437435.1 uncultured Roseburia sp.
GAAAATCCCCACAACCGTTTTGTCAGTTGCGGGGATTTTATTATAACCTGAAATGTTTCATGGTATCTGATAACTCATCAGATATATTTTTAAGATTTCCTGCACTTTCCTTTATTGATATAAAGGCATTTGCCATTTCCGCTGTCTGTGCAAGGGTTTCCTGAGTACTTGCCGCATTCTGCTGGGCTATCTGTGACAGGCTTTCGACCGTATTCACTATTGTGTTTCTCGATTCGTCAAGCCTCGTTGTTGTATTTCCAATCTGTTCTATACTCTTTAATGATGTATTTATTCCAGATATTACCTCCGACATAATTTTTTCCGTGGCAAGCATATTCTGGCTCTGGTTATCCACGATTTCCTTTACATGCTGCATAGCTTCAACAGTGATATCAGAATCATTTATAAGGACATTCGTTATTTCCTCAATGGTCTTGCTCGATTCATTTGACTGTTCTGCAAGCTTCTGAATCTGACCTGCAACAACGGCAAAGCCACGCCCGCTTTCTCCTGCCCTTGCCGCCTCTATACTGGCATTTAAGCTCAAAAGGTTTGTCTCCTCCGCAATATTGGCAATAATTTCTGTTGCCTCCCTAATCTTACGGGCTGATTCATTTGCCTGATTAGTCTGTCTGGATACGGTTTGTATTGATTTTTCAACCTCATCATTAATATTTTTTAGCTGTTTTATCGTAACTGTTGCTTCCTCACTTGAACGGCGCATTGCATCAGCATTTATATTGAGCGCTTCTACCTCCTTTGAGGTTTCTACTATCTTGTTACCCATTTCATAAACATTATCCGATGTAATCTGGGTACTTTCAGCCTGTTCCGTTGCATTTTCAGTAATAGAATTTACAGCCGTCTCAACCTGTTTTATTATATCGTTGGTATCTTTTGATGTTGTCTCCAAATTTCCAGCCTGCAATGTCAATTTCTGTGTACTTGATGATATACTGTCTATTATGCCCCTTAACTCTGACTGAAGCTGTGATATAGACCTTGACAGTGCGCCTATCTCATCCTTTCTTGACATAAGCCTGCTGTCTACCTGTACATTCAAATCACCTTTCGATACCTCCTGTACAATATCAATGCCCTTTTTAAGAGAGTTGGTAATTGAGAAGGTGACAAATGCCGCAATAGCGGAGCATACCAAAGCCAATATTATTACAACTAATACAATCGCCATTATAATCTGATTAATTTTTGCATCATTTTCAGCCTTATTAGTTCCAATAAAAATCATTCCTATAATGTCATCATAACTGTTTACCTGATATACCGGAATAAAATATCCGTAATTCATTTCACCGTCCAATGATACAGAGTCGCTAAAATACTCCTCACCATTGTTAAGTACCTTTTCAACAATAATGTCACCAGCAGGTGAACCCGTAATCCTTTCTCCATTTTTATCTATTGCAGAGCTCATCACCCTCTCACTGCCATAGAAAAATGTAACATCCATTCCGGAGTTTTCCTTAATGCTGTCAACAAGGCTTTCTGACTTTGAGACATTAAAACTTCCTTTCCATACATCGCCGTTTGAAGCCATACGGTAATCACCTGAATTTTGGTTATATGCGGCGAGGGTTGCCGACGCAGTTCCCTTTAATGCCTCCTGTATTTCATCCACAAGGGAACTCTTTACACTGGTAAGCGCCATAATTATGACAACTATCCCCAATGTGATTACAGGTGCCACAGACATTGCAAGAATTTTTGTTTTAAGATTTAATTTCATAATTCTACGCCTCCCTATTCCACAACTACTACGTTTTTATAGTACCAGTCAATACCGCCCGTTATAACAGAGTCATCCAAAGTGCTTCCCTCACTGCCTACTGTATTTCCATCATTTGTCTCTAACACACCGTCAAATATATTAAATTCACCTGAAACAATCCTTTTATACGCCTCGTCAACTTTTTCCTGTGTTCCGTCTGCACAAAAACTTGCAAGTGATGTTATCCCAACAAGTCCCTCGGCTACACCTCCGTAATAATTGCTTCCGTCATATGTACCATCTATAATACTCTGTACCAACTCCGTATAATATGCACTCCAATTCCAGATAACACTCGTAAGACATGAATCCGGTGTCTCCATACTCATATCTGAATTGTATCCTATGCCGTATACTCCCCTTTCCTGGGCAAGCGTCTGGGGATATGACGTATCACAGTGCTGAGCCATAACATCACAGCCCATATCAAGAAGCTCCTCTGTAGCCGCTTCTTCCGCCTCCGGGTCATACCAACTGTTAGTTACCTTTACATAAACCACAGCTTCCGGATTTACCTCATAAACACCTATTGCAAAAGCATCAATTCCTCCCGTAACCTCAGAACTGCTAGTTCCCTGTGCCGCAACATATCCTATTTTATCAGTTGTCGTATTCATTCCTGCAACTATTCCGCTAAGATACCGTGGCTGATATATGCGTCCAAAATAATTGGTAAAGTTGGTTCCATTACTTTTATATCCCGTGGCATGTGCAAAGTATATGTCGGGATGTTCCTCAGCCATTTCCTCTGTGACGTCCATATATCCCCAGCTTGTCGTTATTATGATATTGCATCCCTCATCAATGCAATTCTGAATTGCGTTTCTTATCGCATCCGTATCACTGTCGTCAACATTTATTTCTCTATATATTTGATTATCGTTAAGTCCTAAATTGGTCTGCATTCCCTGTATTCCCAAATCATGCGTGTACGAATATCCGCTTCCGTCAGCGGGATCACCATAGTGAAGTACACCCACCTTTACATCCTCCTTTGCAATTCCTTTAGAGGCAGTATCTACCGTCTTTCCATATTCTGACGCATCAGCCACAGAATTATCAAGCTGTGACGACAACGCATTGCTGTACCCCTCGTTTGTGGCATAATCATCAATCGACGAATTTCCACACCCAGCCAAAGCCAGCGTTGACATTAAAACTAATGAAAGCAACCTTTCTCCTACAATTTTTCTCATCACAATCCCCCATTTCACATATTCGGTTATTTACAGACTATTTATATAATTATACAGTATATTACCATACTTTTCCATATAAATATTAAATTTGTTTTACATAACTATTCAATGTATATAGTTTCAGTCTTGCCATAGGATTTATTTTTGCTTATAATATGATACAGAGGTCTAAACAAAGGGGGACTATTAATTTGAGAAATTATACAACACAGATGAATGCCGCAAGAAAGGGCATCGTCACACCTGAAATAGAAACTGTTGCAAGGAAAGAAAGCATGGACGTAGAAGCTCTTATGAAGCTTGTTGCCGAGGGTAAGGTTGCCATATGCGCCAACAAAAACCACAAATGCCTTGACCCTAACGGTGTGGGAAGTATGCTTCGCACCAAAATAAATGTAAATCTTGGAGTTTCCAGGGACTGCAAGGACTACGATATAGAAATGGAAAAGGTTATGAGCGCCGTCAATATGGGTGCCGAGGCTATTATGGATTTGTCAAGCCATGGGAATACACAACCATTCAGGCAAAAGCTTACAAGCGAGTGTCCTGCTATGATTGGCACTGTTCCTGTATATGACAGCGTTATCCATTACCAGAGGGACTTGGCAACCCTCACTGCCAAGGATTTTATTGACGTTGTAAGGATTCATGCCGAGGACGGTGTTGACTTTGTCACACTACACTGTGGAATTACGAGAAAGACTATAGAGCAGATTAAAACCCACAAAAGAAAAATGAATATCGTAAGCCGCGGAGGAAGTCTTGTATTTGCATGGATGTCAATGACAGGCGAAGAAAACCCATTTTATGAGCATTTTGATGAAATCCTCGATATATGTGAGGAATATGATGTCACCATATCCCTTGGGGATGCATGTCGTCCAGGATGTCTTGCGGACGCAACAGATGTGTGTCAGATTGAGGAGCTTGTGCGGTTAGGCGAGCTTACAAAGCGTGCATGGGCGCACAATGTACAGGTTATGGTGGAGGGTCCCGGTCATATGCCGCTTAACCAAATTGCGGCTAACATGGAGGTTCAAAAGCAGATATGCATGGGCGCTCCTTTCTATGTCCTTGGTCCCCTAGTGACCGACATTGCGCCGGGATATGACCATATTACAAGCGCTATCGGAGGCGCAGTTGCCGCAATGAACGGAGCCGCCTTCCTTTGCTACGTGACTCCTGCGGAGCACCTTGCGTTGCCTAATGTGGATGATGTCAAGCAGGGGATTATTGCTTCCAAGATAGCCGCACATGCCGCCGATATTGCAAAGGGTATACCGGGTGCAAGGGATATTGATGATAAAATGGCTGACGCTCGGAGAAATCTTGACTGGGAAGCACAGTATTCATGTGCACTCGACCCAGATACCGCAAGAAGGATAAGGGACAGCAGAAGCCCAGAGGATGACCACGGTGATACGTGCAGTATGTGTGGAAAGTTTTGTGCAGTTAGAAGCATGAACAAGGCACTGGCTGGAGAGTATATTGATATTTTGTAAT
>CAYTGS010000160.1:0-4472 GCA_964437435.1 uncultured Roseburia sp.
ACAACAGACAGAGGGATAATTACCTTGCCCCTCTGTCCTTGCTGTAAATCCGTCTTTCTCGGTTTTGCTCGTCTGCCTTTTGCTGGTACTCCTGCATACGCTCATGGAGTGATTTCTGCTTCGGCTTGGCGTTTTCTCCATAAAGGCTTTCCCATTCCTTTACCCTGTCCTGATAGTCAAGATATGCTCTTCCTGCTGCGTTGTACGCCCCATAGAAGTGCTGCACATTCTCATAACCAGATCGTCTTGCTATACCGGACAGTCCGGTTTTCAGAATGTCGATCTGTTCATTCTTGCTGTCAATCTGTTTCTGCAAAGCAGCTTTCTTTGTGAGTTTCTGTAAGCCTTTCAGATCGTCCCTCTCAATTTCAAGAGTATTTCGTTCTTTTTCTGCCTGAAAGATAACGGCATTCTGCTTGTCCAGTTCCTGCTTGATTTTCACAAGCTTCGGGTATGCCTTTGCGTCCTCCGGCATGACAGGTCTTGGCTGTATCTGCATGGCTGGTTCCGGTGCCTGCTCATGGATTCTCTGGTCAACTGGCTCGATTGGCTGAATGTCCGTTGCTGTCTGCTCCGGTTTCCGGATTACTGTTGTAACCGGCTCCGTTTCAAACAGTTTTTCCTTCAGCTTCCTTGCCTTCTCAATCACCTTGTAGATCAGCAGCGATAATACCGCAACAGCACTGCCACTACCTTTTGACGGCAGATATTTTTGTTTTATCCACTTCATAATTTCATCATTCTCGTATGCCGTCACTTTTTGATGGCAAATATAACAAAATCCGCAGAAGCCTTGAAAATACGCTATTTTTCAAGGTTCCTGCGGACTTCGTGCCCCTTGTTTAAGATTATTGGAAAAGTTTGTTTATGAGATTTTCCTTGCCTCTGAACAATTAAATATTCCCATAAGGGTTTTACATAATTCACGGGCATCAACAGGTTTAGCTAAGTGACCGTCCATACCAGCCCTAATAGCGTCACGCTTATCCTCCTCAAAGGCATTTGCCGTCATTGCGATAATCGGGATATTTGATTTCCTGCGGTTTTTAAACTTCCTAATCGCTTTCGTAGCCTCGTAACCATTCATATTAGGCATCTGTATATCCATAAGGATGACATCATAATAGTTATCATCTGATTTATCAAGCATATCGACACAAACCTGTCCGTCACTTGCCCTGTCTACCACAAAGCCTTCTTCAGTCAAAAGCTCAATAGCAATTTCGGCGTTAAGCTCATTGTCCTCGGCTAAAAGTATTCTCTTGCCTTTAAATACGTTCGTGTCAAATTCAACAGCATTGTGTGTCACAAGCTTTGATTTGTCCGTAATCTTGTGTGGTATCGTAACCTCAAATGTAGTACCCTCGCCTTTCTTGCTCTTGACAGTGATGGTTCCACCCATTATGTCTACAAGTCTCTTTACAATCGGCATACCAAGACCAGTACCCTCTATCTTGTTGTCCGTCGTATTATTTTCCCTTGAAAATTCTTCAAAAATATGCGGCAAAAATTCATCAGTCATCCCCATACCTGTATCGGAGATTGTAGTCCTATACATTGCATAGCCTTCCCTGTCGCTTGGTATCTCCTCTAAATGCATATGCACCTTCCCACCGCTGTTCGTATATTTGTATGCATTAGAGAGAATATTGATAAATACCTCCCGAAGCTTAATCGGGTCGCAGAGCACGTATTGGTGGTCAACCGCAATATCCCGTGTAAACTCTATATCCTTTTCCCTCATCATATCCTGGAAAACAGAATAAAGAGTGTCATTAAACTGTTCCGCACTCCAAGCTGCCTCGTCAATGACAACCGTTCCTTTCTCAATTCTTGCCATTTCGAGTACATTATTGATAATTGACAATAATACCGCACTTGAATCTTGGATTTTCTTTAGGTAGTCTTTTCTTTTCTCAGGCTCATCCTGGTGCTTTTCAAGTAAATCCGCAAAACCGATAATTGCATTCATCGGAGTACGTATATCGTGCGACATATTAAACAGGAACGATGTCTTTGCATTGTTGGCAGATTCCGCCTGCTTGCACGCCTCCTCAAGTTTTTCATGTTGGCATTCAAGCTCATCATTAAGTGCCGTTATCTCCTCAAGCTGAGCCTCCTGTTCGGCAGATGTCTCCTCAAGCTGCTCCTGTTTTTCCTCAAGCTCGTCATTTAGGGCTATAATTTCCTCCATTTGAGCCTCCTGTTCAGCGGAGGTTTCCTCTAGCTTTTCTTGCTTTTCATGTAGCTGGTCGTTAAGGTTGGTTATTTCGTCAACTTTTACCTCAAGGGAAATTCGGTATCTCTTTTCAGTCCTGTTTTTTAACAAAACAAAGCCAATTATAAATATAAATCCCACAATCAGGACACAAATAGCTGAAGTTAAAATTGGATGTATCATGATGTACTCTGAAAATGAAAGTCCCGTAACAGAAAACGAGACATATTTTGATGTAATAGAATTTTTCTGTGTATCCGGCATGTAATTTATGCATTTCATTAGTATACTCATGAGCCTGTGGTCTTTATTTTTACTCATAACAGCCCTTATCTCCATTGGATTTTCAGGTAGCATGGTAAAAACAAGCTTACCGGTTTTATCCTGGTTAACCGTATATTCGGCATCGTACCCATATAGGAAGGCTGCGTCAACATCGCCGTCTAAGACTGCCTGCTTGGCAGCCGCAGTATCCTCATACTCCACAATAGTGGCATCCGTATTTCCGATAAGCTGTTTATTAAGATTTTGTGTCGTAAGTGCAATGGCGATTTTTTCAATATTGAATGTGTCACGCCTCTGCAAATAAGCACAGCCGTTCTCAATAAAGGTGTCAGATGCCAAAAGACCATTATCGTCATCATTATCAGGGAGACCGTAACACGCATATAAATCCACGTTCGCCATATTTTCGAGTGTGGCGTTAAATACGCTGCCTTCATAGTCATAATATGTATAGTCCATGCCGCATATATCCATGCAAGCCCTTATATATTCCGGCAATATTCCTTTGTAATCGCCATCCTCATACCAAGAGAACGGCTTCCAGTCGTTATCCATGGCGATTACCAGCTTATCCCCACCCTTAGAATATCGGTCTATAAACTCCTGTTCCTCTGCCGTAAAGTTTATAGAGGAATAGTTGTTAGCCGTATAATTGTTATAATAAAACGTGTTTTTCCAATCACCCTCGGAGCTGTTAAGCTGGGTAATCGCATAATTAAGCTTGTCTAAAAGCTCGGTGTTGCCTTTCTTTAAAATAGCGTAAAACTCCTGTGTATCAAAGGTGCTTAAAACTTTTTCGTTTTCAATCTTACGAAGTGAAGTCGTTGCAACCGCATCAACCTCGCCACTGGAAAGGGCTGCCTGTAAATCCGTAGAGTTGTCATAATATTTAGCCTTGTAGCGAAATCCTTTATTTTCGGCAAACTCCTCGAACATTTCATTTTCGATATATCCAGATAAAAGCCCAACCGTCATACCGTCATAGGTTGTATAATCCTCTGGTACAAAACGTGTTTCATCAGCCCTGGTATTGATAGTGATAGAGCTGGTGCCTATAGGCATCGAAAAATCATAGAGTTCAGTCCTATCCTCAGTCTTGTAGGCGGTTGTCGCTATGTCAATCTCACCGTCCAAGACTTTCTGCAAGGTTTCCTCCCAGGTTATGTCATAGTCCACAAATTCAAAATTCAGGTTTGAATATTTCTCCATTTGGTGGAAAATGTCATATCCGTAGCCACTTCTAATACCGTCAGAATTAATCTCATGATATCCGTCCAAGGCAAAGAAAGCGACTTTTACAGTTTCGGGGACCTCCTCCGTCTCCGAAGCTGCTTCGTTTTCAGCGGCAAAAGTATTAATTGGCATAGACAAAGCCAAAATACCTGCCAAACCCCAAGTGACAATATTTTTTAATTTCATATTTATACTCTCCTAGTACTTCTATCAGCTATTAACTGATTATTTATCTCTAGCAAATATATTATAGTATTAATAAAATTTCACTTAACTACTATTTTCCACTGCATATGCTTGCAAGCATATCAACACACGTATCAATTCCAAGCTTCTTGCTGTCCAAGCATACGTCAAAGTTCTTCATATCGCCCCATTCCAATCCGGTGTGGGTTGTATAGAAGCTGCTTCGTCTTTTATCGGTCTTTTTAAGAAGTTCCTCCGCCTCTTGTTTTGAAGCTACCTTTTCCTCCTTAAGGGCACGCTCCAACCTTGCTTCCTTATCCGCATGTACGAATACCCTTAGGACATCCGGATTGTCTTTTAATATATAAGAGGCGCATCTTCCGACGATAACGCAGTTTTGTTTCTTAACGATTTCCTCTATTATCTTTTTTTCCTCAACAAAGAGCTTCTCAGCCATAGACATGTTCTTGTTGTTCTTGACACCCCCAAGAGCCGTCTTTGAGAGGTTGAATATTATACTGCCTGGAGCTGTCTCCTCAAGGTCAGCTAT
>CAYTGS010000161.1:0-4444 GCA_964437435.1 uncultured Roseburia sp.
GTGCAAGCCAGCCGCCGCCCCAAATCCAGTGAGCCTCGATTGGATAAATCAAAGCAGAGATAACTGCTGAATATATGCAGTATGAAAGGAATTTGGTTCTCTCTGCCATAGCTCCTGAAACGATTGTTGCTGTTGTAGCGCAGAATACTAAGTTAAATACGAAATTTGACCAATCAAAATCCGCATAGCTTGTGAAGATGTCAAATCCCGGCTTTCCTATAAAGCCAAATAAATCCTCTCCAAGCAAGAAGCTAAAACCGATTAAAATAAATACTACCGTACCAATACAGAAATCCATAAGATTTTTCATAATAATGTTTCCTGTATTTTTCGCTCTAGTGAAGCCTGCCTCCACCATTGCAAATCCAGCCTGCATCCAGAATACTAATGCAGCGCCGATAAGAAACCATACGCTAAACACTTCACTTCCAATAGCGCTTAAAATTTCCTCTGTCATAATAATTCCTCCTCATTCCTTTTATTTCTTAAAAATAAAAAGGTGCCACGAGGGGTTCTTCCCTGTAGCACCTTTGCTTTATGTGGTCATATTATCACCTGTTTTTTGAAATGTCAAATATTTTTTTCTAATTGTTTTCTTAATTTTTAAGTTTTATTTAATATTTTACAATTATATGCGTTATATTACACATTATATGCGTTATATAGTATTTCAATTATTGCGTTTTACTGCACTTTTTGTACACTATCACCATACCCATGTCATTTACAGCTATTTTATGTCATCATTTGGTAAAAAATATCATATCATTCATATAACCGCTTTTTTCAAAACCTAATTTTTCACAAAGCCTGATTGATTGGATATTATTCACATTCACATGGGCGCAGTATTTTTCTTGATACAGCTCGTCCTTGCCATATTTCAAAACCGCCTTGCAAGCCTCATATGCATACCCTTTATGCTGATAATCCACACCAAGCATAAATCCAAGCTCTAATCCTTCGTCACCCTCCCTGTACTCGAGTCCCGCCCTGCCTATTACCATACCGCTTTTCTTTTCCTCAATTATCCACATCCCATATCCATAGAATTTATATATGTTTTGAATGTAATTCTTTGTATATTCTATTTCCTGCTCCATTTTGGGGAAAAGCGACTCCATGTATTTTGTAATGCTTTCATCTGCATATAGTTCATAAAGCCTCGGCACATCCGAAACCGTAATCTCCCTTATTCTAAGCCTTTCCGTCTCTGCAATATCCCAAGGCATTTCCCTAAAACGCCTGTAGATTTTCTCCATATATAGTTCATCAATATCATTCAGGTTTTCAACACAATATGCACCGTTTGGAAAACTCTTTCCCTTGTTTTCATCATTAAGATACACGATATATGGAATATTTTTCTCTGCAAAATAAAATGCCTCATCTGGACTTGCCGTGACCTCAACCTTGTGATTATTTCCCATGCTCCCATAACCTTTTCATTGACATAATTAATAGTTATTATATTATTTTAACTGTCTTTTTGTTGTTAACCTTGTCCCATTGGGTGTATTAACAGTTTATTTACAAAATATATTTCGTTTAGACACATTTATAGTGTAATATAAAAATCGTAATAAGGAAATGCCTTTTTACAATAAATACTTTTTCTTATGTTTTTAAGTATTAACCTTCCCCTTTAATAGAGCTTTGGTAAAATTTGCCGAAGCTCTTATTATTTTGCAAATTCCAACAGAACACTGAGTTCATTATATCCAATAAACTATTGATTTTAATTTAGATTATAACTATAATTAAAATAACATAATCAATTCACAAAATTTCGACAGGAGGGATGTAATGTTATACATAGGTATTGATTTAGGAACATCTGCTGTTAAACTTCTTTTGATGGATAGTGCCGGGAAAATCATAAATATCGTTTCCAGGGAATATCCTTTATCATTCCCACAACCCGGCTGGTCAGAGCAAAATCCTGATGACTGGTACACTGAAACACTTGAGGGCATAAGGGAGCTTACAAAAGATTGTGATAAGGATTCAATTGCCGGAATAAGCTTTGGAGGACAAATGCATGGGCTTGTAATTCTCGACAAGGACGACAATGTAATACGTCCTGCAATCCTTTGGAATGACGGGCGTACTACTGCGGAAACCGATTACCTTAATAATGTAATCGGTAAGGAAAAGCTGTCAGAATATACCGCAAACATTGCATTTGCCGGATTTACGGCACCCAAAATCCTCTGGATAAAAAATAACGAGCCTGATAATTTTAAAAGAATTTCTAAAATCATGCTTCCAAAGGATTATATTGCATATAAGCTTACAGGCGTACACTGCACCGACGTTTCAGACGCTTCAGGTATGCTTTTGTTTGATGTGAAGAACCGCTGTTGGTCAAAGGAGATGTGTGATATATGCGGTGTTAAGCCCTCACAGCTTGCAAAGTGTTATGAAAGTTATGAGTCTGTCGGAACCGTTCTTCCCGAAATTGCTGATAAGCTTGGTATTCCTGCCACGTGCAAGGTTGCCGCAGGAGCTGGTGATAACGCAGCCGCCGCTGTCGGAACCGGAACCGTCGGAGACAATATGTGCAATATCTCGCTCGGTACAAGCGGAACAATATTTATTTCATCAAAGAATTTCGGCGTTGATAAATATAATGCACTTCATTCATTCGCACATGCTGACGGAAGCTATCACCTAATGGGTTGTATGCTCAGTGCTGCAAGCTGCAATAAATGGTGGATGGATGAGATAATAGGAACTAAGGATTATCCGTCCGAACAGTCTGGTATAAAAAACCTTGGCGAAAACCACGTTTATTTCCTGCCATACCTTATGGGCGAACGTTCACCCCACAATAACCCAAATGCAAGGGGTACGTTTATAGGTATGACCATGGATACCACACGGACTGACATGACCCAGGCTGTCTTAGAGGGCGTTGCCTTTGCATTGAGGGACTCTCTCGAAATAGCCAAATCCCTCGGCATTGACCTAAAGCGCACTAAGATTTGCGGTGGCGGTGCTAAAAGCCCACTTTGGAGGAAGATTATAGCAAATGTGCTCAACCTGAAGGTGGACGTTATAGAAAGCGAGGAGGGTCCTGCAATGGGCGGTGCAATGCTTGCTGCCGTTGCATGTGGCGAATACAAGAGCGTTGAGGATATTGCAAATCAGGTCGTTAAGATTGTCGATACAATAGAGCCTGATGAGGAGCTTGTCCGTAAATACAATGAGCGTTATGCAAAATTTAAGGAGATTTATCCAGCCTGCAAACCGCTCTTTGATATATTAAAATAAATTTAGGAGGTTTTATCATGAACAATTTACCACAGGTAAAAATCGGTATCGTTGCTGTTAGCCGTGACTGCTTCCCTGAGAGTCTTTCAGTTAACAGAAGAAAGGCATTAATCAAGGCATACACGGACAAGTACGGTGCCGCTGACATCTACGAATGTCCCGTCTGTATCGTAGAGAGCGAAATACATATGGTGCAGGCGCTTGAGGATATTAAGAAAGCCGGCTGCAATGCCCTCTGTGTATATCTTGGAAACTTTGGTCCAGAGATTTCAGAGACACTTCTTGCAAAGCATTTTGATGGTCCTTCAATATTCGTGGCTGCCGCTGAGGAGAGCCAGAATGACCTCGCCGACGGACGTGGCGATGCTTACTGCGGAATGTTAAACGCAAGCTATAATCTTAAACTTAGAAATATTAAGGCTTATATTCCTGAGTATCCTGTTGGAACCGCCGAGGAATGTGCAGATATGATTAACGAGTTTGTTCCTATTGCAAGGGCAATCATCGGACTTTCAGACCTTAAAATTATATCATTTGGTCCCAGACCTCTTAATTTCCTTGCATGTAACGCTCCTATCAAACAGCTTTACAACCTTGGTGTTGAAATTGAGGAAAATTCAGAGCTTGATTTATTCGAAGCATTCAACAAACACGCAGGTGATAAGAGAATACCTGAAAAGGTTAAGGAAATGGCGGCTGAACTCGGCGCAGGAAACAAGAAAGCAGAGGTGCTTGAAAAGCTTGCACAGTATGAGCTTACACTTCTTGATTGGATTGAGGACCACAGAGGCTACCGCAAATATGTTGCAATCGCTGGAAAATGTTGGCCTGCATTCCAGACACAGTTTGGTTTCGTTCCTTGCTATGTTAACAGCCGTCTCACAGGAATGGGAATCCCTGTTTCATGCGAGGTTGATATTTATGGTTGCTTAAGTGAATTTATAGGTACATGCGTAAGCGCTGACGCTGTTACACTACTTGACATCAACAACTCTGTACCTGCCGATATGTACAAGGAGTCTATTGAGGGCAAGTTCCCATATACGCATAAGGATACATTTATGGGCTTCCATTGTGGAAACACATGCTCTAAGAAGCTTTCATTCTGTGAGATGAAATATCAGAAGATTATGGCTAGAAGTCTTCCTATCGAGGTTACAAACGGAAC
>CAYTGS010000162.1:0-4404 GCA_964437435.1 uncultured Roseburia sp.
GCATTTCCTCTGAAAGCTCTAAGAATGCACCATTCTTAGCGTTTGGCCATGCATCAAGCCAGTCAGAAGCTGTACCTACAAGGTCTACACTTCCATCCATCTGTGCAAGTGTCAAGTTGTAGTTTGAAAGATAATCCGTCCAACCAATGTAATAAATTTCAAGTTCTGCATTGACTTTCTCTGTCAAAATCTTATTAAGCTCTGTCATTGTCTCGTCCAATGTGGTTGCTGCATCTCCACTTGGCTTATCGCCTGTTACCATGTATGTAATTACTACATGTTCAGATGTGTCAATATCTGATGTGGCTGTTGCAGTTGATGAACTGTCTGAGCTTGTGCTTGTTGTTGACGAACTGCTGTCTGATGTGGATGATGAACTATTTCCACCACAGCCTGCAAGTCCTGCTACCATTGATGTTGCGAGAAGCACCGCTAACATTTTCTTTTTCATAGAAATACCCTCCTAAGATATAAATTTATATTTTCCCCGGTTATCCGGAGTAAACATCGTTTTTAACCCTTTACTGCACCTACTGTAATTCCACCGATAAAGTACTTTTGTACAAAAGGATAAAGGAATATAATCGGACCTGTTGCAAGCACGGCATTCGCCATCTTGATACTCTCCTGTGGAATATCAGAAAGCGTGATATATTGTCCTGCCACAGAATTCTTTAGCTGGTCAAGCTTATTTACTACCTCATACAATGTATACTGCAATGGCTTCACGTCTACCTTTGAGCTTAGGAAAAGTGATGACTGATACCATTCATTCCAATAGCCAAGCGCCAGGAAAAGACCTATTGTTGCAAGCGCCGGCTTTAGCATCGGAAGTATAAGCTCAATAAATATTTTCATGTCTCCCGCCCCGTCAATTTTACCTGACTCGGTAATCTCGTGTGGTATCGCCTTAACAAAATTTTTCATAAGAATAATCAGCCAAGGTGACATTAAAAGCGGTAAAAATACTGCAAGGTAATTGTCCTTTAAATGGTAGGTCTGAACCATCAAGAGATAATATGGTGCAAGTCCCGCCTGAAAAAGGCTTGTAAAATAAATGAAAAATGATATTCCATTTCTGAAAGGGAAATCCTTTCTCTGCAAAGCGTAGCCTGTCATAGAAATAATACTAAGTCCAACCAATGTACCCAATGCCGTCATAATTATTGTAAGTGCATATGAGTACCAGATTGCTCCGCCCTTGCAGACCATCTCGTATGCCTTTAATGTAAACCCTTCAGGAATAAGCTTAACGCCCTCCGCCCTTATTATCTCCTCACTCGTGAATGAAGTTCCTATAATAATCAAGAACGGGAATACACATGCAACTGCATATAATGTAATAAATATATAACCGAATGTCCTTATAATCTTGTCCGATGTTCCAAGCTTGACCTTTGCGCCTGAATCCATCAGATCCTTATCTTTCTTTGCCATATGCCCACCCCCTAGAATAATGAATAGTCAGGCTCAATTTTCTTAACAACAAAGTTGCTGACCATTACTGTAACAAATCCTATAATCGACTGGTACAATCCAACGGAAGAAGCAGTCGAGAAGTTGAAATCCGTAATAGTTGCACGATATACGAATGTCTCTATAATATCTGTTGTAGAGTACAGAAGTGAATTAGTACCTATTATATTATAGAAAAGACCAAAGTTACCTTTTACAATTCCACCAAGGGCAAACAGTAATAAAATAACAATTGTAGGCTTAAGGCTTGGAAGAATTATATACCTGATTTTTTGGAAACCATTGGCTCCGTCCACCCTTGCAGCCTCAATAATTTCTGAATCAATACCCATAATTGATGCAAAATAAACTACTGAATTGTATCCTGTCTGCTGCCACAAATATATGAGTACCAAAAGTACCGGCCATGCGTTTGGGTCTGAGTATGGACCCCACTTCTCCATTCCGAGCTTTGTGAGGATACTGTTTACAAAACCGTAGTCATAGTTTAACAGGTTGTAAACAAGAATTCCTACAAGTACCTGTGAAATGAAATAAGGCAAAAACATCATTGTCTGCGATACCTTTTTGAACCATTTGCTTCTAAGCTCATTTAAAAGAATTGCCACGAAAACGGCAAGTAAATTTCCAAGGATTATAAATGCCAGATTGTAACATATTGTGTTTCTAGTAAGTGACCAAAGCTTGCCTGACTCAGCAAGGAATTTAAAATTGTCAAGTCCGACAAACTTACTTCCAAAAATACCGTCCCGATAATTATACTTAACAAATGCCACATATATTCCCGGCATCGGCGCATAGCTGAAAGCCAAGAAAAATATTATTGCAGGTGTACACATTAAAATCAGGGTTTTGTATTTTTTTACTTTTTGGAAAAATGTAAGTTTTGATTTTGGTGCTTTTACTGACTTAGTTTGCGTATTTCCCATACTTCTACCTCCTCGGAAAAATTGCTGATTTGAAACCGATTTCACATAAAAAATATATCACTTTTTTTGTATTGATGTCAATATTTCTGCCAAACTTAATTCATTTTTGTTTAATCACCACACTATTTTTATTGGTTTTATGTGCATTTTGCATATATATATTTTTCCTTTTTACCTGTATTTTCCTATTGGGCAGACATTATTATGCTTATTGCACAAAAATAAAGGACATATGTACCAACGCACATACGTCCTATCTCTCTATTAATCGTTACCCCTTGCCTTTCCACTGCTTTCCCTGACCACAAGGGTTGGCGTAACCATTATAAGCATATCATTTTTATTTCCCTCGACCAGCTTCACCGCAGTATCTATAAGATTTCTGCCAAACTCATCATAATTATAATCAATGCTTGTAAGCTTTGGTGTTACCATTTGCGCCATATATGTATTGTCATAGCTTACTACCGAAATATCCTCCGGAATCTTATATCCATGCTCAGCAATACTTTTCATAACACCAATGGCGGAAAAATCATTTATGGCGATTACAGCCGTCGGTACAACTTTTTTATCAAGCATTTCGTTCATTTTAGTGTAGCCCGTCTCGAAATCATATCCTCCATCATTGGAAACAAGGGATTCATCATAGTCTATATTGTGTTCCTTTAATATAAGCTTATATTTCTGATATTTTTCAAATGTAGCAAGCACATCCTGCCTGCCCCCTATCAGTGCAATCCGTGTATGCCCGAGCTCCAAAAGATGGTTCATCAAAATATCCATAGCCTTCATGCTGTCAATTCTGACCGCATGGCACATTGTTCCGTCAAGCTTTCCCGTAACAATTACAGGAGTTGTTGACATTACCTGATTAACAATTTCCACATACTCCACGTTTGAAACAAGGTCATCCACCCTGCCCCCAAGCTGTATTATAGCATCTACTTTCTGCTCTTTCATATTTTGCAAAAGTTCCACTTCGTTTTCCATTTCTCCAAGGGAATTGCACAATATCACAGTGTAGCCCATTGCCCTTGCCGCCTGTTCACACGCCACAAAAAGCGAGGCATAGTATGGATTTCTGATATCCGCCGCAAGTACACCTATTGTCCTTGTTTTTGTATCAGCAAGTCCTTTGGCAAGCGCATTCGGCTTAAAATTATACTTTTCAACAAGCGCAAGAACCCTGTTACGCTTCTCGCTTCTTACGTTTGCGTTGTTTGTAAGCACCCTTGAAACAGTTGCCGGTGATACACCCGCCTCCTTTGCAATGTCATAAATTGTTATTGCTCTGTTCTCGATACCCTTCTGCATTGGCAAAAGCCCACCTCCTGGTTAAAAGCTTCATGTTGTCCGAAACCGATTTCAGATATATTATTATGATATTTGATATTTATGGGGATGTCAAGATATTGATTAAAAGAAAAGTGTTTCTAAAACTGCTTCGCACTATATAAACAATGAAAACTCTGCATCTGCAAGTAAACTTGCGTGCAGAGTTTTCCATATTTTTGCATTGCTCATTTAAATTGTGAAGCTTATACCTCGAACATAAGGTCTCCATATGTCGGGATTGGCCATACTACACTATCCACAATCATTTCAAGCTTATCAATTGGCTCACGAAGTGCGTCCATAGCCTCTTTTACTGTGTCCTTGTAATAGAAAGCCTGCTCTTTGGCATCTTTGATAGAAGATGCTTTCTGCTCAATCTCCTTAAGGTTGTTAAGAGCCTTCTTAGCCTCTGCAAGAAGTCCGTCAACGTCATTAAGAATTTCAATCTGAGCCTGAGCTGAAGCACCTGCCTCCTTAACTGCAATGATAGAGTTAGCAAGGTCTCCTGCATATGAAGCCACTGCCGGAATAATATCCTTGCCAGCCATATCTATCATGGTAAGAGCCTCAATGTTGATTGTCTTAGCATATGTCTCATATATAATTTCCTCACGTGATTCAAGCTCAACCTTTGTGAAGATACCAAATTTCTCGAACAATT
>CAYTGS010000163.1:0-4360 GCA_964437435.1 uncultured Roseburia sp.
TATGTTACCTCCATATATTAAGCCTGTCGGCTCTCCTTTTACGGATATTCCCATTCCAACCCTCACTATACGGAATGTCCGGCCGTACATGATAAGTTCATGAGTCACCTAGATACCTTGTGTATTCACCTCGGTAACATCGGGGCTTTGATATTGCCTTTGGCGATTGCCACACTGATTAATTATATTATACGCTTTGAAACGTGTCAACACTTTGTTTAAGAATATTTTATCTTTTTTGCTAATTTGTGCCAATTAAAGATTATTCATATCAATAATCTTTAATATATACTTTCATATCTACACATATTTGTACTCATAGAGTGTAAGTCCATAGGCTGGGGCTGTCGGTCCAGCTTGTGTGCGGTCAAGCGCCTGCAATATTTCAGGAATTTTTTCAGGAGGTAGCTTTCCCTTTCCTGCCTCCATAAGCGTTCCCGCTATTATGCGAACCATGTTATAGAGAAATCCCGAACCTGTAACCTTTATCGAAATCATGTTGCCACTCTTTGTCACCGATATATCATATATTGTTCTAATCGTGGTTTCAGCCACAGTATTTATACTGCAAAAGCTCTTAAAATCATGCTCTCCCACAAGATAATCAGCAGCCCTCTGCATGAGTTCTATGTCAAGCGGTACATATGTGAAGTACGAATAAAGCCTTTCGGTTGGAAGCGGAAATTCACTGTTTAATATTTTGTATTCATAGGTCTTTTTACTGTTTTGTCGTCTTGGATGAAAATCTAGTGCAACCTCCTTTGAAGATTGTATGCGTATATCCTCCGGAAGCCTTTGATTAAGCGCATATGCGACTTTTTCAGCAGGCATCCTCGCCTCAGTATCAAAAACAGCAATATTTCCGAGTGCGTGTACTCCTGTGTCAGTTCTTGAAGCGCCTATTACCTTTATGTCCTCCATGAAAAGGCTGCTAAGGGCATTATTTAACACGGATTCAATTGTGACTACATTGGGCTGTAGCTGCCAGCCGTGGTAATTTGTACCGTCATAGGCTACAACAATCATTACTCTTTTCATATATACTTCTCCAGCTTAAATGATAGCCAGCAACAACGGAACAGCCCTGCTAGCAGCTATACCTACTACAAGATAACACGCAACAATTCCATATGCCAAATAATCCCTCTTGGCATATTTGAGCGGTTTCATTTTAGTCCTATATTCACCGCCCCTGTAGCATCGTGCCTCCATAGCCATTGCAAGGTCATTTGCACGTCTGAATGCCGAAATAAATAACGGTACAAGCAACGGAACCATTGCTTTTACACGCTTTATAAGGTTTCCATTCTCAAAGTCAGCTCCCCTTGCAAGCTGTGCCTTCATAATTTTATCCGTCTCATCCATAAGTATCGGAATAAATCTGAGAGCAATCGACATCATCATTGCGATTTCATGTACCGGAACTTTGATTTTCTTCAATGGTGACATCATTTTCTCCATACCGTCAGTAAGCTGGTTTGGAGTTGTCGTGAGTGTCATCACCGACGAACCTACTATCAAAAAACAAAGTCGCACTGCCAAGAGTGAGGATATTCGTATTCCTTCCTTTGTAATCGTAAACCTCCATACAGAAATAACAGCTTCTCCCGGTGTAAGGAATAAATTAAAAACAACTGTAATTAGTAGCAGGAAAACTATTGTCTTCATTCCCTTTACCATAAATTTAAACGGCACCTTTGAAAGCTTAATCACACATATCAAAAACAGAGCCGCCACTGCATATCCTGCCACACCGTCAAACACAAAAAGCGATATTATAAATATTATTGTAGTGCCAAGCTTTACCCTCGGATCAAGGCGGTGTATCACGGAGTCTGTCTGATAATATTGTCCTAATGTAATGTCTCTCAGCATATTACAGCCTCCTTTTCCTGTTTGAAGCTGCAAGTCTTGCAAAGTAATTTTTAATTTCCTCTTTAGCTTCATCAATCGTAGTAGCCTGTGTACTCACGTCGTATCCGTGGTCTTTTAAATCTTTCATTATGTACGTCACCTGAGGCGCTGAAAGCCCGACCTTTTCAAGCTCATCATAATGCTTAAATATTTCATGGGGTACGTCATCATACATTACGCTTCCCTTGTTCATGACTATAATCCTGTCAACATATTTAGCCACATCATCCATACTGTGCGAAACAAGGATAACTGTAATTCCAGTTTCATTTTTTAATTTAGCAATCTGATCCAGTATTTCATCCCTGCCTTTCGGGTCAAGTCCAGCCGTAGGCTCATCCAATATAAGCACATCCGGCTTCATTGCCAAAACTCCGGCAATTGCCACACGTCTTTTCTGACCTCCTGACAATTCAAATGGAGACTGGTAAAAATAATCATCCTCCAATCCCACAAGCTTCAGTGCCTCATAGGCTCTGAGCTCCACTTCTGTCTTTGAAAGTCCAAGGTTTTTAGGTCCAAAGCATACATCCGTAAATACATCCATCTCAAAAAGCTGGTGCTCCGGATATTGAAATACTAACCCTACCTTGCTTCTTAACTGCTTTTTATTGTATCCCTCAGAATCAATATCCTCTCCATTAAAATATATATTTCCTTCCGTGGCTTTCATCAGTCCGTTAAGATGTTGAACCAATGTTGACTTTCCAGAGCCTGTATGCCCGATAAGTCCTATAAACTGACCGTCCGGTATTACTAAATTTATATTATTAAGTGCCTTGACTGCCATTTGGGTTCCCTCACCATATATATGGCTCACTTTATCTAAAATAATAGGCATATAAACCGCCCTTTCCACTAATCATTTATAATATTTCTTCAATGCATTTATCCAATGCTTCCCTAAACTCCTCATTTGTCAATATCCCTTTGGGAATTGGAAAACCTTCTTTTCTAAGCTCATGCGCCAAAAGCGTTACTTGGGGAACATCAAGCCTTAACTCCTTTAATCTTTCAACTTCCGAAAAAACCTCCTTTGGCGTTCCTTCCAATGTAACCTTGCCCTTGTCCATTACGTAAACCTTATCTGCGTAAATTACCTCCTCCATATAATGAGTGATAAGTATTACAGTTATATTTTCAACATCATTAAGCGCCCTTACAGCCCTAATTACCTCTTTCCGTCCTTTTGGGTCAAGCATTGCCGTCGGCTCGTCAAGTACAATACATTTCGGGTGCATTGCAATAACACCGGCTATTGAAACACGCTGCTTCTGACCTCCTGAGAGCTTATTTGGAGAAAATTTTCTAAATTCATACATACCTACAGCCTTAAGACTTTCCTCCACACGTTCCCATATTTCTTTTGTAGGTACACCCATGTTTTCAGGTCCAAAGCCAACATCTTCCTCCACAACCTGCCCTATTATCTGGTTATCCGGATTTTGGAATACCATTCCAGCGGTCTGTCTTATATCCCAAAGGTATTCTCCTGCTTTAGTATCCTTTCCATCTACCCAAACTGTACCCTGGGTTGGATACAGGATTGCGTTCATATGTTTTGCAAGAGTGGATTTTCCGGAGCCGTTATGTCCTAAAATCGCAATAAAATCACCTTGGTTTATATCAAGGCTTACATTATCAACGGCTGTAGTAATCCCTTCTACATTTCCGTCCTCATCACGCCTTATATATTCATATATCAAATCTCTGACTTTTACTAATCCCATATTACCCCCGTTATTAGAGTATCATTCATCTTCATTTTCGTTCATCTCATGCTTCATAAAAGCCTGATATAATTTACGTTTCTGATTAAGTTCTTTTTCTTCCTTATCTGCCTGAATTTGTCTTTTAATCGTCTCAGCAAGCCATATTGCCCTTATCTTATCCAAGACCTCGTCCTCCTTGCTCTTGGACTTATTTGACATAGAATCAGCATACTTCTCCCCATACCGATTTATCTGCTGCTGGTGCTTTCTATTTTCTCTATATTCTTCATCCCATTTTTGAATTTTTTTTCGTTCTCTTTCTATATCTTTCTGTTTTTGATAGCTCTTTTTTGTATCCGTAGTCGTAGAATATATTTTTGTAGGTCTTATATTGGTTATATTCGTTATATTTGTGTACTGTGGCTGTGATGTCATTAAAAATTCGTATGCTTCCTGCACTTTTATATAATAATCATTAGTATTTTTATCCGGGTTAACATCCGGATGATATAATTTAACTTTATAATGATACGCTTTCTTTATCTGTTCTTCAGTAGCATATTCGCCCACTCCCAAATAAAAGCATGCTTCTTTTCTCGTCATCCCTTTGCCTTACTCCTTGTTTACAAAAAGCGCCCCCGAATTGGGAGCGCTTTTGCGTAAAAATAAATAATTAACTATTATACTAACTCAAGTACTACCTGCATAGCACCGTCGCCCTTACGCTGACCAAT
>CAYTGS010000164.1:0-4339 GCA_964437435.1 uncultured Roseburia sp.
CCTATATCTACATCATTCACCTGAATTACCCTGTTAATGCTTCCGTCTTTCTTCATTTTATTGCACCTCTGTGCAATATTTTATGGAAAATGCAGAAAAATAATTGCGCCAGAGCGCAAGTTTTGCTATAATCTAATAAAATGTTGAGCGGTTGTGACAGTACATGGAAATATGGAGGGGATATGAGAGCTTGTAAGTGTCCGGAATGCGGAGCAGAGATTCAAATTGACGATACAAACAGAGATTTCGGTTTCTGTCAGTATTGTGGGGCGAAGATTGTGCTTGATGATTATCGAAGTACGCAGCGGTTTGTAGATGAGGCGAGAGTTAAGGAAGCCGAAGTTCGTATGAAAGAGCTGGAAATGGAGGAGCGCGAAAATCAGGCTCGAAGAAATAACGCAAAAACAGCTTTTAAAATAGCTGCTATTATAGCCGTTGTTGGGGCGATATTTATTGCTGCTGATAGTATTATTGGATCATATATGGTTATTATTGCATTTTTTATTGCAATATTTGGAGTATGGCAAAGTATATCGGGACATATAGGGTCGGATATTTTTTCAGATATTATTTCCGGATTCGTCAGTATAATAAAAATCAACGCGGAGAGTGATATAACAAAAGCACAAATGCCAAACATGGCAAAATTTTCTTCGGAGGCATATGGTTATTCCAACAAATCATATAGTGTGGTTGAGGAAGCTATTGTAAGTTGCGGATTCACTAATATAAAACTGCTAAATATGCACGATTTGACAACGGGATTGCTTAAGAAGCCGGGAACAGTTGAAACAGTCACGATTGATGGAAAAATACCTAATTGGAACAAGTGGTACGATAAATCAGCAAGAATAGTGATAAGTTATCATGGCTTTCAATCAGATTCGTGAATTGGTGTTTTTGTTTTAGCTGGCGAAATTCTTACGCTTTTTGTGATGCACAATGGAAAAGTAATACAAGATTTTTGTGTTATTTACATCTTTTTAAAACTTATAAGCGTATAGAATAAATAATTTTTATACCATAAATGTAAAAAAGGAGGACTACAACATGGGATGGAGATTAAAAATATATTTTGATGATGGTACAGAAGATGTTGATGAAGATGTGTATGATACGGAAGAAGATGCAGAAGCAGGTTATGATTTATGGCTTGATTCTTGGGGCGCAGGGCGTGAAACATTAAAGTTGGCTGGCGAAGATTACATAGATGCTAACATTGAGGGATATGAAATTTGGGAAGAATAGTAAGACCTTAGCACGAGTGTATGAAAATATTTGATATTACAATTTGATTCAAGGTTTTATTATGGGAGACAAAGTCAAGGAGGTGTCGAAAATAATGCACAAACAGGAAGATGACGTTATTTACGATGAGAATGTGGATTATGACGCATTAGAGCAACATACATATGATGATTCAGAAGGTCATATATTTTATACTTGCCCTATCTGCCGTGGAGAGTATCTTGCGACATTTATCACTGAGGAACATGGGCGAATAATGTGTATTGATTGTTGGCACAAAAGATACGGATAACAATGAAGTTATGTGAAACTTTTTAATATTATTCTAAATAAACGCAGTGCCACAAATTAGAGAAAATCTTAATTTGTGGCACATTTTTTAATAAAAAGTATCAAATTCATTTGGACGATGATAGGCTCATGCTTTGCGCTTATCCATGATAGATGACATTGCGTCAGTGAATGGACGTGTATTGCCAGCGGCAATATCATCAAAGCCTTCTGTTATCAGATTATATAATTCAAAGTGATTAGTCATTTCTTCATATTCTTCAATGCTCATGACAACAAGGTCACATTTGCCATTTTTAGTAATGAAAACAGGTTCAGAATAAGCGTGGCAGAATTTAGAAATTTCATTGTAATTGTTTATGAGTTCTGAAATGGATTTGATTGTAGGCATGATAAGTACCTCCTGACAGCAAAATTATACATAAATTTTGTGGCGTGGTCAATGAGAGGTTATCACATTACAATAAGTTATGCTTACAGCGTAGCTGACTTTAAATTCTTATTTACAACCAATATGTAAAGTGGTTAAATAATATTATAGTTGAGGCTTTTAATATGTGAATTGAATTAACGGAGATATGTGAATGAAACAGAATAAAATTGTACGCGTTAATCATTTTTCAACAAGACTTTTTTGAAATCTTGTTAGTGAGGTAATCAATATGGAAACAGCTTACTTGAGCAGCAAAGGCAGATATACAATATTTAAGTTTGGAGATACAGAGTTAAAGTTTATTGCGCCGTATTCTCTGGAAAGATATGAGAAGGTAGTTGAGTGGAATCACGGATACTTGGTAGTTATGACAAAATATAGCCATAATAAAGAACTGGAAGAAGAATATATTGATTTGATTCCTATTTTAAAATCTTTATATATGGACGAAGATACTTTTTTAAAACCAATAAAGAATGTGGAGGTGCTATATGCCTGATTTAAAGAAGATTGCGGATAATGCAGATGTTATTATATCCGGATATGCAATTACGAAATGTACGGAAGGTGTACAAGTTTTTAATCTCAATAATGCAGTTGGGGCAGCAGTTTTTCAGAAAGATGGAACTCTTGTAGAAACTAACATGGATGACATTGAATTGGTAATAGCTAAAGACTATATGTTGAGTGGATTAAAGTATATGGAGGAGTGAATATGCCAAAGTATTATCAATATAAAGTCGCTGGATATTATCTGTATTTTACATCTAAGTGTATTATTGAGGCTATGCATGTTCATGCCAGCGACAGGAAACTTACGGAGTCTGGGTCTGCAAAGTTTTTTGTAAAAGAAAACGGAGATACGGTTTTGCAGGAACGAGGGATTCTTACAGAGCAGGAAATACGAAAGATACAAGAATTTATAAAAGAGCGATATAGAGAAATGTATCAAAAATGGTCTGAGTACAGTGATACAGGGTTTTATGGCGAAAAGTAGCAATGTTGATTAAATATAAATATCAGAATAATAGACAATTTAAAATTTTTTAAGACACGGTAGGAGAGATGGGTTATGCCTAATTTAAAATGAAATTTAATTAATCTTGTACTCCCCACATATCTCTGCTATAATCTCGGACTGGGACACCCACAAAGAGTGTACCTGACGAGACTTTGGAGGATGTGGATTGATGAAATATTTAAAGCAGTTTTTAATTATAATTGTTATCTCTTTTATCGGTGAAATCCTGAATAAATTGCTGCCGCTGCCGGTGCCTGCGAGCATATATGGAATGGTGCTGTTATTTGCCTCGCTTGTGACAGGTGTGATTAAGCTGGATGCAATCAAGGAGACAAGCCGTTTTCTGATTGGAATAATGCCTGTTATGTTCATACCGGCAGGAGTAGGGCTTATGTCCTCATGGGGCGTGATGTCGCAAATGCTTTTGCCGATATGCGTGATTACTGTGGTATCGATTATCACGGTAATGGTAGTGACGGGGCATGTGGCGCAATTTATTATCAGAAGAGAAAGCAGGAAAAAGGGATGAACGATTTATTGCTGACGTCATCATATGCAGGGGTTACAATAAGCCTGATTGCATATATGATTGGATTATTTTTGAAAAAGAAATTTAAAATGGGATTGTTTAATCCGCTGTTATTGTCGATTGTTATCACAATAATCGTATTGCTTGCAACTAAAATTGATTACGATACATACAATGCAAGTGCCAAATATCTGAGCTGGCTTCTTACACCTGCAACAGTCTGTCTTGCAGTGCCGCTTTATGAGCAATTGAAATTGCTGAAACAAAATTGGAAAGCTGTAATACTTGGAATCCTGTCAGGCGTAATAACCAGTATGACTACGATTTTCGTTTTGGCTAAGATAATGGGGCTCAACCACGCTGAATATGTGACGCTTCTGCCGAAGTCAATCACGACAGCAATCGGAATGGGCGTGTCTGAGGAGC
The DNA here is from genome assembly GCA_964437435.1 of uncultured Roseburia sp. GTDB lineage: Bacteria > Bacillota > Clostridia > Lachnospirales > Lachnospiraceae > COE1. The sequence continues at coordinate 3,949 of CAYTGS010000164.1, forward strand.
TGGGCGGATATGTGACAATCACAGTTGCGGTGATTGTGATGACAGGCGTGCTTGGAAATATATTTGCTGAGCTGATATGCAGGGTATTCAGGATAAATGAACCTATAGCAAGAGGGCTTGCAATCGGCACGGCGGCTCATGCAATCGGAACGTCCAAGGCAATGGAGATGGGCGAAATTGAAGGCGCGATGAGCAGTCTTTCAATCGCCGTTGCCGGAATTTTGACAGTAATATTTGCCTCAACATTTGCAGGATTAATGTAAGGAATCAAGCTAAGTTCCCTCTATTTCTAAATAAATTATAAATAATTAGCACTCACCACTTGACAGTGCTAATAATAAGGTATATAACTTCTGTTAGATGGAAAAAATATATATCATCTAATTCTGAA
>CAYTGS010000165.1:0-4282 GCA_964437435.1 uncultured Roseburia sp.
TGTCGGTCAAGGTGTCGGTCAAGAGGAGAATATAGAAAATAAAATTTTGCAGATGATTGCGGAAAATAATAAAGTTACTAAGAAGGAAATGGCGCAATCGTTGGGAGTAAGTGAGAAAACGATTGAACGACATATGAAAGGCATGGATAATATTGAATATGTAGGTAGAGGTTACAGTGGCTACTGGCGTATTAGATAGTATTAAGTGGTTTGATATTGAACCTACTATAAATAGCATGTCAAAACCTAAAAAATAAACCTAAAAATAAAGCCAACAATTGTATATACAATTGTTGGCTTTTGTGGTATATTAGTAATTAAGTGAGTAACTATTTATGTTTTAATGGTTACGAGGGTGAGTATATGGGAAAAGATTATAATATGGGGTATGACCCGGAAGCGGTTGAGCATGACTTGACGGTGATTAGTGTGCTCACTAATGGAAACAGCCGTATGACAAACCGCATGGCTCAGAAAATATATTACAAGATATTGGATGAGGGTATCCAATTTAAAAGCGATACCGGAGAAGACTTCGTTAAAAAGCTTAAGGAAAACATGACGGAGGAGCAGGCTGAAAAAATTGAAAAGTCTGTAAAGCACAAAAAAAGAAAGCATTATGGCAGAAAGCGCAGCGGACTACGTATGGTTATGATTAACGGTCGAATATCAATGGTGATGACCGTGGTTGTAATCGTATTTATTTTGGTGTGCTTTAATTGGCAGGGGATAAGTGCTTTCACGAATGAGTGCCAGTCAAAATATGAAGCGTGGAAAGTGATAAAGCAGACAAATTCACAGCGCAATATTGATGTAAACCAAACACAGGGGCAGACATTAGAGAGCGAAACAGAAACCGAGGACAATACAGAAACAGAGGTAAATACCGAACCCAATACAACCGAGACTAATCAACCCAAAGCCGCAACTTCCAAAACAATAGAAAAACCCAAGACGAACAAAAACGAGACTACCCAACCCGAGGACATAGAAGCCGAGGTAAATACCGAAACCAATACAACCGAGACTAATCAACCCAAAGCCACAACCTCCAAAACAATAGAAAAACCCAAGACCAACAAAACCAATACCAATAATAGTATAGAGAATGAAGACGAGAGCGAAGCCGAAGCCGAGCTTGACATTGAAACCGAGCCTTCTGCCACGGCTTCCACTCCGAAAATCAAGATAAGAAAAACATCAGAAGCAGAGCAGGAAACCAATCCTGAAACGGAAAGCGAAACCGCCATTTTGCCGGATGACCTTGAGGACTTCGTCCTAAGCGATGACAACACCACGCTGTATGAATACACAGGCGACAGCGTACACGTAAAAATCCCCGACATGGTGACTACAATCGCCACTGATGCCTTTCAGAACATGGATAACATCAGGGGAATTACCCTGCCTGCAAACATTCAGAAGGTGGAAAAGGGCGCATTTAGCGGTCTCCATGACGGAATGATTGTATACATATATGATACCGGAACGACGAAGACAGTGCGGTTTGCAAAAATCCTAGCCCAGGCATATGAGCAGCTAGTGTACACCGAGCATCTTGATATGAACTCAGTCGGAGAGATTGCCGGTATTGATTTTGACGGGGAAGACGGATGAGAGCTTCTCCATTTTCGCTATATCGTCGGGGGTTGAATATTTACGGATAACCTTAAAAATAAGCTCGATTTCGGACTTGTCAAAGGAAATACTGCTCGCCTTAGCCTGCTTGCCAAGCGACATTAGAAAAGAAAGCATTTCCTTTTGGTTTGACTTGTCAATCCCCGTGGACTGATTAAAAATAAGGGAGAGAAATTCCAACTTGGCAGGATTTATATCCTTTAATTCCTCGTCCTTCATCCAGCTATTATTTGTTTCCATTGGCATTGCCTCCAAACATATTTAATATTTCATTGATATCGGAAGCCTCGTTTAAATTAATATCAAGAAGCTCCATCATCTGCTGCATTTCACGGACGCTTTTCATGGTTTTAATTACGTTGACCATTTGGCTCAAATTCTTATCCTCAGAGGGTGAAAGGTATTTTTTGATTGCATTATGGATATTTTCAAGGCTCTCAAAGGCTTCGCCGTTGCCGACACTGCTCGCACGGATATTTCCATGGAGGTTTGTGCAATTCTTAGAGAGGGACAAGGTATATTTCAATTCCATATATTTGATTAACACAGGCAGCATACCTGCGCTTTCGGCGCTGACAAAGGGTATCAGGGATTTCAAAATCTGAATATGGTTCGTGGTGTACAGGTGGTCAAAAGCCAGCACATAGTCATTATCCTCCATGACTGCCTCCGCTAAATCATAAGTTTATTAATTTATATGAAAAAAATTAGGGCAATATTACAATCCCGTAAAAATCACAGGGTCCGCATAAGCGAACCCCGGTAGAGAGGATTGGTAGAGAAGATTAGCAGCAGCCGTTGTTGTTGCCGCATCCGAATATAGCGAGAAGAATGATAATCCAAATCCAACTGTTGCAGCAGCCGTTGTTGCCTTCATTGCCACAGCCACAGCCGTTGTTGTTGAAAAGGCTGATACCGTTGCCACCACATCCGCCGCAGCAGAATAAAAGGATAAGAATCCAAATCCAGTTGCCTCCGAAACCACATTCAGAATTGTTGTTTGTGCAGCCGCAGCCACACTGACTAGCAGATAATTCGCTCATTTTGAGCACCTCCGAAGAAGCTTTTTCTATAATATATGCCTTGTTTTGCTAGGTGTTACACCGTTAAAATACATATTTTTTTAATTTTTTATAATCTAAAGCATAAAAAGACTTGAAATTAACTGAAAATATAGTACAATATTGGTATATATGTAAATATGTAAACCTATGTACTTGCAAAATATAATATATATTACATACCGACAGGCATTAAAGGAGATAAAATGGCGCAGTTACAATGGAAAGTAGAAGGCAGACGCTTTAGGAATGTGGAAGATTACCAGGCTGCTCTCAGGGATAAGGCGCTAATAGACAGCATTACCGCTGACATGGATTTGGATAATCCCCATGACATTGAAAAGCTGTATATGACACTTAAAAACGGTAAATATGAATTTGAGTCCATAGTCGGACGAAAATTTGATGACAATATATACGAGCTGTATCAGCAGATTAAGAAAGAGGAAGAAGAAAAAGCCGAGCAGCAGCGTCTACAAAAGGAAAAAAGAAAACAGGAAGTAGAAAAGATAAAGGACGAGCTGAAAGCCCCCATTAGGGCGATAAGCGGGAAAAAGAAAAAGACGGGACCTACCGAAAGGATAAGGCTGTCGGATTTCGACCGGGATATGCAAAAGAGAATACTTCATGAAATGAAGAAAAAGGAACGGCAGAGGCGGTTGATACTCACCGCATGTTTAATGGTATGCTTGATGAGCTTCGGATATCTAGGGGCATATTACAAGGCGGCAGCCAAAAGCGCACAACAGTTTGAGGAGCTGGCGGCAATCAAGGAGGCGGACAAACTCAATTCCTCGGGGGGTGAGGTTGTGGTACACCTGATAGGGGAGAAGGAGGCGCCGAATATACTTCCGGAATACGAAACTTTGCTAAATATGAATCAAGAACTAATCGGATGGGTAAAAATTGACGATACAGTAATTGATTATCCTGTTATGCAGACTGATGACAATGAATATTACCTCGACCACAACTTTAACGGGGAGAGCGATACAAACGGTTGCATATTCATGGATTCGCAGTGTGACGTTGTGCAGGGATGCGACAACATTATACTGTACGGACATCATATGAAGTCCGGAAAAATGTTTGGGGCACTTAACAAATACAGCAGTCAGTCATATTACGAAAAACATCCCACAATCCAGTTTGATACAATATACGAAAAGGGCGTGTACCAGATAATGTATGTATTCCGCTCAAAGGTATACTCGGAGGAGGATGTCAATTTCAAATACTATCAGTTTATCAAAGCAAGCTCTGAAACAGAGTTTAACTCATATATGAGTGAGATGGCGTCACTGTCACTGTACGATACCGGAGTAACCGCCAGCTATGGCGATAAGCTCCTGACCCTGTCAACCTGTGATTATCAGGAGAAAAAGGGAAGATTTGTGGTAGTGGCAAAAAAGGTTTCATAATTATGAAAGAGATGGGGAGAACACGAAATGACTAAGAGCAAAAGAATAAGGAACAAAAAATTAAGAAAGCAGATTATGAGGACCGCATCAGCCCTCACAATGACAATGGCGGTTGCGTTGGCTGCAATACCAGTGGAGAATTTGGGGACTGTTCAGGCGGAT
>CAYTGS010000166.1:0-4271 GCA_964437435.1 uncultured Roseburia sp.
CAAGGCTCCTAGGGCAGTTATAATCAAGGATGGCGCTTACGCAGCATTGGATTAAGATTACCTAAAAATTATAATCGAGTGGGCTATAGACCTATAGACCCACTCGATTTTCTAAGACAGGAGAGAAGTGTATGAATTTTTTATCATATCTGATAAACGGTATCAGCCTTGGAAGTGTGTATGCTATTATAGCCCTTGGCTATACTATGGTTTATGGTATTGCAAAGATGCTTAATTTTGCCCATGGTGATGTTATAATGGTGGGATGTTATATTGTATTTGTGGCGATGAACCAGCTAGGGCTTAGTCCGGTTCTTTCGGTCATTGTTTCAATTGTTTTATGTACAGCTCTTGGAATTTTAATCGAGAAGATTGCATATAAGCCTTTGCGTAGGGCGACATCCCTTGCCGTTTTGATTACGGCGATTGGCGTGAGCTATTTTTTGCAAAATTCAGCACTCTTGATATTTGGTGCGGATACTAAGTCCTTCACATCAGTTGTAACGCTTCCCTCATTGGAGCTTGCAGGTGGGGCGCTTAAAATTTCATCTACAACACTTGTAACAGTTGTAGTATGTATAATAATCATGGTTGTACTTATGTTATTCATCAAAAAGACAAAGGCAGGTCAGGCAATGCTTGCGGTTTCAGAAGATAAGGACGCAGCACAGCTTATGGGCGTTAATGTAAATGTAACTATTTCGCTTACCTTTGCAATAGGTTCGGGACTTGCGGCAATCGCAGGTGTGTTGTTTTGCTCGGCATATCCGGCTTTGACTCCGTATATTGGTTCTATGCCTGGTATCAAGGCGTTTACGGCAGCGGTATTTGGCGGAATTGGCTCTATCCCCGGGGCATTTATCGGAGGAATTTTACTTGGTATTATCGAAATATTAGGGCGTGCCTATATTTCGTCACAGCTATCTGATGCAATAGTTTTTGCAGTGTTAATAATTGTCTTACTTGTGAAGCCTACGGGTATTCTTGGTAAGAAAATGCAAGAGAAGGTATAGGGGGACAGGATATGAAAAAGACTACAAAAGACCAGCTTATTACAATCCTAATGGTAGTAGTTGTATATGTAATCGTGCAGCTTTTAGTTGCAACCGGAAATTTATCCTCGCTTATGCAGGGACTTCTCGTTCCGATGTGTACATATTCGCTTGTGGCTATCGGACTTAACCTCTGTGTTGGATATTTGGGCGAGCTTAGCCTAGGCCATGCAGGGTTTATGTGTGTGGGAGCGTTTGTCGGTGCGACATGCACAAAGCTTTTACAAGATGTTATTTCTAATAATATCGTATTGTTTATAATTTCATTGATTGTTGGAATTTTGATTGCGGCAGTTTTTGGCTTTTTAATCGGTATTCCTGTTTTGAGACTTAGAGGTGACTATTTGGCAATAGTTACGCTCGCTTTTGGAGAAATTATTAAGAACATAATCAACGTTTTGTATATTGCAAAGGATGAAAGCGGTTTTCATTTTGCGATTTCAAATGCTGAAAATATAGAACTTGACGATAGCGGGGTATGGTACATAAACGGTGCTAAGGGTATATCTAAAATCCCACATTTGTCAAGCTTTACGATAGGGGTAATTCTTATCGTAATTGCACTTTTGGTTGTGTACAATCTTGTTAATTCTAGGAGTGGCCGTGCGATAATGGCTATCAGGGATAACAGGATTGCAGCGGAGTCGGTTGGTATTAATATTACTAAATACAAGCTCATGGCATTTACAATTTCTGCGGCAATTGCAGGAGCAGGCGGTGTACTATATGCACATAACTTATCAACGGTAACTGCGACACCTGCTAATTTTGGATATAATATGTCAATTATGATTCTCGTATTCGTGGTACTTGGCGGTATTGGCAGTTTTAGAGGTTCGATTATAGCAGCGGTAATCCTTACGCTTTTACCGGAGCTGCTGCGTGGGCTTTCTAATTATAGAATGTTAATCTATTCGATTGTATTAATCGCTATGATGCTCTTTAACTGGTCGCCTAAATGCAAGGAGTGGAGAGCTAAGGTTGCATATAAATTTAAGAAAAAGGGTACAAAGGAGGAGATTTAAGATGGCATTGTTGGAAGTTAAAAATTTAGGAATCTCCTTTGGCGGACTTAGGGCTGTAGACGGATTTACGGTCAATATTGAAAAGGGACAGTTATATGGTCTGATTGGACCTAACGGTGCTGGAAAGACTACTGTATTTAATATGCTAACTGGTGTGTATGTGCCAAGTGACGGTTCGATTACGCTTGATGGCGTGGATATAACAGGGAAAAAGACTATAGACATCAATAAGGCTGGGATAGCTAGGACATTCCAAAATATACGACTTTTTAAGGAGCAGTCAGTACTTGATAACGTTAAGATTGGTCTACATAATCAAGCGTCATATTCAACCCTTACAGGTATATTGAGGCTTCCAAAATTCCGCAGGGTTGAGAGGGAGATGGACGAGAAGGCTATGGAGCTTTTAAAGGTTTTCGACCTTGACAAGGAGGCTGATTATCTTTCGTCTAACCTACCATACGGAAAGCAGAGAAAGCTTGAGATTGCCAGGGCACTTGCCACAAATCCAAAGCTGCTATTGTTGGATGAGCCGGCGGCTGGCATGAATCCCAATGAGACAAAGGAGCTTATGGATACTATTCATTTTGTCCGTGATAAGTTCGATATGACAATCCTATTAATTGAGCATGATATGAAGCTTGTGTCGGGTATCTGTGAGGAGCTTACAGTGCTTAATTTTGGTCAGGTTTTGGCACAAGGTAAGACTTCCGAGGTGCTTAACAATCCGGAGGTTATAAAGGCATACCTAGGCGATTAGCCAAACTTGGGAGAGGAGAAATAGAATAATGGCAATGCTTGAAATAAAAAATCTTGAAGTGTTCTATGGCGTTATTCAGGCGATAAAGGGTATATCCTTTGAGGTAAACCAAGGTGAGGTAATTGCCCTGATTGGCGCAAACGGTGCCGGAAAGACGACAACGCTTCAGACTATAACAGGAATGATACAGCCATCGGCTGGTGAGATTATATTTGACGGGAAGGATATAACTAAAATTCCCGGACATAAAATTGTATCAATGGGAATGGCACATGTGCCGGAGGGAAGACGTGTATTTGCACAGCTTTCAGTTTATGAAAATCTTAAGCTTGGGGCTTACACGAGAAAGGATAAGGCGGAAATTGCGGCATCACTTGAACGTGTATATAAGAGCTTCCCAAGATTACAGGAGCGCAGAAACCAGCTTGCAGGAACGCTAAGCGGTGGTGAGCAGCAGATGCTCGCAATGGGGCGTGCGCTTATGTCAAAGCCCAAGATTATACTTATGGATGAACCGTCAATGGGGCTTTCGCCTATATTTGTGGAGGAAATATTTAAAATTATTCGTGAGATATCATCTGAGGGTACTACGGTATTACTCGTGGAGCAGAATGCTAAGAAGGCGCTTGAAATATCTAACAGGGCATATGTGCTTGAGACAGGAAATATCGTACTTTCAGGGGATGCGCATGAGCTTATGAATGATGCTTCGATTAAAAAGGCTTACTTGGGGGAATAGTATAAAAAAACCTTATATGATAGTTTTTTTATACAGCAAATTTGTGCATAGCCCAAATTTGAGGAGGTTAATGTAATGGAGAAGAAGACTGTAATTACAATAGCAAGAAGCTATGGAAGCGGCGGTAGGACGTTGGGAAAGCTGCTTGCAAAGGAATTTGGGATTAACTGTTATGACAGGGAAATCCTTAGAATGGCTTCAGACGATAGCGGTATCAACGAGGCGCTTTTTGGCGAGGCTGATGAAAAGCTCAAAAAGTCCCCGCTTTTGGGAATAGTAAAGAAAAATCCTTATAAGGGTGGTGTAATTCCGCCTGAGAGCAGTGATTTTGTTTCTGACGAAAACCTCTTTAATTATCAGGCAAAGGTGATTAAGGAGCTTGCCGAGCAGGAGTCATGCATTATTATAGGACGCTGCGCTGATTATGTATTGAAGGATAACCCTGACGTGATAAGGCTTTTCTTCTATGCACCTTTAAAGGACTGCATAGACAGGGTGGTGGCACAAAATGGTATCAGTGCCAAGGAAGCCGAGAAGAAAATCGAGAAGATTGACAGGTACAGGGCAGATTATTGCAAATATTACACTGGAAGCGACTGGCGTGACGCACAAAAATATGATTTTTGTTTAAATACAGCTTCAATGGGCTATGATAAGCTTGTAGAGGTTGTTAAGGATTTTATAGAAGTGTATCA